>NZ_QGMY01000002.1:654258-981388 GCF_003173355.1 Methanospirillum lacunae | reverse complement strand
ACGCACGAAGGCAACGACGTGTTCAGTCCGCGATTACTAACTGTCTTTATCTTCCAGTTCTTCAAACCCAGACGAAATCTTAAACGTAGCAATTTCCAATACACAGCCTTGATTAACTCAAGCCGGCCAAGGTGGCGGAGCGGCCACGCGGTTGACTGCAGATCAACTATACTCCGGTTCAAATCCGGACCTTGGCTCTCAATAGCGGCCACAGCAGGTGTGTCACACCCGGTCTCTTTCCGAACCCGGAAGTTAAGACACCTCACGTAGGGGCCAGTACTGAGGTACGCGAGTCCTCGGGAGAACCTTTACGCTGCTATTGTTCCCTAATTCGATTGACTCTTTTACTGATACTTTTATACGAATATTATTGTAAAACCAGTATCTTAATCTAAAAGATATTGCTAATTATGAAACAGGATGGTTGAAGAAGTCAGGTCAGTCGAGCAATATGAATGGCTTGTGTACTTGTTTAATGGATTTACACTAGTTTTTGTTGGATTGTATCTTATTGGCTCTCTGATAGGGGCGACTAATAATGAGAAAACTCTTCCGACTCTTATAGCTTCTTTAGCCTGTATTGTTATGTCAATATACTTCTTTGCTGAATCGATATTTGCAAAGAATAGGAAAGAATTTACTCTTGATTTAACTATTCTTCGTCCGAGAAGATAAATAACTCTAGGTTTTTTGGAAGAAACTCCATACTCAATAAGTCTAATAGATCATGGGTTTCCGATTTCCCAGAAATCAAAAGAAATTATATGAAATAATCGTGCTAATTTGATGATTTTGTTTCCATTTTGCGTTTAAATAAATTTTTTATTATTCATTCATACCGAACGTCGTGTCCAGATGTGGAGAAAGGCTTAGAATCCACCTGGAGAAGCAAGGGGATACTGGGAGATTATCGCTGATTTTGCAGCAAAGATGGGATATGTAGGCAGTTCCCGTGGAAGAGCTCAGAAGAAATCTTCACTGAGATGTCAACACTCACTCCGTCTTATGGGGGAATGACCAACGAGCATCTCAAAAACCTGAAGCACTCCACTGGCCATGCCCGACCACTAAACACCCGGGAACTCTGGTACTTCCATTGAGCGCTTTGGAACACCTAATGGAAAAGGAATCATGTCAGGAATCTCGGTTAAATATTAGACTGAGAGACCTGATGCAGAATTCCCCCTTCTGCTGACTACCGTTCGGTGCATCTAGTACTGGCACACCGGAACCATGACCCGCAGGTCTGAAAATCTTGAACGAGAAGAGCCTATCGGATGGGTTGAGATCAATGATGAAGATGCCAAGGCTCAAGTCACTAAAAGCGGTGAAATGGTAAAGCAATCAGTCGCCCTGGAGAGATCCAGATTACATCTCGTGTCACTGACACCATCAAGAAGGATGTCATGTTTATCCTGTTCCACCTTGTGGAATGTGCAGCAAATATGCTTACTATCAATGCCCTTGACTTAATCGCTAAGATTCATGAGTAAAAAGCTTTTGCTGTAAAAATTGAGAAGATCCAGGAGGCCTGAAGATGGTACCAAACGGCGATATACTCTATGCATGGGCAAAAGATGCAGATATCATAAAGAAAGGAGAGTGTGGTAGAGCCGTTACTGCACTCCTGAAGCATGCTCTTGAGAGCAAAACTGTTGATGCAGTTTTCGCAATAAAGAAGGGATAGGATGTGTATGATGCAGTTCCTGCATTCATTACCGATCCGGCAGAAATAGCATCCATGGCAGGTTCACTACATTGTGGAACGCTGCTTCTTCCAAAGATCCTGAAGAAGTACTTTGACGGTGTCAATAACATGAAGATCGCAGTCACCTGCAAAGGCTGTGCTGTCATGGCTTTCTACGAGCTCGCAAAGAGGAATAGATCAATCTTGATAATGTCATCATGATTGGTGTCAACTGCGGATGATCAGTCAGCCTGGTTGCAGCAAGGAAGATGATCTATGAGAAGTTTGGTGTCGACCCGAACCTGGTACACAAAGAAGAGACCAACAAGGGTCAGTTCATCATCGAGTACGAAGGCGGACACAAGGGCATCAAGGTCGATGAACTTGAAGAAGAAGAATACGGACGGAGATCCAACTATCGTCGCTGTAAGATGAAAGTTCCACGCGGAGTAGATCTTGCATGTGGTAACAGGATAGATATGGGTGACAAGGCAGGAAAGGCAACTTTTATTGACTTCTGCTCAGAGAAGGGTGCAAACCTGGCATCAGCTGCCCAGTCCGGTAGTGCAATCGAAACTGCAACTCCTGATCCAAAGGGTATTGAAATCAGGGGAAAAGCCGAGAAGGCAATGCTTAAACTCGGTGACGAGTGGAGACACCTGGACTTTGAAGCTCTTGGATCCGGTAAGGACCGGTTGAAGACGATCATGCATGAGAGCTCAAAATGTATCAAGTGCTTTTCATGTATCGATAACTGTCCGATCTGCTACTTTGTTGAGTGTTCTACCAAGAAATCCTGGTACATCACTCCGGGTCAGGTTCCTCCAGGCTTCATGTTCCATCTGATCAGATTTGCTCATATCTCAGATTCCTGTATCAACTGTGGTCAGTGTGAAGAATTCTGTGCAATGGATATCAGAAATGCACTCTTTATGCACGCTCAGCAGGTAGAGATCGAGAAGATGTTCGGACATGTTCCGGGAAAAGACATGACTCCGCCAATCCATGCACTTGCAGAGGAGAAAACAGAGCGTGCACGGCTTGAAGCAACTGGAACCGACTCAATCTACAAGAATATATTTACCGAGTAATTATGTTCAATGAAATACTCTGAATTGGAGTATTTCTAATCTTTTTTGAATGTACTGGTGTATTTAATAAATACCACATTGCTATAATTTCTCGGATTTCGCTTTATTCACAATCAATCACAACAACTATATTCAGCAGGAAACCTTCTGGCTTTCGATGATATCTATAGTGTTACAATTAGGTTTATCAGCAGAATATGAGTCAGTGATATAAGAAGCATGAATCCAAATTCAAATATGCCTGAATTAGTTGAATTTTGTGATGCATCTATGGTAAAAATTAGGATTACTGTAGATCCTTTATTTTCTTTGATAAGAATCTAAATCTGAATTGTTAATTTAGGTAACTTTACTGTACTATTATTCCTTGCAATTGGTAATCAATTGGTATAACAATCAATTTACAATTACATTTCGCATATGATTTATGTTAACACATTCAATTCTAGAAGGTATTTGGAAGATTAAATGGTGTAATGGGGAGTAAATCAAAATGTTAGATTGTTGTAAAAAATTAAATATTAATTGTATTAATTTAATCTTACTAATTTCACTCCTTCTGATACCTGTAAGTGTCAGCAGCAGTGAAATTCTATATGACGGACCATTTGTCATTTCTGACAACCCGGTTGGAATTACCTCATATGTATCCAATAAAACGTATGATATTGCAGATAACACCCCTCTGGGTCTCCTTGCTTCAGTACCAGATCTTTCATTGAAAGTTTCTGATAAGAAATATCAGGATAAAGGTATACTGCTTCTTGATGGAATTGGTTCGTATGAATACAATAAAGGATCTGGCAACACCTGGGTATGCGAAATAAATGGTGTTGTCCTTAATGATTATGCAAATCCGGAGACTGAAGGACTCAACATAAAAAAAGTGACAGATGATGATACTGTAGTCTTTTATTATGGAAAGAGTCCCATAACCTCTGCTACTGCTATTGCATCTCTGAAGTTTTCCAATTCAGGATCAAATACTGACTCTGTTAAACCTTCTTCAGAAAAAAAATCTCTGGATAAAGCCCCTGTTATTTCGCAACAAATGGCCTCCGGGAATGATTCTTATGGATCCTGGTCACTTCATTTGAACGGGGCGATTAGTGATACAATAAACCAATCATTCTTTGAAGAAGCTGCTTCCTGTCACTCTGGATCATGGAAAGATAAAGACGGAAATGAGTATACTGGTCTTCCTGTCTGGCGACTTCTCGGATGGGTAGATGATAATGTCTCGCATGGGAAATCAGGATTCAACCAGACCGCTTTTGATTCCGGATACACTATCATAGTTAAAGCAGGTGACGGTTTTACCAGAGAATTTTCTACTACTGACATAGGAACTTCTGATGATGTAATTATTGCAAACCAGGTGAATGGAAAACCTCTTGCAAAAGAGGGAGAAAAACCTTCGTATCCGCTCAAACTCGTTGGTCCAAATATCACGGGAGGCAATTCTGTTGGCAATATTGTTGAGATACAATTAACCGGACTTCCCTCCTTATTGGAAGAGCCAAAAGAATCGGCCAAATCAACCGAAAATCTGAATACCACTTCTTCATCTATCCCGAAGGTCCACGTTGTCTTGTATGCCCAGGATGGTAAATCAGTCCTCAATGAAACAACTGTTGATTATCAATGGATGGAAAAGAACCTTCCAGTAATAGGAGATGGGAAGAAAGAATTCCGGTACGAAGGAATTACCAACAATCCCAAGGACATATGGGATAGCAACCTTTCATTCCCAGGTGGGTTTAAAATCAAATCTGCAGTAAAAGGAACCCTGATAAAAGATCTAGTTGACCTTGTTGGCGGAATGGAGCCTGGTACATCGGTAAAACTTGTTGCATCTGATGGATACGAGACGAAACTTGGTTATTCATCTGTATATCCAAACCCTGATGCAATTAAAAAAGCTGGTGAACCGTTTATTGCATGGAATAAAGATGGAAAGAATGTTCCAGAATTCAAAGACGGATATCAACTATTCTTCACTGGTGGAGATGATCAGACTTTTTCAAACTGGGATATGCATGATACCATGGATTCCAATTACTGGCATTATTACTGGGAAGGCGGAGTCCAGTATCCATCTGCAGCAGGTCTGGCATCAAAATATATTGATGAGATACAGGTTTTTAGTGTCCCTGAGTCAGCATGGAAACTAGATCTTGATGGATCAGCCTTAGGCGGAGTTGAAACCAATATTTCAAGTGGATATTTTGATTCTGCTCTTGTTTGTCAGTTTGGCTCGAATCATTCTGCATCATATACAGATCATGATGGGAAGATCTGGAAAGGTATGCCTCTCTGGTTCCTTGCCGGATTTGTAGATGATGCTGATCAACATTCGAATAATGCCTACAATGAAAGTTTAGCTGATAATGGGTATCAGATAATTATCACAG
The DNA here is from genome assembly GCF_003173355.1 of Methanospirillum lacunae. Taxonomy (NCBI): domain Archaea; kingdom Methanobacteriati; phylum Methanobacteriota; class Methanomicrobia; order Methanomicrobiales; family Methanospirillaceae; genus Methanospirillum; species Methanospirillum lacunae. The sequence goes on along the minus strand of NZ_QGMY01000002.1, from coordinate 976,196 downwards.
GAAAGGACGGAACTACCAAAGTCATTGATAGTACTGATGCAAAAAGAAACGACAAATACATTATAGCATCCACTGTTGATGGTGCTCATCTCTCAAAAGATGATCCATCATGGCCGCTGATTCTTACTGGCTCATCAGTGTCAGAGCCGGTATTGGGAGTCAGCAAGATAGAACTCAAACCTCTGAACTAAGATGTTTGGTAATTTTTAAATTCTAATTTTTTACATCTAGGAAAGGGCAGATGAAATGTGGAGCTCGATCGTATGAATCGTCCGGATCTCTTCACAACATCCTGCATACTAATTGGTTCTGTTCCTGTTCTTCTAATTATTCTCGGGCTTTGCGTCCTAACCGGACTCCAGATTTCAAATCCAGAAGCATTTGTCGAAACTGTAATTGATCCATCAGTTGTTGATTCGCTGGTTCTCACCCTCAGCGCTTCTGCAATGGCAACCTTACTCTTATCAATCCTTGGAACACCTCTTGCGTATATCCTTGCAAGGAAGTCTTTTGTCGCAAAAAAATTCATTGAAGGGTTGATTGATCTGCCACTCATTATTCCACATACCGTGGCGGGAATTATCATATATCTCCTTTTTATGCATCAGGGATTAATCGGTCAGCCTGCTTTACTTGTTGATATCAGGTTTGAGGAGACCTTTTCAGGGATTGTTATTGCAATGTTTTTTGTATCCATTCCATATTATGTGAATACAGTCAGGGAAGGATTTAGCCATATCCCTGTTCGGCTCGAAAATGTAGCCCGATCTCTTGGAGCCACTCCTGGGATGGCATTTCTTCACATAACTCTTCCTCTTACTACACGCCACCTCCTCACCGGAGGACTTATGGCATGGGGTCGGGGAGTAAGTGAATTTGCAGCCGTGATCATGATTGCCTATCACCCTATGATCATATCCACGCTTATTTATCAGCGATTTAATACCGGTGGGCTGTATGCTGCGACTGCAGTTGCATGTGTAATGGTTTTCTTCTCATTTTTGATCTTTATTTTAATCCGCATCATTAGTGGCAGAATTCTTAACGAGGTACAATGATTGCGATATCCAATCTGGTTGTTCATGCCGGGCAATTTGAACTTGTGATCGATTCGTTTACTCTTCCTGATGATGCATGGTGTATCATCTCTGGCCCGTCGGGTTCTGGAAAAACTCTATTTCTTGAGACAATTGCCGGATTTTATCAGCCATGTTCAGGAAAAATAATTCAGAATGGAATGGATATAACATATTTTTCTCCAGAAAAAAGAGGGATTGGCATTGTATTTCAGGACTATTCGTTATTTCCTCACATGACGGTAGCAAAAAATATCGGATATGGTCTTGCGATCAGACGCCATTCTGATATTCATAATATCGTACTGGATATTTCCCGGAAACTGGGTATTGACTCTCTTCTCGATCGAAATCCATTAACTTTGTCCGGAGGGGAGAAACAGCGGGTCGCTATAGCGAGAGCCCTGGTGGTAAAACCTAAACTTCTTCTTTTAGATGAGCCTGCTAGTGCTCTTGATCTTCAGGCAAAAAAAGAATTATGGGATGATATCCGTGACCTCTTTGAACAGGGTGGCCTTACGATCATACATGTCACCCACGATATAAGTGAATCGAATAATCTAGGTACTCATAAAATCCTCCTGATGAACGGGAAGATTGTGAAAACGATAAAACATGAATAATAGGGGAACGATAACGTGAAAAGGACATCTTTAAAACTGAGTACTGACAACTGGGATAAATCTCTTCAGTTCTCTGATATCCAGCGGCTTCTGGCATATTTCCTGCTTTTAATTTCAATTACTGTACTACCTGGTCTTGCTGCTCCCACAACCTCACTTGTGGTTTCAGTCATTGAAAACAACACGACAATTGAGCACCGTGTTCTTGATTACCAATGGATGGAACACAACCTTCCGGTGATGGGAGATGGAACAACTCATTATTATCATCAGGGTCCGGTGTTTCAGGGAGACCCCTGGAATCCGAATGAATCTGTTAATCTACGGGATATGGGAGCTATCAAAGGAACTGCGGTCCGTGATATCTGCCATATTTTTGGGGGTCTCAAAGAAGGTGATGAGGTAATGATTAAAGCTGCAGATGGATATCATATCCAGTTTTCATCTGACTTCATTGAGAATCCAGGTGCTCGTGCCGGATCTCTTACAATTGCTTGGTATAACGGGGCAGAAAGTGGTGGAGGTGAGCGTCAGGGGACTGGGTATGTTCCTGATTATTATACGGGAATGCGGGTTGTTTTCTGTTCACCGGAAAACCCGGATACTGGAAAACATGTGTATGGAAATGCTGACATGAATGTTACTCTGCCAGCACAGGCCCAGTACTTTTACTCAGGACTTTACCCCTCAACAAGTGGATTATCTCCGAAATGGGTGAACGAAGTCCGGATATACCGGGGAGGTTTTAGCGGGGATAAGTCGGCTCCAATTAAGGACACTCCTTCTCCTATACCAACCCAAAAAGCTGGAATTTCGTTCATTCCCCTGGTTTTTTCGGGTCTGATCTTACTTATGTCATGGGATATGAGAAGAAAACTATGAAATTAATCACTTCATTATTCATGCTCCTGATGATTATGGTCATGGTACTCTTCTCAGGATGCATGACACAACAAGGTGATGGAGATACACAATTTAAAGGCTGGAATCTCACTCTTTCATGTGATGGAAAGGAAAGTCATCTTTCGCTTGCAGATCTTAAAAAAATGCCCGTTTATACTGGTAATGGCTATCTGGTATCCACAACCGGGATAAAATACGGTCCATTCGTTGGAACCGGCGTTCCTTTATCAAACATAGTACAAACAATGGGTAAATCAAATGAAAACAGTCGGGTGTACCTATATGGATCTGATGAATATCTTTGGGTGCTTGAGTCCGGCCAGGTATCAGGAGATGGATATATTACCTTTGATGAAAATCTGAGCGAAATTCATAATCAGAAGATCACCCCTGTATTGATGTATGAGCAGGATGGGAAATCTCTCAGTCAAGATGATGGCGGTCCTGTCCGGTTTGCTCTTCTGACTGACCATGCAGGAGTAATAACTGAAGGAAGTGGATGGGTTAAATGGGTTTCACGGGTAGAACTCCATCAGTAGGATACATCCTGATTTTTATCATCATTCTCATTTTGATGCTGGTCTTCGCATCTGGATGTTTCGAACAAAAAGAAAAGAAATATCCTGTCAGAGTAGTTGCTGCCGGAAGTCTTCTTCTTCCTTTGGAAGAGATAGAAAAAAGATTTGAACAAAAGTACCCGCAATGTGATATCCTGATAGAAGGTCATGGAAGTATTCAGGCCATCAGGCAGGTTACTGATCTGAGCCGATCATTTGACGTAGTTCTGGTTGCAGACGAGTCGCTTATACCACTTTTAATGTACCAGACAATGCCAGGAACAGGAAAAAACTGGACTGATATGGATATTCCGTTTGGCAGGACTGAGATGGTACTTGCATTCACAAATCAAAGCAGGTATGCAGGTGAGATAAACCGTCAAAACTGGTATGAAATTCTCAAAAAGCCAGATGTACGAATAGGTGTGGCAAATCCCGTTCTTGATGCAGCAGGTTATCGCTCCATTATGGTACTGGCTCTAGCTGATCGGTATTATGGCTCTACCAATATCCTTGATCAGGTATTTACAGGTCATTTTACTCCTGAAATTCCAGTTGAGAGAAAAGAGAATTCAACATGGGTGATCCTACCTGATGTAATGAAACCCTCTGGTCAGAAAGTGTCGATCAGAGATGGAAGTATCTTCCTTCTGTCATTGCTAAAAACAGGAGGAGTAGATTATGCATTTGAATACAGATGTGTCGCAGAAGGAGCAGATCTGCCATATATCAGACTTAATGATGAGTTAAATCTTGGAAATCCTGAATTCTCGGATTTTTACAAAACTGCCGTTGTTGATCTCAACTTTCAACGTTTCTCATCTGTTAATCTTACCAGAATTGGATCTCCTCTTGTGTACGCAGCATGTATCCCTGCTAATGCAGCTCATCCTCAGGAAGCAGCCGCTTTCATTAACGAACTGACCGGGGAGAATTCAAATATTACTGGAATGCCAGATCCCTTGTAAAAAAAATACCTCTTAATCTTTTTTCAAAAAATAAGAGTTTCAGATTTCTCATGATGTTTTGAATAAATTGTTTATTTGTCCATCTGGAGATCTATCTCAGCAATCTTTGCTACTGACATTCCTTTTGCTGATGGATATAGGATTTTATCTGCAGAATTGTAGAAGTAATGCTGATATGATTCAGGAAGTGTATTCTTCATATCTGTATTTCCGTATAAACCGTCAGGGGCGGTAAAGTAAAGTCGGTATCCGTTGTCCTCAGGGAGGAGTCCTTGATCTGCATACCAGTATGCTAAAATTGGTAAACCTTGATCTTTGGGAGGATTGATTATATTTTCTGACGGCAATGTTTTTTGAAAGCCATCTTCAGCTACAAAGGTAACATTAATGATTTTGCCTGAATAGTTTGCTTTATCGAGAATCTCCTTTACCGGGACACCAATAACTTTTGTTTTTAGGTTATCAATGTTTAATGATGCTTCAGGATCCCAGAGGTTCGAGGGATCAAATGTTGGCCCCTGGAAGCTCAATAGTATTCCCCCGGGTGCACCAATAGATGTCATTGAAGTATTGATATCAGCAAATGAGTACTCGGTTTTTGAAAGGATCTCTGATGTGTCTTTGTTTTTCTCAACAATAACAAGTCCGGGTTCATCAGCGGTTACTTGAACTCCTGAAAAAACCATAATCAACATGAATAGGCACAAGGAGATAAGTGGCAGGTTTATTTTTAAATGCATAATGTCACCTAATATTTTTGGATATTTAATTGGTTAATAATTGTCAGTTTGCTCTATTTTTTTATCCGAAAAAATCTAAAAAAGGCTGAAATTTCTATGTTAACTAAAGTTCAAATTTCGTTTTGGGATAAATTCCTAAAAACTAAGTAACAAATGTGATTTATTTCGTATTGGCGGATTTTATTACTTGATTAGGGTAATATCGGGACTCGTTTTCCGGTTATTGGCTGTGAGGTAATAATAATTCTTTAAACATTCGCTATCATATTATTGTTGATATTACTGATGGAATTTTTATTTGCTGAGCATATCTTTTGTTTTTTATAATATGCGAGTTCATTATAAAAAAATACTGGATGTATCTTTTAATTACATGATCCTGGTTGATGAATATCATATGAGTTTGAAAAACCAATTTTCCTAATATGGCCTTATTTTTTTAAATAAGGCCCAATTTGTAAATTCAGTTAGGGGATCTGAAATCCAATCATTGATATGCTTATATTATCCTTTATTTCAAAAGATAGCCATGAATTTCGATTTTATAAGGGCTCTTTATCACCTCTCCTATCTGATACATACAATTAGTCGGATTGATGCAAGATTATGAAACCTCGTTTGAATATGATGATGTTTTTAATCCGGTTTAAAATGGCGATATTATTAAAAAAGGTCTAATTTATAGTCGTATTTCTTACTTCAGGGGTATTCAGAGAGATTTCAGATACTATTCCATTTCGAATGAGATACTGACGGTTTGATAAAAACCCGACAACCGCCGGATCATGAGATATCAGGAGATATGCTATCTTTTCACGATTCTGAAACTCTCTGAGAAGATGAAGAATCTGTGCCTGCACCGAAATATCGAGTCCTGAAGTTGGTTCATCAAGAATTATTAGCCTGGGCCTTGAAAGAAGAATTCTTGCGAGAGCCAGTCGTTGTGCTTGTCCTCCAGATATCTGATCAGGATACCGGGAGAGAACTTCAGGATGAATGCCAACTTTTTCACAGAGTGACGTGATGCAGTTGTTGTAATCAGAAGAAGAGTAGCCAAGGAGATCGGCAACACATTCAATTGATTGACCTATCGTTCTGAATGGGTGAAATGTTCCTTGAGGATCCTGAAAGAGCATCTGAACCGATCTCCGGTAATCAGACCAAATCTCCTGGTTTGCTGAGTGAATATTGTTTCCCCGGAAACTCACATCTCCTTTATCCGGGCGTTCGATTCCCGCAAGAATTTTACCGAGTGTAGTTTTTCCAGAACCTGATGGTCCCATCAGACCAACAGATTCTCCTTCATAGATCTGAATACAACAATGAGATAAAATAGCCTGCGATCTTCCAAGCAGGCTTTGACGGTATGTTTTATGCACATGATTTGTCTCAATCAATACCGGTGGCATCTGACCTCTCTCTCTTTGTATCTGACAAGGTCAGGATGGAAATGATTACAGGGTTCATCACTCATGGTGCATCGTGGAGAAAATCTGCATCCGGCTGGGATTTCTGAAAGTGCCGGTGCCATACCGGGAATCGGAACAAACCCATGTTCTGGAAGACTCATGAGAAGGGATCGAGTATACGGGTGCATGGGCTGAGTAAGGATATCTGATGTCAAGCCAGATTCAATCACTTCTCCAGCATACATCACCATTATTCTTGTTGAGAGGCTTCTGACAAAAGAAATATCATGAGAGATAAGAATAATTCCTCTCATATCTGATTTAATTTCTTCAAGGGACTGCTGAACATCTTTTACTCTGTCATAATCAAGCCCTTTCGTTGGTTCATCCATAATAACTATCCCGGAGTTCAAACCTGATACAATCGCAAGAAGAGCCCGCTGATTCATTCCCCCTGAACACTGGCATGGATACTTGCTGATAATATCAGAATGATTACACCCTGCCTGACGCAGAATTGTCTCAATCGTTTGCTTGTCTGCAGGTTTGTTATGAATTTTCAAAGGTTCAGCAACCTGTCTTTTGATCATGTAAAGGGGGTTGAGTGATCTGTCAGGACTCTGAAAGAGAATTGCAATATGATCTCCGCGAATCCTCTCCATCTCTTCTTCTGTTAATTGTGTAATACAAATATCATTGATGAAAATGTTACCGTCTATCCTGGAAGAAGATGGAAGAATTCTCATAATTGCGTGTGCTGCAACCGACTTTCCACATCCTGATTCACCAATTATTGCAACTGTCTCTCCCTCTGCAAGAGTTAAAGAAAAATCTGATACTGCACAGACTTCACATTCCCCGGACCTGAACCAGACTGATAATTTCTCAACCTGCAGAATTTTTTTGTTCTTCAATCAAAGGCCCTCTCAGTCTGTTTTGTCTCCCATATCGATCCGATTCTGACACATGCGAGTATCATCAGAATAATGCAAATCGCCGGAGGTCCATACCACCACCACATATTTCTGATAAATCCTCCATGAGAGAATGCATCAGCAATCATTTTTCCCCAGCTATTCATAGTGGGATCTGATAATCCGAGAAATGACAGGGATGCTTCAGAAATTAATGCCCCGGCAACAACAATCATTAATTTTGGGAGAATTACCGGGTAGAGTACAGGAACAATATCCCGTGTCATGATCCATCCGGGAGAAAACCCAAACGTTTTTGATGAAAGAATAAATCCTGAACCGGTCACCTGCATGACACGGGATCTCACCATTCGTGCTGTGGTTTCCCAGGATAAAAAACCGAGAACAAGAATGAGGAGCAGAATGCTTGGTCTTGTTATTGCGGCGATAAGAATGATTACCGGAATTTTTGGAACGATGAGCACGAGATCGGTCAGACCCATCAGCAGATCATCAATGATTCCTGAAAAATAGCCTGCAGCAAGTCCGATGACTAGTCCTATCATCACTGAAATAAATCCTGCTGAAAATGCGATTATCAGAGAGACTCTGGCTGAATAAACAACAACCGAGAAGATATCGTGTCCGACATCATCAGTTCCAAGGATATGATCTGATGTTGGGTAAAGAAATGGTTTATACCGTTTGGAATTTTCATTTCCTGAAATAGCAGCAGGAAAAATTGCACAGAGTAGGAATAATCCGAGGATAATTACAGCCCATATAACACCGGGCTGCAGATATTTTTCATATCCCTGATAAATTGAAAATTTCATGATCCAATTATCCTGACCCGTGGATCTATGATTGCGGTAAGAATGTCTACAGAAAAATTTGCAATAATTACCAGAATTGAGATAATGAGAAATGAACCTGTTAATACTGGAATGTCCCTGAGTAAAATTGCATCATAGATGAGACTTCCCATCCCCTGTAGTGAGAAGACGATCTCAATGAACAATGCTCCGGAAAAGAGAAATCCAAAATCGAGACCGATCAATGTTATCACCGGAATTATCGCATTCTTTGTAACCTGTCTCCAGAGTATTCCTGATGAGGGGATACCAAACGAACGTGCACATTGCGGATAGAGAAGATCCTTCTCACTCAATACTGATCCCCGCATGATAACGAGATTTCTGGAACCATAAAAAAGGGTCAGGACCGTGATGGGAAGAGTAAGATGGTATATAATACTCAGAGGATCAGGAGTATCATAGAGTCCTTTGAACGGAAATAACTTAAATTGAAAGGAAAATACTGCCAGAAATAATAATGCGAGCAGGTAAGGCGGAACTGAAGAGATTAAGAATGATATAGCAGTGATAATCTTCGCCCACCATGTATCCTGGTTCCATCCGACAACTGCACCGATGAGAATACCTGTGATCGCTCCGGCGATGGCAGCAGTTCCGATAAGGAGCACTGTCCATGGAATTCTGGCAGCGAGAAGATCTATGACTGGTGCATGCAACTGGTACGAGAATCCAAGATTGAATGTTCCGAGATTTTGAATATATCTGACAAATTGCTCTGATAATGAAAGATTTAGTCCCATATCGCTGCGGATTTTTTCAATTGTTTCAGCAGAAAGCCAGACGTCATCGCCAACAAGATTGCGGACCGGGTCTCCGGGCATACACCTTGGGATAAAAAAGACAATACACACAACCAGGACAAGGGAGAGAAGATATCGTATGCTTTTTCGTACAATAAGAATATACAAAGCAGAATGGTCAGACATAAAAAAAAGGTAGGTCTTCAGGCAACCGGTTTAACACCGGTAAACGTGAATTCATTCATTATTCCGTATAGCGGGCTGGAATACCATCCGGTAATGTCTTTGTTATACGGAGTTACGTCATTTTTCCAGTACAAGGGGATGCCTGGCAGGTTTTCTGCATAATAGTTCTGAACTTCCTTTGCGTACTCTTTTAATTTTGATTTATCTGTGGTGGCGAGGATGTTATCACAGAGATCAAGGAATTTCTTGTCATCTACAGTATGGAGAACGCCCTGTCCGGTTCTTCTGCTGTCAAAATACCCGGTCGCCCATCCGGCATGCATAAGCATACCCCAGGGAGTTGTCCGGGTCAGCGTGATATCATACTTGTAATTATCCTTAAGATCAAACCAGGTGTTGTCTTCAACAGATTTTATGTCTGTACCGATTCCTACTGCATTAAGGTATTCTTTGAGCAGTTCTGCTTCACGAGAGAAACTATTCCTGATTAAAAGTTCCAGGACGGTATCCTTTCCATCAGGGCCTTCTATGATACCATTTCCATCTGAATCCTTGTATCCTGCTTCCTGAAGAATCTTTTTTGCATCCTCTGGATTGTACTGCATGGCCTGTGTGTCGACATATCCATCCATTGCCGGAGGAACAAACCCGCTGTTTGGAATGCTGCCATGTCCAAGAGTGGACACCTGGACAAATTCAGGATAGTTTATGGATTCAGCAATAGCTTTTCTGAAGTTTACATCACTCAGTGGTTCATTTTTCAGGTTAAATCCAAGGAATGTCATTCCGCTGGTCGGAGTTTCAAGGATATCAAATTTCCCTGTGGCCTTAAGTGAGTCAACAGCCGAATATGGGTAGGCATCTGCATATTTCCAGTAGGTATCCATTGCTCCTGATTCAAGGGCTTTTGCTGCAGCGTCAGCATTCTTAAACCAGCTGATCTCTACCTGGTCGTAATATGGAGCATTTCCTTTCCAACTGGGATTCTTTTTGAAAATGAGTTTCCCTGCGTTGAGGTCAATTTTGTCCACGTAAAATGGACCGCATCCGACATATGGGCCGTTACTAGTAAAATTTACAGGATTGTCGATTGATTCCCAGATGTGCTTTGGCATTATGGAGTATGATGTAAACTCTCTATCCAGGTTTGTGTAGGGTTTGTTGAACGTAAACGTGACTTTGTTTCCGTCTACCTGAGTATCTTTTAGTGTTTCTCCGATCCAGCCGGCACTAGGAATACTCTTACCATACATATTTATCGAAAATGCTACGTCCTCTCCGGTTACTGGTTTTCCGTCACTCCAATACTGGTTAGGTTTCAAATTAAAAGTCCATTTTGTATTATCAGATGATACATCAAATGAATCAGCAAGAAGACCTATAATTTTTCCACTACTGTCCATCTGCATAAGAGGGGGGTTTGAGATATGGTTAAAAAGTCCGGTTGAATAATCTCCCAGAAATGAGGGTGATTTAATCTCATTTAATGTAGCAATCCGTAATGTCTTCTCTTCCGCTGCCATGCAGCATGTCGTCATCGTGAGTAATAGGAATAAAATCATTCCTGCTTTCACTGTCATAAGACGAACGTGTCTCTTCATCATGAATACTATGTGTTAATAATTAAAAAATGATATTATTTTATTGTGGTTTATGGCAATTAGTAACGCTTCATTTTATAATATTTTGGATACGAATTCAATCTCCTGGTCAGAGATTTGGAAAGAAACGATGATCAACAACATTATCACCCGGGGAAACGGTGATTGTGCCAGCGTTTGGAATTCAATAGACAAAGCCAGGGAGTTTTGGATACAAACCCAGAGGAATAAAACCAGATATGATTCTATACTCTCGGCTATCTTACCATATCAGCCCTCAAAAGTCCTTGATATCGGAAGTGGGCCCGGTGCGATTACTCTCCCTCTTGCCCGGTCGGGCTGTCATGTAACAGCTATTGAACCAGCCTATGGGATGAGTGCATTACTTGCTGAGAATGCAGCTGAATTTGGGGTGACAAATATTGAGATTGTTAGATCACGATGGGAACATGTAGTTCCTGATGAGATCTCCGGACCCTATGATACGGTAATTGCATGTTATTCGCTTGGCATGCCTGATATTTCAGAGGCAATCTTAAAGATGGAGAAGGTTTGTAATGGGAGAATTTTTTTGATCTGGTTTGCCGGTGTTACTCCCTGGGAGCAGACAATTCGTGACCTGTGGCCTCATTATCATGATAAAAAGTATTCACCCGGTCCAAAAGCTGACGTTCTTTATCAAATCCTTTATGAAATGGGTATCTTTGCAGATGCTACAGTTTTTCGCGAATCATCGGTTGAAGAGAATATGAGCTTAGATGAGATTGTCCGTGATTATGCTTCCCGGATAGGCGTTTTGGACCGATCAGATCTTTCGTATATGGAAAAGTACTTCCAAGGATTAGAGCCGGGCAATAATGATTCTTTCAAATTAAAAGGTGACCTTATATCGGTAATATTTTCATGGAAGAGCAGGGGTAGTTCTCATATGCTGAAAAAACAGTAAAGTCATCGTGTAGTCAGTTGGTCGTATTTTAAGGCGAGGGAGATGGTTTCTGTAATGAAGTAATTACCCCGTCTCTGTTGAAGGGTCACTACTCCTTCAACATGGTTGGATCGAATGCATGTTTCTTTCCTTCTGGTTGTACTCCACCTCAAAGAATCAAAACTCATTACAGTAGTACATTTACAATTATGTAATAACTAGTATGAATATTTTCAGATGTAATTTTTCAATGCATACTAATTATTACGATTTGGTTTGAAAAAAAATATTGATAATTTCAAATGTAGTATTTAACTAAACAAAATATTTAATGGATGCAAAAATGTTTCTAATATTTTATTGAGATACATTTTTCATTATGATTTCATCCTATGCTAACAATTTTATTTAAAAAAACATCAATATAATAAAAATCGTAACAATAAATAGATCATTTCTTTCATTCATATGATGATACTTTTCAGCAGAGCTTAGAAATGAACTATAGTAATACTGCTTTGAAACAGATCTACCACTCAGAAAAAACAAAAAAGTGGATGATTATCATTTCACTTCTCATCCTTCTCTTCCTGTCATGTATGTATGCCATGAGTGCCGGTTCATATCATCTGCCCTTTGAGCGAATTTTTTCCATCCTGTATCAGATGATTGCCAATCCTGCATCTCTTGCTACAACACAGTCTGAAAAGATAGTTGTCATAGATTTCAGATTACCACGGATTCTGCTTTCAATCGTCACCGGAATCAGTCTTGCTGTGGCAGGTTGTGTGATGCAGGCACTTCTCAAAAATCCTCTTGTAAGTCCTTTTACTCTGGGACTCTCTTCAGCAGCTTCTTTTGGAGCTGCGATGGCTATTGTATTTGGATCTTCTCTCTTCCCTTTTATCCCAGTCCAGTACCAGAATGGTTCAATTATCATATCAGCGTTCCTGCTTGGATGGTTCTCAATACTTCTTATTTACGCCATATCGCGGATGAAAGGCTCCTCTAGTGCGACACTGATTTTGTCAGGAGTAGTCATTGGATATATCTTCACTGCAGGAGTGATGATCCTCAAGTATCTTACCAAAGATGAAAAACTTCGTGAGATCACCCTCTGGCTCATGGGAGGCATGTGGGGAGCTAACTGGGGAGCTGTGTGTATTGTTGCTCCCATTACCCTGATCTGTTTTCTATATCTTGAATCCCGGGCATGGGATCTCAATACACTTGCAGCAGGAGATGATGTTGCTAAAAACCTTGGAGTACACGTCAATCGTCTCAGGCTTGTGGGCCTCTTTGTTGCTACTCTTACATCATCTGCCTGTCTCGCATTTACCGGGATAATCGGGTTCATTGGATTAATGTGCCCACATATCGGCAGAATGCTAATCGGCAACGACAACCGGTATCTGATTCCTTGTTCTGCACTGCTCGGTGCTCTGATCCTTTTGATATCAGACACTGCAGCCAGAACTGTTATGGATCCGATAGAGATCCCGGTAGGGGTAATCATGTATGTCGTTGGAGGGATCTTTTTTATGATTCTCATTCTCCGGGGACAGCACCGGGTGATCACCTGATGGGGAACATGATACTTGAAGTCAGGGATTTGTCTGTGAGATTTGGAAAGACTGATATATTGAAATCAATCTCCTTTGATCTTTCTCCTGGTGAAGTACTCTGTATCATTGGACCAAACGGGTCTGGGAAAAGTACTCTCATTAAAACTCTTGCAGGAATCATCAGCCAGAATAGTGGTTCTGTTTTTCTTGATACGAAGAATATTTCAGATTATTCTAAGCACACGATTGCAAAAATCATCGGGTACGTTCCGCAGGACTTTCAGTATCTTACTTCTGCAACCGTACTTGAAGCAGTCATTCTTGGAAGAAGACCACATGTTGAATGGTCATTATCTCAGCATGATCTCGATGTGGTCCAGGCAGCAATGGATCGCCTCGCTATCTCTCCTATGGCAGAAAAGATGCTGACAGAACTCTCGGGTGGTGAACGACAGCGGGTATTTATTGCACGGACTATTGCTCAGAACCCGGATATTTTCCTATTTGACGAACCAACCAGTGCTCTTGATATTAAATATCAGATTGATGTTTTTTCAATGATCCGGGAATTATCAGAACAACATACGAAATCCATCCTTGTCGCAGTGCATGACCTGAACTTTGCCTACCATTATGCTGACCGGGTCATGCTGATTGATAAAGGACACATTGTAGCTCTTGGTACTGCTGAAGAAGTCATGACTGAAGAGAATATAATTTCAGTCTATGGTGTGCCAATGCAGTTTGTGAATACAGAATCCGGGAGATATGTTCTCCCGATCTGGAATAATGTAAATTCAGCCCTCATAGTCTGATAACAAAATTGTCTGAATATTGTGAGTATTGGAGGTGACGAATGGCAGCAACAAAAGAAAACGAACAGATTGCAAAGGGTGATCTCATAAAAAACCGCATTGAGATCCGGGATCTGACAAAAAATTATGGAGATCTCTGTGCTGTAAACAACATGAATCTCTCGGTTGGGAATGAGATCTTTGGTATACTTGGGCCAAACGGGTCAGGAAAGACAACAACAATTCTCATGCTTACAACTCTTCTTGCACCAAGCTTGGGTACTGCTGAAATCTGCGGGTATGATATTCAGCGATTTCCCAGAGCCGTTCGTGAATCACTCAGTTATGTTCCCCAGGATATGGCAGTTGATGTCAGATTAACAGGCAGGGAAAATGTTTTGATGTTTGCTGAACTCTATGGCGTTAGAAATCCTGCAGAGAAGACAGAAAAGGTTCTCCAGGTTCTTGAACTTTCTGACCGGGCTGATGAGTTTGCCAAGGTATATTCTGGTGGGATGAGACGCAGACTTGAACTGGCTCAAGCCCTTGTGCATGATCCAAAAGTGCTTTTTTTGGATGAGCCAACTGTCGGACTTGATGTTGCTGCAAGAAAAAAAATATGGGAACATATCAGGTCTCTTAAAAGCAACGGGATGAGCATTTTTGTTACTACCCATTACATGGATGAAGCTGACCGATACTGCGACAGGGTAGCAATTATGGATAAAGGAGTTATCAAGGCTGTAGATTCTCCCACAAATCTGAAAGCTCTGATCTCGCAGGATGTTGTAACCATCTCTATCTTCGGACAATATTCACCAATACATGTACCAGGAGTCAAGTTTGCCAAAGCCGAATCTGATGAATTAATTTTTTATGCAGAACATGGCGATTTTGCTCTTCCTCTTATAAAAGATGCCTTTACTGAACAGGGGATTCAGGTTCTTTCAATGTCAGTTCGAAGGCCATCACTTGATGATGTATTTCTCCATTTAGTTGGTACTACTGAAGATACATCTCCGTTTAATCTGAGCAGGTTTAGAAATGTCACCGGGAGGCGGGGATGAATCCAATTCTTGTATACTGCAAACGAGACCTGATCCGGTGGTTTAGAGGGAGATGGGGATTTATCTCAGCTATGGTTATGCCAGCTGCATGGCTGATTTTTGTCGGGCTTGCTCTTCCAATACGGTTCACTGATCATTACATCGACTTTGTAACTCCCGGTATCCTGGCAATGACAATCCTGTCAGCCTCACTTGCAGGTGGAGGGCTTCTCATAATGGATCGAATGCTCGGATTTTTCAATAAGTTTTTAGCTTTGCCTCCTCCCCGGGAGTCTATTCTTTTTGGAAAAATTCTGGTCATAACAATCCGGGGGCTGATACAGTCAACGATTATTCTCTGTATTGCGTTCCTTCTTGGTGCACGGATCTATTCTCCTGTGCAGTTGGTATTTACCTATTTTATTCTCTTTATCTTCGGAGCCCTCCTTTCCTCTTGTGCAACCACTCTCGCAATTCATGTCGGGGATCATGATCAGTATGCTGCCGTAAATGCCATGATCTCAATGCCGATCTTTTTTACATCATCAGCAATGATGCCCTATGATCAGATGCCTGCCTGGTTGCAGCCAGTGGCTCATGTCAATCCACTCAGTTTTGCAATTGATGGAATCAGGTTCATACAGGCAGGAACAATTCCGGTATTTCAATTGACAATTCTGTCTCTTCTGTGTATCCTGGTTCTTGGTCTGTCTGTGCACGTTTTTAGAAAAGTAAAACTTTAAGTCATATGAGCATGAAGAATTGTATTTAGGAATTCATATGAATCCTAAATTTGTATTACCTAATTTTATTATTCTTATTGTTTTATTCAGTTGTATCGTTGCTATTTGTTCTGCAGAAATCTTATTTACTGACTCAGAAGGGAACCAACTCACTTTTCCAGGTCCGGCTGAGAAATTAGTCTGTCTGAATAGTGATTCTGCTGAGATGGTGGTTGCACTTGGAGCTGGTGAAAAGATAATTGGTCTTGCTGACAGTGTTATGTCAGATACTGCTCTGATGGCTCATATTCCTAATGCAGTCAGTGTGGGAAACTGGCAGACACCAAATTTTGAAAAGGTTCTTGAGTTAAAACCGGATGCAGTGATTAGTTATTCGAGTTCCAAGCCAAAAAACAGTGACCAGTTCCTTAATGCAGGGATCAATCTGACTTACCTTGACTGTTATAGGATCAATACTCTTGATCATGATGTTAAAGCACTGGGAACTCTCCTTGGAGCTTCTGATCGTGCTGATGTGTATGTGAAATTCAAAGATAAATGGCAGAATCTTGTCAGTTCACGTGTCGCAAATCTGGCACCTGATCAGATTCCTTCTGTGTATATTGAAGGGTATTCAGATTATTCAGCAAATGGAAAGGGGAGCGGTGTAGATCAGGAACTCGATGTAGCCAGGGGAAAGAACATCGCAGCCAGCCTTGGTGAGCAATGGCCTAAGGTTACCGCTGAATGGGTCCTGAGTCAGAATCCTGATGTGATAATCAAGGCAGTCTCGTTGAAACCAGATAAAACTCTGGAACAGGTCAGGGATGGTATTTTACATCGGTCAGGATTTGAAACTCTGTCAGCTGTTAAGAACAATCAGGTGTATGCTTTGAATGGAGATCTTGCCTATGGTCCCAGGAGCCCGGCTGGTCTTATATATGTGGCTAAAGCCCTGCATCCGTCTTTGTTTAAGGATATTTATCCTGATGATGTTCTCAAGGAGTATGCAGATACTTTTGTGTCCGGAGTGGAGAAAGGGGAGTATTATTATCCGGTACTGTAAAGAGAATTGAAATTTAATCCTACGAATTTTTTTCTCATTCCAATCGAATATCCGAAGAATTCATATTTTGGGATAAAGAAAGAGGAATTGGTTATTGAAATGATCCGCGACTGGCCTGTCCGGTTTTTTATGGTCGAAGATAATCCAGGTGAACAGGGAAATTGTGACCGATTACCGAACTGAAAGGTCAGTAATAGTTTTCAGATTACTCTCGGTGACAAAGTAATAATATCCCTTCCCTCGCTTTGTCACAGTAATGTACCCGTGGGATTCCAGATGCATAAGATCGGTTCTGGCGGTCTGATACACAACATTAAATTTTTCTGCAATCTGATGAATCGTAAAATCCTGTCCCTGATGATCCATCATCTCCATCAGTATCTCTGCCTGCCGGTGATTGAGATCGTGGTATATGCGGATCATCTCATGGGCTTTCTTTTGAGAGTTTTGCCTCTCCTCAAGGTAGGCTATCAGTTCAGCTAAGGCTTCTTTTATGCATTCGATCTGATATTTGATGAAGTAGGTCAGATCATTTTGATCATATTCTGAGTGAATGTATGCTAATGCATATTTTCTTTTAGATCTGAGAATACTCCGGGATATTGAGAGATATTCGATCATCCAGTACTCACGGGATAAGGTATACCAATAAAAGAGGCTTCGTGCGGTTCTTCCGTTTCCATCATTAAAGGGGTGAATGTATCCAATCAGAAAATGCAGAATTATCCCTTTAATTATCGGATGAATGAATCGCTCTTCATCATCATTATTGATGAACTCGCATAATGCAAAAATAAGGATGGGAATCTCAGTATGTGGCGGGGGAATATGATACACAGTTCCAGATGCTGCATCAACCACATTAATGTCATTAGATGTTCTGAAATGGCCAACATCTTCTGGTTTGATGGTCCCTTTTGTCACTGTGTGTTGTATTTCAAGAAGTAATTCAGGGGTGAGAGGGTCACCTTTTTTGCGGATAATCATTTGGAGGGTCTCATAATTATTGAGAACCATCTGTTCTCCGGAATTCTTCGGCTTCTTTTTTTGCTCCAGCATTTCCTTCGCTTCTCTACGGGTGGTCACCGCTCCTTCGAGAATGCTGGATGCTATCGCTTCTTCAATGAGAGAAGACACGATATACCGTTTGTCCAGAGTGAGGGATCGATTATGAATTTGAATGGTTCCGGAGAGATATCGATCAAAGGAGTGAAGGCTTCTCATTATTTCTGGTAGTATGAGATATTGCAGGTTGAGTTGAGCATAGGCTATCTCTTCCATCCTCTGAGATCGAAAGACTTTCATCGCCACCCAGGTATCCAGCCGTTCCTGGTTATCTGATATCCGGTATTTCAATTCATCCCAGTAGAGATAACGGTCATTGAACCCGTCCACTGATATTCTGAAGGATTCATCAGTAAAATACCGTGATACCACCGTATTGATATGTGGAAAGTCCATTATGTCAGGCGGTTTTTCAGGAAGATTTTTCATGATAACCTGAAGTAAAAAGAAGCATGAATATTACTTATACTAATTTATCTCATTTTAGTATTTGTTAGTATTTACGATGTCCGGAATGGAAAAACCCTAATATACCAGGTTTGAATTTGTTTATGGTCAGATATACTGGATTCTCTTTTGAGTTTTACAGATAATATCAGCAGATGTCATATTCCGTGGTAGTGTTTGAGATCATTTCTAGAGAAAGAAGAATCGTGGAAATGTGTTTTCCCTGAAACATGTCACTCCTTACATCTGTTCACTCCGCAAATTAATTTGGATATCTTAGTCATTAGTGAAGAGATATTGACTGTACGACTGGTTCAGTCCGATGAATGATCCGGGCAGCAAAGCCCGCTTCACAACTGATGGAGGCTCTCGTCATATCAGCCTGAGAGAACTGTCATCCGATAAAGAGGCAGATTGCTCCGGCTATTACGTATATCCAATTCACTCCCATACCTCGGAAAGGGAAAAAAGTGGGTATTATTTTTGGTTATACGAGTGCAGCGATCGCATCAGCCTCATAAAATGAGAGGGTGACGGAATCACGGGCAAACCGTACCGAGTAAGTTCCCTATTGGTGTGATGGCACATGGGTGCAGCTGAAGAAGCCCTGTGGGCGGTCATGGGATGGAGTGCCTCCCATTGCGGTATTCAGGGTGGTGGTGGCAACGATGGTGCTGATATCAGAGATAGGCTGACGGTGTCGGAGCCTTGATGCTGATGGACCCGACAGTCTTTGCCTCGTTATTCTCGTAGATGACCTTTCCCTAAGGCTCGGATGCCTTCGAGACTCCCGGAAGGGTAACTCCGGCCTGTTCATAAGACGTACATCCTGGGGTTATTGGTCAGGATGTCGCCCTCGTTGAGGTGAAGGCTGCCATACTGTCTATGGAAACTGCAAGCTCCCTGACGGCGGTCTTCACCGTTGCAGTCTGTGTGAAATCTGCCATGTTCGAATCCCCTGCTGTGATCTCTCATGGCTGAATAGAAATCGGCGGGAGTATATAAATGGTTGAACCGGGAACTGAAACCGGGGGAGAAGAGAGGGTGGATGAATGAATGGAGCGACAAAAGCGACAATTAATTAATAAGATTAATCCAGCTTTAAGAAAAATTACTAAACTATGATCGACGATACATCATTTTGGACTTTTATCGGTGCAATTTCCACATTCGTTTACTCTATTTTAACAATAGGTTTAATCATTGTCACTTGGTGGTATGCTCATGCAATCAGAGTAAAAGACCAATTATCTGATTTACATGAGGAGATGGAGAAAATAGTTGCGCCTATTTACAACAATAAGGAAAATATTTGGTTTTTTAGACATGGACACCCAAACCATATGACAAATCCCAAAATTAATTATGATTATGATGAATTCTGGAAAAATATTAAAAATAACAGAAATCACACAAATAATCAAATTCGTCAGTCAATCAACAACTTTCTCGAATTAATTTCATCTGAACCATATAGACGTATAGATGAACCTAAAGAGTTTTCTGAAATGAAAAAGCAACTAATAAACAATATTGAAATTAGATACGAAGAGTTAATTGACGCGATTGATTCTATGAAAAGTCCGATACTTGGTAAAATAAAAAAAAAATAAGTAATTCATAATCTCAAATTTTTATATAACATCTAAGATTAGAGCAATGGTTCTATAATTATCCATAAAAGTTTTTTTGAAGGCTTCTAATTAAAACAGTTAATGTAAGTAGTTTTGATATAGCCAGATTATTAAAATTGTGATAAGAATTGCAATTTCTAATAAAATAAAAAATGCTAGTGATCTAACTATTGGTGAAAAGAATAGACTTTTTTGAGATATTAAGCGAATCTTTTTGTATATTTGAAAATCCTTCCCGATATGAATTACAAAATAAAAAATAGGAATAAAAATGAAGGTGCCTACAAAAATAAGCTGTAACAAAGAATCATTTGTCCCTAATGTAAAGGATATAATGTAACCAAAATATAGATAAAACAAACATTACAAAAAATCCTTCAAATAGGGACATCCGCATCGTAGCGATTTCATTTTTGGGAAAGGCAAACCATAATTCATTACAAAGGAGTAAAAAAATAGAGAGTGAAGAAAAAGTAAGGTAATAATTATTAAAATTAAGAGAAAATGAAGATAACCCTCCAAAAACTCCGATTATTGTTATCAATCGATGATTATTCTCAATAAAATCCGTTATTGAAATGCTTTTTTTCTCAGTTAGATCTGATTGGATTTCAGCCAATAACTATCACAAATACTAATTGTATTTAAAAAGAGAATATCTTATGTTTTTATCCCGAACAACGCCCCCTTCTTCTCCTTCCCCTCCAATACCCGCTTCACCCTCCTGACAGGAGCAACATACAACCGCTCCCGAATAACCATCTTCACTCCCTTTCCACTCTCTGACAGGCTCATCACACCGACTACTTCCCCATCCATATCCCGGTTCACCTCATCGCCTAACCGGATAAGAACCAGGATCACCTGGGCTCTCCCGATCTGAAATGATCCAATCCCGTCCAGGTATATCACAAAATTCTCCTCTTCAATTCGGAACCGGCCCTCCTTCTCCAGCGAACGGAACAAACTTTCACGAACAACAGCAAATCTATCCATGACAAACCTTCGGAGGTGAAGACCCCCTCCAGGTCAGGCAATTGCAGCCTCCGGAACGCAAAACCCCAGAAACCGCTTCTCTCTCCTTCTCTGCAGGATCTGATTCCGGTTCCGGTAATAATACGCCCGTGAACTTTCTTTGCCGGAAGACTTGGTATTCACTCCAAACATGCTGAAAGGCATCATCAAGTTGTATTAGCCTCCTCCAGCGAACAGAACCGGAGATACCTGATTCCCTTTTCGGTTAAACCCTAAGCTCAAGTTTTCAAAAAAATCGGCTAATCGTTTTGATATTTATTATCAAAATTTTTATAGGAAGTAGGAAAATAGATAATTTTTAGAATAAAGACAATGGTGCTTTGTAGAATGGAGTCTTCTTAGCTGATCAACAGGATCATATGATTCATCTCAACAGCCACATATCTTAATTTTTGCGGGAAGATTAAAAAGTTAAAAAAATAAATTTCAACCAGGAAAACAGATTTTATATTTATTTAGGATGGTGATATGACACTAGAATCAGGTACCGGTTCCGAATTTATTCAAGAAGCAGTTCCTTTTCGTTACCGAGCTGTGATTCTTACTGCACTCGGACTTGAATATAATGCAGTTCTGTCATATTTAACTAATCCAAACAAAAGAACTCATCCAGATGGATCAATATACGAGACAGGCTTAATTACATTGAATAGTTTTGAATGGGAAGTGATTTTAGTTGAAACTGGGGCTCACAATATTTCAGCAGCCAAGGAAACTGAACGAGCTCTTGCGACATTGAATCCACATATTGTTCTTTTTGTAGGTGTTGCTGGTGGACTGAAGGATGTGGCAATTGGCGATGTTGTCTCATCAACAAAAGTTTACGGTTATGAATCTGGAAAAGCAGAAGTTGGGTTTCATCCAAGACCTGAGGTATACTCTCCGAATAATTTTATGGCACATCTTTCTCGACTAATTGTACGTGAGGGAAAATGGGTTGAAAGACTAAACCTTTCACTTCAGCAGAACCCACCTAAGGCTTTCCCGGGTGCAATCGTCGCGGGTGAGAAGGTAATTGCATCAAAAGAATCAAAGGAATATAAAGAAATCAAGGACAATTATGGTGATGCTCTTGCAGTCGAGATGGAAGGTTTGGGATTCTTACAAGTTGCAGCAGATCATCGAGAAATAGATGCGCTATTGATACGTGGGATATCCGATTTAATTGAAGATAAATCGAAGTCCGACGCATCAGGTTCACAGGAAGATGCAGCTAAAAATGCGAGTGCTTTTGCGATCGAGATATTAGCAAATTATGGTGTACTAAAGAAGAGTATAGGGGAAAATTTGGAAATTTTCACCCGTGTTTCAACAAGTAGAACACAGCCATCGCATTTTTCAGGTCAAACCCCGAAGGAAATTCAAAGTCTATCTTATGAAAATACACAATTATCCTCACCTGATTTTACCGATGAACTACTTAGTACCGAATATAATGCGGAATTAAACACTATAAAAAAGTTACTCGATGAGTATAACCCATCAACTGCTCTTTCCCTTCTCAATTCACTAAAAGAAAGAACATCTGTAAGATCCTCAAATGAAGTAAAATATCGAATACTAACGAATGAAGCTGTTGCAAATATTCAACTGTTAAATTTTTCAGATGGTGGAAAATTACTGATCCAAGCCTTGCAATATAATCCAAATAGTGAAAAAGCCCTCGGAAATGTTGCCTTTGGATATTTATTAAATCAAAATTACGAAAAAGCCCTGGAATACGCACATATGGTACTGCAAAAGAATCCATTGAGTGCACGTGCCTATTCGATTATTATTCAATCGAGAATCCAAAGTGAATCAATTGATACAATATTGCTATCCCTTCCACAAGAAGTAATCAATACTCAAGATGTTGCAGAAACTTTAGGGCATATTTATTATAATCATGGAAATTTCGTCGAATCTTCAAAATGGCTCGAAATAGCACTCACAAATGCAGAGCAAAAGGAAGATTTAAATATAAAAGGATTACTTGCCTCATCCCTCTTAAATGGTGTTAAAAGTAATGAGAAGACGCTTGATGGTCTGCAATTATCCGATGAGCCTCGTCAATTATTGATGAAATCTATTTCTCTTTTTGACGAAGTATGGTCCCGCATCTCAGTAGATCCCAATCTTCAAAAATTACATTCATCGTGGATTGCGGAAAGAGGCGTTGCAAAAAGAATTCTTGGTCTAATCTATGAATCCTTAAAAGATATTAACGAAGCGTATGATTTTGATCCAAAAAATCCAAGTTATATTCACTTAAAAGGTCTTTTAGAGTTTGAGTTCGGAGATTTTATAGTCGCAGAATCTTTGTTAAAACAAGTTCTATGGGATACTTCAACGCCTGGTGCGTTATGGATATACTTGAATTCTTTACGGAAGCAGAATAAATTCGACGAGGGTATCAAAAAAATAACTGATTTCCTCCAAGAGAGCAGATCTAAAGAACAAGAAAGAGTTCTTTATCACTTTTTAATCGCTTTTTATATTGACAAAGGAAAAGAGTTTTACTCTGAAGCTAAATCTATCGTTCAATCTCAACATGAGAGAAATGAAAATGATATTGCGAATTTAGTCGAACTCGTAAATGTTTTACAATTCATTGAAGAAAATGATAATATTGAGTTATTTATTCAAAAAATAAAGGATTTATATTCAGAATCAATTCCAGGCTTACAGAAATTAGAAATTGCCGATATTTTCTTGAAATCAGGTCATTTCGATGACGCCACGGCAATTTATGAGAGTGTCATCGATCCAACGCAAAATACACCGTTCACCCAAAAGCTTATTGACGCTTATTATCTCAGCGGCAATCATAAACGTACATTAGAATTATGCCGCTCTTTACATGCAACCTATGGACCACATCTACATTCTTCAAAAATTGAACTAGCAATTTACCATAAAATTGGTGATCTGGTTCAAGCTGCAAATGTTTGTGCACAATACCTCAAACTCCACCCACAAGATTATGAAATGAAATTAAACGAGGCAATAGTTAATTTTCGTTCGGATAATACCGAAAAAGTCCTCGATTTTTTAAAAAACCCGCCACTAAAAGAGAATCTTGCTTATGGAGTAGGTGCTAAATTAGCTCATTTGTACTATTCAATGGGAATGTTTGATGATGCAATCAAATTGGCTTATGATCTCAGAAATAAATACTATCACAGCCCAGATGCGCACCTCGATTATATACATTTAATTTTGAATATTGAAGACCGGTTACCAATATTAACAAATCCATCTACTGTCGAAATTGATTCTGCTGTTCAATTAATAGATCATTTTGGAAAAACTTCACAGTACATAATATGTGACACATCCCTAAAGGATCCTGAAAAATATGAATTGAGGATGGATAGTGATCTCGGAAAACAACTATTAGGGAAAAGTGAAGGGGAATCAATATCCTTACAAAAAACTCCATTCGTCGAAAACAAAATCCAGATTACAAGTATTCTCAGCAAATATATTTACGCCTTTCAAGAAAGTACAAATAGTTTCAACCAATTATTCCCAAATAGTCCAGGAATTTATCGTATTCCATTCGGAACAGGACCTGATGGAAAACTTGTATCTGAGGATATTCTGAATCTCAAGAAGATGGTGAGCCTGAATCAACAACATACAAGTCCAATTTTTGATTATTATAAAAAGCGACAATTGACCATTGCTGCCGTTGCAGAGGGAATTAGGAGAGATATATTCTCTGTTTGTGAGTACCTCTCTAATGATTCTACGCTCGGGATTTTCTGTAGTTCAGGGAATGCAAATGAAAGAGACGAAGCAATAAAAAACCTAAACCTCAATTGTAAACTCATAATAGATCCTATCGCCCTTTATAGTGTGCATTCTCTTGGTATCGGGGATATTATTGTTAAAAAATTCGGAAAATTTGGGATTACACAAAGTACATTAGATTTGATTCATAGTGTTATTCTGAGCTATGGAGGCCAAAAAGCGCAAGGATATATGACGTTATTCCAAATTGAAGATAATCTCGGTTATGTACCAACAAGTTCTGACCAGATAAAAATGGCGAGAGAGAACCTAGAGAAATTGTTGGAATGGGTCCGATTAAATTGTGATATAATCCCTTGTTATCCGGCCTTGGATCTAAAATCAACAAAGAAAGAGGAATATAATAATCTTTTTGGAGTGGCTTCTATCGATACAATTCTTGTTGCATCTCAACCAAACAATATTCTTTTTTCAGATGATGGACTACTTCAAGCGATTGCAAAACAACTATTCTCCTCCTCGTGCGTTTGGACACAGATTCTATTAATGGACCTGTTTTCAAGTAGTATGGTTACGTCTGAACAACTTGAAAAATTTTCAATTCAACTTATTTTGCGTCATTATTTCTATACAAGTGTGAACTCATATCTTCTTTTGAAAGCCGCGGAATTAGCCCAATGGGAAATGAAAACTCCATTTATTGAAGTTCTTGAGTGCTTGAAAGAAGGGAAATCTGATATCGATTCTTCAACTAGAATAGGAATACAATTCACAGAATTATTATGGCAAAAACCTGAGGATATAGATTCACGAAATGTTTTACTTGTAAAATTGCTTCACGATTTAACAGTTCACAGAGAAAAATCGTATATAATCAACAGTTTCAACCAATCGATAATTAATAGTGAAATATTAAACTCTCAAGAAAAATACGAAATATTGGACCTCATCGAATTATTTAATGATGTGTTGTCATAATTTTTTAGTCATTACAACCTTCCTCATTAATTAATTATTTCACCTCAAACACCGCCCCTTTCTTCTTCTTCCCCTCCAGGACCCGCTTCACCCTCCGGACCGGAACAACATACAACCGTTCCCGGATAACCATCTTCAACCCTTTCCCACTCCCGGACAGGCTCATCATCCCGACTGCTCCCCCATCCTGGTCCCGGATCACCTCATCCCCTAACCGGAGAAGAACTGGGATCACTTGGGCTCTTCCGATCTGAAACGACCCAATTCCATACAGGTATTTCACAACCTTCTCTTCTTCAACCCGGAACCGTCCGGCCTTCTCCAACGAACGACACGAACGCTCACGAACAACCGCAAACTTTCCCACGACACACATCTGGAGGGGAAGAACCCCTCCAGGTCAGGCAATTGCAGCCTCCGATCCGCAATACCACAGAAACCGCTTCTCTCTCCTCTTCTGTAGGATCCGGGTCCCGTTCCGGTGATAATAAGCCTTGGAATTCTTTCGGTGCCGGAAGACCTGGTATTCACTTCGGACCAGCCGACCCGCATCACTTCGCTACATAAACCTCCTCGAGCGGGCAGATCCGAAGATCCCTAGTGCTCTCCTGTCGTTTAACGGAGTGGGTACCCTCCTTCATTCCCTGCCTTATCCATCGTACGGATACTCGAACCTACTTCTTCAGCCAAAGATGTTTATTACCTTGCAAGTAAGATACTACAAAATAATTCATAATCATCCTGACTACTATGAAACTAACAATCCTCTGTGAAAAAGATGAAGAAGGGCATTTCGTCATGGAATGCCCTGAACTTCCAGGCTGCCTTTCTGAAGGTGATACCCTCGAAGAAGCTCTTGAGTCTATCAACGAGGCTATTGCTGGATGTATCACCAGTCGCATAAAGACCGCCACATGCACCCTCCTGAATAATACTCAAGATAACTTCTCATTCTCACTTGAGATCCCTGAAACCTCTCATGCCTAAATTACCCCGGGCATCAGGAGATCTCCACGTCGCTGCATTCAAACGGGCCGGATGGATGGTAAACCATATCGAAGGTAGCCATTACATCCTGATCAAAGAAGGCAGTCCTGTTCATCTTTCGATACCCGTTCACTCAGGCAAAGAACTCGGACCTGGATTACTTCGTAAGTTAATCCGGACAGCCGAATTAACCCCTGAAGAATACCTGGAGTTCTTTACCCGTTGATCACTCCTCTCTCTCCTCTTCTGAAATATCCTGGCCCGGTTCCTCCGATAATACGCCGGAAATTCTTCCGACTCCGGGAGATCTGGTGTTCTTTCCGAATCAACCGGAGAACCTCAATAAGATGCATGCTCCTCCTCAGTGGACAGACCCGGAGATACCCAATCCCTTTCCCGGATAATTCACAGATCCGATTCCTCTGGACTGAACACTGCACGAACTTGAGATATGGGCACCGTTTCGTGAAACAGATTTCAATAGTCGGCCTCCGGGAAAGTCTCATGTTGACCCTCCATATGCCAGCCTCCTCACCCGGGAATACCGGTCACAGGCCAGACAGTTCATCAGCTAGCGGTGCAGTGGGCAAAAGATACTCCGGAAAACTGGAGAACGGTCCACAGCCAGGAGTTTGATCATGTTCTCATCTCTGGTTCACAGAGCTGGGAATACCAGGTCTCACACATCCAGAAATGATCACCGGATCCTGCCAGGGGATGGCATCACCATTCTGAACAAGAAATTGAGATATATTTGGTAATATCATCAACTCATGGAAAACCACGATGCAGGAGATTTAAGCAAAAATGCCGGATATATCGCAATATCTCATAAAAATAAAGGTAAATCGTTGAATTAAACCCCTCATCATATCCTGTCGCTATCCCTGTTTTCCTATGTGAGGCATATTAAATATCATGTTATCTGACCTTTTAAATAGCGGCCTGATATAAATCGATAAATTTTCGAAATTTTATAAAATTAAAGCCTATAATGGCATATTTTTCTTTTGATAAAATTAACAAAATCAGTCATATCAAATTGCCTTTTAAACCCGAAAATAAGCGCACTGCACAGAGTTTAAAATTCAGAATAATATCAAAGAAGAATTAACAGACGGTTGGAAAACAAGATGCTGATATGGGGATTCGAACCCCAGTCCTCGGCGTGAAAGGCCGAAATGATTGGCCGGTCTACACTATATCAGCGCGTGCCTCTAAATGTAGGTATTATGGATATATAAATATTATGTCTATCCAAATACTCAATAGATTGGAGTACCTTCATTCTGTACAACAATTTTGAATTTTTCCATCATCTGCCGGGTAATTGCCCCTGGTTTTCCATTACCGATAACCCTGCCATCGATAAGAGTGATCGGAGCAATTTCTGCAGCAGTTCCTGTTACGAACACTTCATCAGCAGAATACAGGTCATAATACCCCATATTTCTTTCAGAAATGTTGATTCCAAGTTCATTGGCGATCTCTATACCCACGAGCCGGGTGATCCCACGCAGATTGTTGATCGTTGGTGGAGTGCTGATTGATCCATTTTTCACAACAAAGATGTTGTCACCTGATCCTTCTGAAACATACCCGTTTGTATCAAAAAAGATCGCTTCATCTCCACCTTTGTAGTTAGCCTCAATCTTGGCGAGAATGTTGTTCAGATAATTCAGACTTTTCACGTTTGGTGGCAGTGATTCGGCAGGATTGCGCCTGATGGAGACTGAAATTGCTTTGAGTCCTTTCTCATAGAGGTCGCCATACATTGCACCCCATTCTACAGCAAAGACAACTACAGTTGGTTTCTCACACTTTCTGGGATCAAGCCCAAGGTCTCCTACTCCACGTGATACTAGCGGACGAATGTATGCATCTTTCAGATTGTTTTTTCTGCAGGTCTCCAGAATTGCCTCAGTCATCTCCTCCTTGGAGAGGGGAATCTGGAGATCAATCGTTTTGGCAGAATCGTACAGGCGGTCCAGGTGTTCTGATAATCTGAAGACTCTTCCGGAGTATGCTCTTATACCCTCGAAAACTCCGTCACCGTAGAGAAAACCGTGATCAAAAGGAGATATTTTTGCATCTTCGCGGGAATAAAATTCCCCATCGATATAGAGCTGCATGGCATAGAACTCTGGAAGTATTCAGCCAAAAATATATCTTTATGTATTTCCCTGAAATCAAAAAAAGATCAGAGCCTGCTTTTTTTCCACTCACGACAGAGCGAACAAAAATCAGCAAACATATTTCGAGAAGCAACCGGGTGGAGATGAGTATATGATCCAAGAGTATTTTGAGAAAATACGCCATCCAATGATCCGTTTATCCCGACTCCTCTCTCCAGATGATATCCATACTGCACATCACCAATCATTTGCACATCTGAATAATGGAACTCATGGCCTTTGAACTGGTGAGCACCAAAGGGAGTTTTTTCAGAACTTGTTCCAATCACGTACCTGACTATCCGCCTGGAAGGAATTGATGAGACTCCGGGAAAAACACCGCACATCTGGAATTCGTCACCAGCAGAGAGATCATTCCAGTCACTCGTAAACCGGATGGAATCGCACAGAAACATCAGGCCTCCGCATTCACCATATATGGGCATACCCTTTAATGATGCAGCCTTGATTCCCTCTCTCATGTTGATATTCTTTTCAAGATCTTTTCCAAAGTATTCGGGATATCCTCCACCAATAATTATCCCGTCAACATCAGGGAATGAATCATGAATTGGTGAAAATGGAACTATTTCTGCACCGCTCGATTCAAGGATTGCAAAAATATCTCCATAATAAAAATTGAAAGCACCATCAAGTGCAACCCCGATTTTGATATCCTTTCTTTCAGGGTGAACAAATATTGTGCCCGTATATGGGGGATTTTCCCGCTCATCAGCAAGTTCAAGCAGTGCATTGATATTAATCTGCTTTCCGACAGATTCTATCATTTCGTTAATCTGGGTGAGAAATTCCCTGTCCGGAGATCCTTCCAGAAATGGTACGAGTCCAAGATGACGCATTTTCAAAGGCGGGTTATCAAGACGAGGTATTGCCCCGATAACAGGAACTTCACAGTAATGCTCAATCGCTTCGGTTGCTTTTCTGATGTGGCTCTCGCCCCTGACATTATTGAGAATTACCCCTGCTATGGTTATCTCAGGGTCAAATGCTGTGAACCCTTTGAGTAATGCTGCTGCACTTCTCGTAATGCTCCGGGCATCAATGACAAGGATTACCGGGATATTCAAAAGTTTTGCAATTGATGCCGTTGATCCGATATCTGATAGTGACTCAGCCCCTTCATATAGTCCTCTGACTCCTTCAATCAGGGCAATATCAGTTTTCATCACTGAGCAGGCATGAGAAAAGATCTCCCTGTTTTCTTCAGGCGTCAGTACAAAGGAGTCCAGGTTCAGACAATGTCTTCCGGTAACCGCTGAAAGGTAGGATGGATCAATATAGTCCATCCCAACCTTGAAGCACTGGACGTTGTATTTTTTAGAGAGAAGTGCCGCCAGTGCAACAGATATACTGGTTTTTCCTGCTCCCGATCTGTCACCTGATATCAGAAACGTCTTCATACAAGACTCCGGAGCACTGCTCCGAATTCACTTTCCACAATCGAAGTAACCCCGAGAGTCCGGGGATGCAGATCAACTTCAACCATTACATGGGCATGACCCTGTTCTTTGAGTGGTCCTACCTGACGTGGGCCGTTGGTTACAGAGAAACATTCGATCCCATCAAGGTAATGGGCCGGGATTGCGTGAGGAACTCCCACAATCAAAGCAAAATCAGGTTTGATATTCTGTATCCATGACCCCAGGTGATCTCCTGTTGCTCCGTACTCGTCAAGTGCACCCTGTGATGTGAAAGAAAGACCCCTGCTTGTGAGTTCGGTGGATATTCTCTCAGCATCCCGCTGCACTTTTGGCAGACCCTTCATCTCGAGATTTGCTGAATAGATGACATGAGCATCAGGGGCAGCATCATGAAGACCGAGGAGAATATCTGCAAACATGTATGCCGTCTCTTTCTTGGCATTCATTATGGCAACCCCGGATTTCCCTTCACGAACAAGGTCCATGAGCCTCATTGCAGCAACATGTTTCAGGTCTCCCCGTGATGGCTCGATATAACTCTTCATCGCTGCCCCACGTAGCCGTTCTACCTCATTTGCTTTTTTCAGAAGATCCTTCTGCCTTGAAAGTTCTTCATCGCTTATCCATCCTGCCCGGTTTGCCGGTTCAAGAGTGGCAATAACACCATCAATATTTTCAGCAAAACCTGCATGAATGTCTACTGCAATAGTCTCAGTGGCGAGGTCAGCCATCTCTATGGCAGCCTCAAGATCTTCACCAATTATCAGAGAGACACATGTTCCCACCACCGCCATTCTGGATGGCTTGAACTCTTTTTCAGCATATTTGAGAACTTCAATAAGCCGATCCTGTCCTCCGAAGACAAACTCATTTTCAGATAATGAAGTTGTCAGGACTTTCATTCCATCCTCTTCAAGGAGGCGTGCATGTTTAAACGAGCAACCCGAAGGGCCATGAAGAATTGAGACGGTGACGCCCAGATCCCGGGCTGTATACAAGGCTGCTACAATTGAACTCGGTCGTGGCTGCATATATTTCATAAATTACCTCCAGGTTTTTACTGATACAACGATTGGGCAGGAAGGAATCTGTTTTGCAATATGTATTCCTTCAGGTATTGAATGTGATATTGTCATTGGGATTGACTGTTTTTTACATGCATCTGATATTGTACTGGTATCCATACGGTCATCGCCAGCTACAAGGATGACCTGGTCTGGATGTTCTTTGGTGATCACACCGATGATCTCCTCATCAGAAAAATTTTCACACACAGCTCGTGCTTCCTGACCTATGATCAATATGTATTGAAAATTTTCATCGTGTGAATTTCTGAGCAGGGATATAGCATCACAGGTAGTCTTCAGGCATGCCCCGGTGCTGGCATTATCTATGATCATTCTCCCATCACTTTTTTCGATCTTCATCCGGCCGGGGAGTGATGCAAAATTTTCAAGTTTATCCGGATTGTACCCCAAAATGAGCGCAGCTGCTGTTGCCAGCTGCAGTGGGACCCGGTATCCTTCCAGGGTTAAGAGGAGATTTTCATACGACCCTTCGATCCCGTTAAAGGAGTACATACATGTTGTTCCACAAACCCTGGTGAGATCGCCAGCATTGATTACTGAATCATGAACAAAGGATACGTCCGGTGCCACCAGGACTTTTTTGCATGAAAGTGCACTCAGATGCTTGAGTGTTCGAGCACTCAGTTTTCCTGCAGCGACCTGGTAATCTTCATCTGATGTCAGAATTGCCAAACCACTAATCCCGGTAAACCCAAGTGAAATTTCAGCAATGCACCAGTCATTTTCTATTAAAAGATCGGAGACCGGAATGAGAGAAGCAGGAGTTATACTCATCCTGGTGATATATTCCTCACTCGGGTACCGATAGGTTCCCCTTGATGAATGAAGGATTCCATTTCCCTGCATAATGGATGCAAGGGCTGTCGCAGTTGTTGTTTTTCCTCTTGCCCCTGAAACTTCAATCCAGTCATGGGATTGTGAAAAATTTCTCCTGGGTTTTGATCTGATAATCCATCTGACCGCTTCATGGTGAGTGATAGATGGACAGGGGGTTGATCTCAAAATTGGGTGAGCGGGATCCAGATGGACCGGGTGAATCAACAGATCATAGGTTTTTGATAACGCAGTTTCACCG
Source organism: Methanospirillum lacunae (assembly GCF_003173355.1). Taxonomy (NCBI): domain Archaea; kingdom Methanobacteriati; phylum Methanobacteriota; class Methanomicrobia; order Methanomicrobiales; family Methanospirillaceae; genus Methanospirillum; species Methanospirillum lacunae. Next base: position 943,820 of record NZ_QGMY01000002.1, on the reverse strand, counting down.
GAAATACTTCCCTGACATGTAAGATCCCCTCTGTATACATCAACAAGATCCACATCATGACCCATATCACGCAGGGCATCACCTAGTATAATCCCGCCATGAATGGTGTCAAGGATTAAAATATTCATAAAAAAGTTTAGAGAATAGAAAGTGCCTGACTGGCATTCTCTGCCATCAGATCAGCGAGAAGTGGGTTTGGACCAATTGGGTCAGCGTATACAAGAGGAATTTCACGAGATTGCAGTTTGAATGTTCCCTTCTTCTCTCCGTCTTTCAGCTTCAGAATCTCCGGGATATCCTCATCGATGTGAACACCCCGTGCAAGGAAAAGTGGGACGACTGCAATAGAGTCGATATCTTCACTCCTAAACAGTTCAAGTGAATCAGGAATTGATGGTTCGTTAAACTCCATAAATCCACATTTCACAATGTAATTTGGATGACGTTCGGCAATCAGAGAAGCAGTTTTTGTTAAAAGGTTCTTATTATATTCCTTTCTGCTTCCATGACCTACTAGAAGAATGCCTACCTTTCCCATTACGCTAAGGTAACACTGCAATCAATAAAATAGTTATCAAATGTGTATGAGCTATTCGAAGGTAAGTACATAAAGGCACTAACAGTTCATTTCGATCAGGTTCATGATGTCTGATGTAACTCAATGTTCAGGCCAACTTTAACTGTTTAAAAGTTGATGGATAAAGGCAAAGAATCGAGGAATTGAATGGATAATATATATGACCTCTGGATAGGCGAAAGGCAGGTTTCCATTCCTGTCGCAATTGCATCCATGGCAGGGGTAACCGATGGTGCTTATATCAGGGACAGAGCAGCACATGTCGGAATTGGATTCATTGGCGGGTATGCAATAGATGAAGCAACAATATCAGCTGCCAGGGAACTCTCCCATCAGGGACGGGAAGAGTTTCTTCCAAGAGATCCAATTGCAGAAATATCAGCGCAGATCGAACTCGTAGCAGCAGCCGGAGTAATACCAGGAATAAATATCCGTGCTTCAGAGGTAGATTCTCTGGTAACTCTTTCCAAAAATATCGGAGATCGTGCACTCTATGAGATAGATGCACATTGCAGACAACAGGCCATGATTGATGCAGGATGTGGTGAATTCCTGCTTACTCATCCTCAAAAGTTGCTCTCCTATGTCCAGGCATTAAAGATTACCGGAGTTACGGTATCTGTGAAGATTCGTGCCGGGGTTGCACCAAACGATGCAGAACTTGCAAAACTTCTCTGGAAGGCTGGAGCAGATATTATCCATGTAGATCTGATGGATTTTGGACCGGCAAAGATTCGTGAGATCAGAAATGTTTGTCCGGTTTTTCTGATTGCTAATAACGGTGTAACTGACTTTGAAAAGGCAAAAGACTACTTTGCTCATGGTGCAGACATGGTATCTCTTGCCCGCAGGTCTGACGAAAAGACCCTTTCCGGAATTAGTCAGGCTCTGGCACAGTTTACCCGTGAGCATGGATGGTATAATTCTCCAAAGCAACTCTGTCGTGGAGGAGATATCAGATCTCTTGCCTTCTGCTGTATGCCGGTCAAACCCTGTCCACTACTTCCTGCACTCGAGAAACTAAAGATCTCTCCACAGGAATTTGTTGCAATGAAGATGGAAGGAGTGAAAGATACAATTCTGGAAGCTGGAACCAGTACTTGTTTTGGCAGCCTTGCATACTGCTGCAAAGATACGACCCCCTGTATGTTCAGGGATAGCACTTTAAAACAGTCAGGAATCAAGCGTTCAATCTATATGCAGCAAAAACGTGACCTTGCTAGAAAGATTATGAACAAGATCTTCTCCTGAGGTTGTATGGGCATCCCACCTCTCACCCTGACTGAAAAGGCACAGATGGCAATGATGCTTGAGGTCTGTGCCATGACAAAACCGGGAAATGTTGACAGGGGTCACGATTATCCTGATACCTGGCTTGAGCATTTTCTTTTTTCTTCTCTATTTTGTCGGACAGCATTTGAAAGAGCAGAAAAGAGAGATGGAACGATAGGTGAACTGATTCGGCAGGCTACTCTTCTTACCGGGCGTCACCGGGGAGGAAATACCCATTTTGGTGCATTCATTCTCCTTATACCGTTAATAATAGGCAAAGGGATTGAGGGGGCATGTGAATGCATTAAGGAAACTTCAATTGAAGATGCAATTCTCTTTTATGATGCCTTTGCCCACACAGCAGTCAGGGTTCATGACTCTGATGAACTTGACATACATGATCCCTCAGTCGCAGAAAAACTCAGAGAACGTGGGATGACGCTGTTTGATGTGATGGCCCATTCCGCTCCTCAGGATATGGTGGCCCGGGAATGGACCGGGGGCTTTGCTCTTACCCGCAAAACTGCTGACCTTCTGAAAGAGGATGGGCGGGGAAGAGAAGCAGTTTCATCAGTATTTCTCTGGCTTCTTGCTGAAGAACCTGATACATTCATTGCCAAAAAGTTTGGATATGATAGATCCTGCCAGGTTCGCGATCAGGCAATTCAGGTTCTTGCCGGTCAGATATCTCATAGCGATTTTGATGAGTACTGTATCAGGGAGAGTATAAATCCGGGTTCTCTTGCAGATATCATGATCGCAGGTCTCTTTGTAGCACTTATTGAAGGATGGGAGTGGGATCTGTGAATTCATCACCTTTCTGGCCGATGCAGGAAGGAATAAACGAGATCATTGCAACAGTCGGACTGCATGCAGCACCAATTGGGGTAATCTGCCGGGATAACCGGATCATGATGGCTGTATTCAGGACAAGTCATACGGCATCACTGATTGAAGAATCAGGTCTGGTTGTTGCAAATATCATGCATGATCCGGTATTTTTTGTCAGGGCTGCTTTTTCAGATCTAAGTCCCGAAGAGTTCATCGAAATGAATGTTGCAGGCAGACCGGTGTACAGGATCTCATCTTCATTATCCTGGGTCGTATACCGGGCAACAATCGATCAGAAGACAGAACAGAAACTATTGATCAGTCTTGAACCAATAGAAACAAAACTTGCCCAGTCAGATCTTGTTCCAATCAACAGGGGCAGAAATAGTATAATTGAAGCTGCCGTACATGGAACACGATATATCCTGACCCGGGATCCAGTTTTGAAACAGATGATTGATCATCATGTTAGTCTCGTAAAACGATGTGGTGGGAAACGGGATCTAGAGGCTCTCTGTCTGCTTGAGAAGTTCATCGCGTAACATTTTTTCTGTTATGACCCTGTCGATAATTTTTTAAAAAAGAGAGGTTAAACCGGCCAGATAGGAAGAATTGTCCGGTTATGTGCTTCATTAATGACCTGTGCAAGTCCTGCATATATCGCAGAGAACCCACAGATGATTCCCTCATATCCTGCGATACGGGTAATTGTTTCAATTCCTGTGATATCTCCGATAGCAAGCAGGAAGAACAGTATAGTCAGTGATGCGAAGATAAACTGAAGGGCCCTGTTAGCCCGAAGAGTTCCAACAAACATAAACGCAGTAAAAATACCCCACATCGCTAGGTATGCTGCCATGGCAGTACTGCCTCCAGTTCCATCAGCTAATCCCATCTTTGGCAGAATTAATAGAACTACCAAAGAGATCCAGAATAATCCGTATGAAGTAAACGCTGTCGTGCCAAACGTGTTATTCTTTTTCCATTCCATGATTCCTGCGATGATCTGTGCGGCTCCTCCATATGCAAGCCCCATCGCAAGAATCATAGATCCCAGAGTAAAATATCCGGCATTATGCAGGTTGAGAAGGACTGTTGTCATTCCAAATCCGAGCAGTCCAAGCGGGGCAGGATTTGCAGTAATTTCTGCAATTATCATTGTATTATTTGATTGCTCTGTCTGTCCCATGTTACACCTCACGCCCGGGATGAATATGTTCCTTGAAAATCTTCAACCCCGGGAATCAGATTAATGATGATACACTCATCAGGGTATATAAATTTCTGAACTTTCACTGGAGTAAAAAAATACCTGAATGTGAGAAACTTCCTTATGTCCAGGATGATGAGCATCTTTTTTTTACAGGAGCATTCCCTGAACTGAAATGATTGTCCCTGTCAGATTGGATAATACTATTTACCGGTATGATTAAACATCTGCACTCAATATGAGAAAAGATCCGGGGTTTTCTGGACTTGAAGCAGCGGTAATCCTGATTGCATTTGTTGTAGTAGCTGCTGTCTTTGCATATGTGATGATGAGCACCGGTTTTTTTGCTACCCAGCGGTTTCAGGAAGTGACATATGCAGGAGTCAAACAGAGCACCTCTACTGTGATCACAGACGGACTCATCAGAGGATCATATTCAGGCACTAACGGACTTGTCTCTTTGAGCTTCAGCCTGACTGTTCCTGAAACAGGAGAAGCTGTTGACCTTTCAAAAATGATCTATTATTATGTCCGGAATAGTGGTGTAGGTGGAGAAGTTCCAATGTCCTATGTTCATCCAAATAGTGGTCTTCTCTCTCCCGGAGGAAATACACGGATTATGTTGGATCTAAATGCTGCATCAATGACCGGGCCGATGGCTGGCGGTTCATTTACCCTGGAGATCAAACCACCTGCCGGAGCCTCGACACTCATTCAACGGACCCTGCCTGATGCGTATTCAGGTGGATTTATTCCTTAAAAAAAAGTTATTAAGATGCCTGCATCTTTTTCAGGCTGATTGAACCAATGATTGCAGATATTCCTCCGATAAGGGCAAAAATTCCTGCAACAAACGGAAGAGATAAGGCTGCCTGAAGTGGATAAACCAGAAGTAGGATACCAAAAATTACACTGAGCAGACCAAGCGCTGCGGATCCCCAATCTTTGGCAGAGTATCCGTGAAACAGTTGTGTTCCTCCGATAAGTATACCCCAGATTGCAATGATCATCACAAAAAACGGAAGAATAACGAGTGTGCTAAAGAGCGGATATGCGAGAATTACAAGACCTGCAATGAGGCTTAATATTGCAGTAATGACTTTAAGAGCCAGGTGAGATCGATCAGCTGTAAGGCTGATAAGTGAGAAAATCCCTCCAACAAACCACCATGCTCCGATCATGGTAATCATTGCAATTGTCGTGATCACCGGGGTTGTCAGAAATAATATTCCAATAATTACTGCACAAATTCCCCAGAGCAGCACACTCCACCATGGGAATGTTCCAGCACAGGCAAGAACCTCTGCTTCTGATGCATCAATTGTATCAGCCATATCTCAAGATGCGTCGGCCAATTAATAAATGGTTTTCTTTTTCATTGTATCTGTATACAATTTTAATCAAATTTTTTGTATTACCTTATCAAAAATAGTCATATCATATCGACATACGTATCTGCCAGGGTGTATTACAGGTACTCATGTCTCTTGACGAGGCACTCCGCCAGATTGCCGGACAGGCGGGGGTAAATCATTACGGGGTTGCTGATCTTCATCATGCTCACGAAGCAATCCGTGAACAGGGTGGTGATGAGATTGCCATGTACCCCATCGCAATTTCCGTTGGTATGAACCTAGTTCATCCGGTTGTTGACTTACTTCCAGAAAAGTCAGAATCCGGATTACTCCTGTACCGGCATTATGCCTATAATGTGATAAACAATAGACTTGATATTCTGGTCTCACAATTGGCTGGGAGAATTCAGGAAGAAGGATACGCAGCTTTCCCAGTCCCTGCATCCACGCGGACAAATAATGAAAAGATATCAGCATTTTTTTCACATAAACTGGCGGCGCATTGTGCGGGATTAGGATGGATAGGAAAGAGTTGTCTTCTGATCACTGAATCAGCAGGACCAAGGGTCAGATGGGGGAGCATCCTCACCAATGCACCACTTACCCCGACTGGAACTCCCATCAAAGAACGGTGCGGCTTATGTCATGAATGTGTAGATGCCTGTCCTGTTCATGCTTTCACTGGAGAATCATTCAGAGAAGAAGATCCACGTGATATCAGATATGATGCAGGAAAATGTGATCTGTTTTTTGCATCCCTTCGAGCACAGGGAAAAGAGGCAGTGTGTGGCATGTGCCTGTATGCATGTCCATATGGAAAACGTGCTTCTGAAAAGATTGAACATCCCTGAATATCAGGGAAGTTCAATTTCTCCAATTATCGGGACCTGGATTTCAGTGATTAATTCTTCTTGAGGGATCTCACAGGGATCATTCAAATACAACTCTCTCCCTGGAATTCCCAGAGATATTCCATTTTCTGTTGCAAATGCATATGCCCGTGACCATCCCTCATGGATTCCCATGTATGGTCCTTTGTAAATAAGCGAAAGAAACCGTCCTCCACTCAGGGTTGATGTGTTGATACGATCTGATCCTGTGCTGGTATCTTTACTGATTCTCCCTAAAATTGGAAATGCAACCTCAATGTCTGCATCAGATTCCCTGTATTCACCATCATGATAGATACTCATAGGCGGACCTGCTATGCGAAGCCCGGTCTGACCAGAATTTTCAGTTGCCAGGACAGAACAAAGTTCATTGATCAGGCGTGAACACACTTCCTCATATCTCCCTTTTTCACGAATGCTCATCACTCTGATAGGGGTGATATCCTTGATTACCGGTTCAGTGCAACTCATTGGTATCAATTCCAGAGAGATCTCCTGATGACGAAGAATCTCTTCTATTTTTTGTAACCTGTCAATCTCAATTCCAATCTCTGCCCGTCGCTTTGCAATAAGGCTATGGACTTTCTCATCATCCCCTGATTCTTTTGCTCTTAAGATCAGTGCGATTTCTTCAAGACTGAATCCAAGCAAGGAGAGGGTTCGTATAACCACTCCGGTTCCTATTTGTGAAACAGTATAACTCCGGTAGCCTGTAATCCGGTCTTTAACAGCGGGAACTAGTAGTCCCTTTCTATCATAAATCCTGAGTGCTTTAAGTGAAAGATGACTGATGAGAGAAAATCTCCCAATTGGTATCTGATCGATTGCCATGTGTTACCCTTTATTGTGGTCCTTGGGCAGGTAAAGATCACCGCAGTCTCACCCGGGACAGAGTCAGGTTCTCAAGGCTGCCCTCCTGTTTTTTGTCCAGTTGGGATCCCATTTTTCCCGGATATCAGCTAACCTGATTGTATGGTCAGGGTTATCGGCGCACCCCGGCTGATTCCGGCAGCAGGTTCTCCCCCGAAAACCATCGCAGAATTTATTGGAAGGGAAGTATCCGGAACAGACCAGGTCAGCATCGCTATGATGAAGAGCCCGCCAGGATGGGCTGAACCAGGCCAGACTCCTGAGTTTGATGAATATTCGCTCGTCCTTAAGGGAACACTTACTGTTTTAACCAGAACCGGATCTGTAGATGTTGAAAGCGGACAGGCAGTGATAGTTCAGGCAGGAGAGTGGGTTCAGTATAGTTCTCCAAAAGGAGCCGAATATCTCGCGATATGCGTGCCAGCGTTCAGACCGGAAATAGTACATCGGGATGGCTCAGACAAAGGCCAGGCATCAAGTTGTTTTGATCAAATCGATATCACCTATAAGGAGTTTGGCAAGGATGGCCTGCCATATATTGAAGAATTATGGAATCATCTGAGAACTCACCATGTATGCAATGCCCGGTATTTCAGAGATCAACTCTCAGCCAGGCCATTCTCAGAGCGTTGTGATGACATTTTGCAAACCAATGCCGCCAGGGAGATTTTAGTTCACCTGGCGCAGGTCAACAGTACTGGGCCATATATTGGGTTTTGTGTGAGTTCAGCTTCTCCGGGAGCATACGGAGAAATTGAATCTATCTTTGTCCTTCCGGAATACCGCTCTCTTGGTATCGGAACGACATTTATGAAAAATGCACTCACCTGGTTTAAAAAAATGGATGTAAGCGAATGCCGTGTACGGGTATGTGAAGGTAATGAGCAGTCATTCAGATTTTATGAACGGTTCGGATTTTATCTTCGGCGTCATTTGCTCATCAGGAAAACAGAGGTACAGTCATGAAATCAGCACTCATTCTTATTGATATTCAAAATGATTACTTTCCAGGCGGAAAGATGGAATTGGTTGGTGCAGAAAATGCCGGGAAAAATGCAGGTAGTCTGCTTAATGCTGCACGGCAAAATGGAATTTTAATAATTCATGTTCAGCATCTGTCAACAATGCCGGATGCTCCCTTTTTCATCCCTGAAACTCAGGGAGTAATGATTCATAATTGTGTAAAACCCTTGCCCGGAGAGATCGTTGTTCAGAAAAATTACCCTAACAGTTTCAGGGAAACAAATCTTCAGGAAATTCTTACAAAGGCCGGTATAGAAAACCTTGTAATTGGAGGCATGATGACCCATATGTGTGTAGATGCAACTGTCAGGGCAGCAGCTGATCTTGGGTATCAGTGCAAGTTAGCTTCTGATGCCTGTGCGACACGAGATCTGATCTGGGGAGGGGAGACAGTACCTGCAAAATATGTACACATGTCCTTCCTTTCAGCGTTATCGGGTGTGTATGCACAGGTTCTTTTAACTGCAGATCTTATCCCTCAGATGAAAGAATAAATTATAATTTTTCCGGTTTACTGCACTGTCACATTGTCATATATGCCCCGGGATCTGAATCATATCCTGGGATTATTTTATCAAGAGAAGTATAGAGTTCCCGAACCATATCAGAATCAAATGCAGGCAATCCATAACTGGAAGATAATGTCATCACATCACCAAAAGATGAGATTGCAAAACTAAATCCCGGTGGAAGGTTGTGTGTGGGAAGAAGAAATGCACGAGATACCGGAATTCCTGGATCAAGATCTCCGGGATGTATGATTCCGGTATTGGTAAACAGAGGAGATCTCTTTCCTTTAATGCGAACTTCATCCCATTGTTTTTGCATCTCATATCTTGCTTTAACGCAGCCTGCATTGTATAGATCTTCTGCCTCTATTGCACCCTCGATTCCAGGATTATTTTTTTTTATCTGATCCATTATTTCATGAGCACGAAGAGAAGTTTCCATAAGTGATTCATCATGAAATACCGGGATGGCGACTTCGAAAGCCGTTGAATAATTAAAAACTGTTCGTTGAGGAACCTGATTCAGGTATCTTCGCAGGTCAATGGTAGTGAGAAGGTGAATGTCTCTTAATCTCCATTGAGTCAATCCGGAACATACCGCTCCCACAGCTGCCAGCATCAGATCATTGAGAGTAACGTTCCATTTCTTTCTGACTTCATGAATAATTTTGACACGTTCCCTGCTTAAACAGAGAACTGAAAAAACCTGCTTTTCGCAATGCATTGAATGAGCAGGAACTGAGAATTTATCTGACCAATCCACCCCATCAGAGTTCGTATTTTCCCGATTTGAAATACGTGATGAAAGATCTGGCAAAATTCTCTGACTGACTGATCCTGGTTCTGTATGAAATGCACACCCGGTTCTCTCTCCCCGGTAAAATGAGAAAAGCAGGCTTGCAAAATCTTTCATGCCTTTCCCATCCATAGAGGCATGATTGGCATTGATGACGAGAATATCACCTGTGTTTTCAGTGTTTTTAATAAGGTTTATCCTGATCATGGGACCCTGGTATGGATCTATCTTATATGACAGGACTTTTTGAAGACGAGAAACCGGGTTTGAATCTTCGATTTGAAAAAAAAAGTCTTCATTCCTGATTTGAGGAATCTTTTCCCAAAAGAGTTTGTCATCTTCCTGGACAAGTCGGCACCCGACAACAGGTTCTGCTTTAATTGCCAAATTAGCAGCCCTTATAAGAGACTCCGGGTGGATTTGCCCTTCAAGCATGACCACTAAATGGATCATCTGGTCTGAAAACAATGAGAGAAGATCAGAAAAAAAGTCAAAGGGATTAACCCGGTATCGCATAGAGGCAGGTTCTGATTGAAACCTGTCCTGGTTTAAAACCATCTTTATGCTGCGTGATGATTTGGAGTTTCCTTAAGATATTCTTTGAGTACCTGACCCAGGCGATAGATCCCTTCTTCGATACGTTCTGGAGTTGAGTTAGAGAAGTTCAGCCTGACTGTATCCAGTCCTCCGCCATCTGTATAAAATGGGATACCTGGAAGGATTGCCACATCCTGTTTTATCGCACGTTCGAATAATTCCATAGAGGAATATCCTTCAGGAAGAGTTGCCCAGATAAACATTCCTCCGTCTGGCCTGGTGCAGGTTACCCCTTCTGGAAATTCTGCCTTTATCGCAGATAACATACAGTCGCACTGGTTTGAATACGCCTCAGATATCCGGGAAATATGAGCATCTACGGGAAAATCAGCAAGGAACCGGGAAATAATTCTCTGGCTCAGAATGTTTGAATGCAAATCTGTACCCTGTTTTACAGTAACTGCCTGTTCGAGGATTTGTTTTGGTGCACAGATCCATCCCATACGCATACCGGGTGCAATAATCTTTGAGAATGACCCCGTCATTACGGTAAGATCTGGAATCAGCTCTTTTATGGAAGGCATCTGTTTTCCCCTGAATTTGAGTTCGCCGTATGCATCATCTTCGACGAAAATGGTGCTGAATCTTTCAAGGGTTTCAGCTACTGCTTTTCGGTTCTCTCTTGACCATGTAATTCCTGAAGGATTTTGAGAGTTTGGAACACCATAGAAGAAACAAGGTTTGTCGCGGGTTAGCACTCTTTCAAGCTCATTAATGTCAGGACCTTCTGATGTAAGTGATATCGTGGAAAAGTTCGGTTCGTACATTGAAAAAGCCTGAATAGCACCAAGATACCCGGGTCGTTCAATTGCAACGTTACTCCCCTTGTTGATGAAAATCTTTCCAATCAGATCAAGACATTGCTGGGATCCATTGGTAATCAGAATTTCATTAGGAGAGATTTCTATGCCGAGACGTTTTTTGTATCGATCTGCTATCCATTGACGAAGTGGGGGATGACCTTCAGTTGTTGCATACTGTAGTGCAGCAGTTCCCTCCTCAGCAATGACTTTCTCTGCAGTCGCTGCCAGTTCCTGCACTGGAAACAGTTCAGGGTTTGGCAAACCTCCGGCAAAGGAGATAATTTCAGGTTTCTGTGTCACTTTGAGGATCTCCCTGATGAATGACCGGGGGGTATTCTCCATCCGGGATGCAAACGTGTACTGCATAACTATCCTATAGAAATGTGCTGTACCGGCATTTGAGGCAGTGCATTAGTAGATGATTTTTTTATATTGTGTTTCTCTGGCCGGAATAGTTGATAGCATGATACATGAATTTTTTTACCATACAAAAAGGAAAAAATAATCTTCTCTTTGTCTAACTTACTTTATGGATAAGTTCTCGTTTTCAAAGATGGATTCTAAATTCTTAAGCAGGAAAAAAGAGATCTTAGGAGAACTGGAAAAATATGAAGAGATGCTTCAGGAATACAATAATACTATACAAGATGAGCCTGACAACTCAGATCTCTGGGCAGATAAAGGAATGATATTATTCCTTCTTGGGAAATATGAGGAGGCTCTTGAGGTTGATAATAAGGCAATCCATCTGAATCCTGGAAATTTCATTGCATGGAATAACAAATCGTCCTGTCTTTTTAATCTGGACCGGTATGAAGAAGCACTTGAGGCTTGTGAAAAATCAATTTCAATAAACCCGGATTATAGTGATGCCTGGAATAACAAGGGAAATGTGTTAAATTGCCTGGAGCGATATAACGAAGCACTTGAATCCTGTAACCGGGCTATTGAGTTAGATCCTGAATATAGTGATGCCTGGACCAACAAAGGTTATACTTTAAATTTTCTCAAGAGATATGACGAGGCTCTGGAGGTCTTTGACAAAGCGATACTTCTTGATGAATTAAGCGCTGGGATGAATCAATAAAAAAAATTCTTTTTTAATTAAATTTGGTGCTGTTTATAATCGTTAATAAGGTATTTTTATATTTTGTTACCGCATTTTCATCAGTGAATTCGCAGATCCATCGTCTGACATGATCATCTAAAAATTCCTCTCTGGCAGTAATTATAGTCCCGGTTAATGTATTTCCAGACGCGGTGATGTTGTGGTTTTCAATTTCAATAGTATCAACTTTGTTTACTTTTACATTGGCCATTTCATTCTCGATATGCTGTTTCAAATCTTTTTCTGCAATATCAGTGCCAGTAACATTAAACGGTTCATATGATATGAGCAGGACTGCATCACTTTTATCAGTCCTGATTACTTCCGTGGTCTGGCCCATGGGATCATTTGCCCAGTATGATGGCATCTGAAATGTAAATCCAGCATTAGATGTTACATTAATCCAGTTCGATGTGTCAACTGCCAATGAAGGTGAACATAAAAGACTGGCTGCCATTATCAGAAAAAAAATAATCCTCATACAGGGAGTTCAGCAGATACCGGTAAATATGTAGTGGGTGTTGCTGAATTTTGATAGAAATATAAGAAAATTAATATCCTGCGGTTCTATTAAGATCCTCGAAAACAGGATATCTCATTCTCATAGTTATCCAAAAAAGAACTAAAACGCCGAGGAAGAGATTTGAACTCTTGAGGTGAAACACCAGTGGTTTTCAAGACCACCGCCTTCCCGGACTAGACTACCTCGGCTCCCTCTAGTAGGTCGCAGTTCACTCTTAAAAAGGTATTCTAATACTTAAAGAAAAAAACCATGAAATGCAATAAAATGACCTATTGTATTTGCAAAAAAAACTCTCACGCTGAAAGATAAGAAAGAAAAGGAAAGAAATTTTACTTCCGCCGCAATAACCAGGCAGCGCTGATGAGACCTAAGACAACCCCTGCAAGAGGAGCTGGTGATTTCTTCTCTTCCTGGGTTCCGGTATTTCCATATCTCGGGGGAGCGCCAAAAGCCTGTGCAGCCTTGTCAGAGAGCCCAACCGTTTCTGCATTACTGGCTGTAATGGTTACATCACCGGTTGACTTGTAACTGTAGGGATATACCTTAAGGTAGATCTCCGGTGTAGATTCAGTAATTTTCACCTGTTCAGGTGATCCACTTCCTTTATCGTTTACTTTTACGGATGCTGAGCCCTGGTTCAATTTATATTCCAAAACCCAGTCATCATCAGAGGATGTTGATATTGTGACAGGTGCCTGCTTTACTGTAACCAGAATGTATGCGGGTGAATCACGTGATGCTGGTGCAGTTGTACTGATCCCTTCTATTGGAATCGGTTTATCGCTTGACTTATTATCAGGAATTGTAGTTTCTGCTGAAATAGGAGAAGCAACACTCTTAGTCTTTTCAGCTTGAGGAGTTGTAGGTGTGTGGTTTACTTTTGCCTCTGTTGCTTTTTCTGTTTGATGAACTGTGGGTACCTCTGTCTCTTCTGTAGTTGGTGTTGCTGTGACAGCCGTTTTTTCATCTCCAACCTGCACGGGGTATGTCCCAATGAATCCCTTCGAATCATTGAATGTAATTACATATGTTCCAGGTTCCTTGATTGGAAGTTCATACTTCATCAACCCGCGGCTGACAGGAACTGATTCTGGACCGAACACTGTTGTATTATCTTTCTGAACCTGAATTTGGATTGCGTTATCCTCGTATCCCTGTATCCTTGTTTCAATCTTGAGAGTACCATCAAAATCCTGAAACATCGGAGAAGAGAACCTTACAATGTCAGACCGATCTGTAAGTTTTACAACCCTCAGGTTTCGTGACCCTGCTGAAAAATCCCGCAGGGTTTGAGAAAGGGCTTCCACTTTATAGTTGCCTTTTTCATATCCGGTTGTTTGAAATGTAACATTAAAACTGGTATCACCCTTATCTGTAATTGCTACTGATTTGCGATCCTTTTCTACAGGAATATTCGATGACAATGAAAGAACCACATCTATTTTATCGGGTGGGGGGACATTTGTTGATCCAGTTACTGTTATAGGCTGCCCTACTCTCACTTCTCCAGGAGCGTCTAGAGTGAGATAATATGCAGATACAGTGCTGGTCCCGAAAAGGACCAGAACAAGAAATACTACTGATATTATGTAAAAATGCCGGGGAATCACGTCCTAATCGCCTCCAAAATGATTAGCTGAATATATTTCACCGGCACGACCTAATATATTGTTGGTCTTTACATAGTATGAGTAATAACTTTCCGGTTTTGATCGGGAGTAATACAACTTAATCGGTTCTTTCTATGAAAAAAGAGCAGAAGAATACTCCAATAGCGTTATGGACCGGCTCAGACCGTGTTCTAGATGAAATTCTGAATAGTGTTACTGTTATCCTTCGATCAGGCGGATGTTCCTGGAACCGGTGCCTGATGTGTCAGTACCGGCATGAACGGTACCATGATCTGACAGTGCAAGAACTGATAGGTGCCATGATTGAGCAGATTGAAGTTCTTGCTACAAACATCGCTGAACATGATCCAAAACTTGTAAAGATCTATACTTCGGGAACTTTTTTTGATGATCAGGAGGTCCCACCTGTTGTTAGAGAACGAATCGCTGATCTATGCAAGGGTAGAACTCTAACAGTAGAATGCCGTGGGGATTATGTGGATTATGAAAAGGTTGCATCCTATGTGGATTTGTTAAAGAATGAATCCGGACAGGGAGGCCTTATCATTGCAATCGGGCTTGAGACTTCATCTGATCTTATCAGAGAAAAGTGTATTGATAAGGGTCTTTCCTTTTCACAGTATATTACTGCAGCAGAAGATATCAGGCGGGCAGGCGGGCTTGTAAAGACATATCTTCTCTATAAACCCGCATATGTCTCTGAACGTGAAGCATACGAGGATATGGTATCTTCGATAAAAGAGATCCTGCCCTATACTGATCTAATATCAATGAATCCCTGTTCTGTTCAGCGCCATACTCTCGTTGAACGACTCTGGCGTCAGGGTTCATACAGGCCACCATACCTTTGGAGTGTTGCTAAGGTTTTAGCAGATGCTCCGGTCCATATCACATGTGATCCACTTGGAGGAGGACAGAAACGGGGAGCACATAATTGCGGGACCTGTGATCAGATGATTCTTGATGCTATTCGCGAATATAATCTCAATGGAGATCAGGAACTTATCCGTTCAGTCCTTGAAATGTCATGTGGGTGTAAAAAAGAATGGGAGTTCATTATGGAACATGAACATCCTTATGCCATGCCTCTGACTGGATAAAAACAACTTTTTATTCTTCCGACTGACCGGTCATTAACCTGATCTGTCTGAGAAGCATCGGAATGAATGCTCCGGCATCACTTACTATTCCAATTGCCTGCATGGTTCCCCGGTCCATCAGTTTCGTGACTGTTGAAGGGTTGATGTCAACACAGATTGTTCTGACATATGCTGGCAGGCAGTTTCCGACTGCTATTGAATGAAGCATGGTTGCAACCATCAGCACCATGCCGATATCTGGAACATATTTCCGCATCTCATCCTGTGCTATCCGAGCATCAGAAATTACATCCGGTAATGGCCCATCATCACGGATTGATCCTGCCAGGACGAAAGGAACATTGTTTTTGATGCATTCATACATGATACCTGATCGGACAACTCCGGTCTCCACTGCTGCACGGATGGATCCGGCTCTCATAACTTCACTTATTGCGTACAGGTGGTTTTTGTGGCCGGCAGAAACTAGGTCCCCTGTCTTGATGTTCATGCCAAGGGAAGTTCCGTATAAACTGTACTCTATATCATGAGTGGCAAGAGCATTGCCAGCAAAGAGAACATTGATGTATCCTTCACGCACTAATGCAGCACAGGCACCAGCCGCACCGGTGTGAATAATGGCAGGACCACCAACAAGTGCTACTTTTCCTCCCCGCTGATGAAGTTCCACCATCTCTTTAGCAATTTTGGCTATTATTGTCTCGGTTGGGCGTTCTGATGATACTCCTCCTCCCATGAATTCAAATTCATTGTGGTCACGGGATCGCTCTGGAGGATACACTTTTACTCCGAGTTCTCCCATAACAACAAGATCGCCCTGCCTGAGTTTATCCATTGGTGTGCAGATGGCCCGTTTTTCATCCGGGTTGACCACAATGAGACAGTCCATTTCGATCTTCTCAACCTGGATCCATCCTCCGGAATACTTGATTTCTGTAGGATAATTTGTTGTTGAATAGAATCCTTTTGGGACTATCCGTTCGCCTTCTGCAGGAACAAGACTTACTTCTGCAACCTCCACCAGACGAGCACCATGCCGGTGCAACCGGCTTACAATTCCATCCAGTTTGTCGCAATTATCAGAACTGATACGAATTTTGGCATAACTTTTATCAGTCTTTTTCTTCCCAACTTCAAATACCAGGAACTCAAAATCGCCACCCATATCTAGGATGGTGTCAAGGACATTCTCTACGATTCCTGAATCGATAATATGCCCGTCGAGTTCAATCTCACGGGAGAAACTCATGAAAGATCTTTGCTCTGCGGGCTTATCATG
Organism: Methanospirillum lacunae; assembly: GCF_003173355.1. Lineage (NCBI taxonomy): Archaea > Methanobacteriati > Methanobacteriota > Methanomicrobia > Methanomicrobiales > Methanospirillaceae > Methanospirillum > Methanospirillum lacunae. Next base: position 927,446 of record NZ_QGMY01000002.1, on the reverse strand, counting down.
ATTCGGTCATTACGAGAGAAAAATTAAAATCAGTTGTTATAAATGTGAAAAAAATTCTTCTGCTGCTTTTAGTTCAGACCGGGTGTTGACATTGTACGTGAGTGCCGGATCTTCAATCAGAATACAATGTTCTTCCTGTTCCTGTTCTATGGATTCTCCGAGGAGTATGTTAATCCCAGCAGGAGCTGCCTGAATGCCGGAAGTTTCCTGGGTAAATTGGGTAATACAACCCTGCTTTTCAAACAAATGAGCAGGAATCCAGACTGAACAGGCAGGCTTTCCTCCGGTTTTATAGCCGGATAGAATATAATTGACATGATCACTCGTCAGACCTGGAATATCAGCACAAACTATCAGAATTGGGCCTATTTCATTCAGGATATTCACTGCTTCAATAATATCTTCAACATATCCTTTGCCTTCCGTGCAAACCTGATCGATTCCCCTGACTCTGCAGTAATTGGCAGTATATGGGGTGGAGGGTGTTGTCACTACCACTTGTTCAACTCCCGCATCCTCCAGAGCAGTTATGACATAATCGATCAATGGTCTGTCACAAAGCCGGACAAGTCCTTTTTCCCCCATTTGAAGCCGACTTCCCCTTCCCCCTGCCATAATCAACGCAAGCAAATAGATAGAGCCTCCAGGAGTCGGTTATTTGTTTCGTGATCTCTGATTGCTACTCTGATACATGTTGGAAAGCCAAATGATCTACAGTCCCGGACAAGAATCCCCTGATTGAACATTGCGGTGGTGAATTCTTTACTGTCGCTCCCTATATCCAGGAGAACATAATTGGCAGATGCCTGGGAGGGATTAAGGCCAAGTCTGATTGCCTCTTTGCAAATTCTTGCACGTTCTTCTGCTATGTATGCCCGCGAGAGTTCAAGATCCTTGAAGAGGTCAAATGCCTGAAGTGCCATCGCTTCAGCAAATGCATTTATCGTCCAGGGTGGTCGCATGACTTCCATTGCCGCAATAAGATCCGGATCTCCAATTCCGTAACCAAACCTGACGCCTGCCATCGAGAAGGACTTTGTGAGGGAACAAAGAACAAAAAGGCCACAATCCTGTATGTCTGATACGCTCTCGTGAGGATCAGCTAAATCGATGAATGCCTCATCAACACAAAGAATTCCCCCTCTCCCTTTTATATCATTTAATCGCTCTAAAATTTCATCCCGTGGTGTCAGAACGCCAGAAGGGTTGTCAGGATTACATACGAATGACAGATCAACTCGCGCCGATCTTTTTTCGGTTACTTCTGCCCCTGCGAGTTTTGAGGAAAGCGCATACTCTGAAAAAGTATGGGGAGAAACCTCTACAACGCTGCCCGCATTGAGCATGGTATGGCAGAGAGTCCGTATCACCTCAGCAGAGCCATTTCCTACACATATTTCTTCAGGTTTTCGACCATGGTGATGTGCAATCGTTTCCTTGAGATGTGTATATTGATCATCAGGGTAGTCTCGTATTGCATCAATGGAAACATCCCAGGTTAATTTTGGGGGCATTGGATTCAGGCTGGTACTATAATCAAATATTTGCTTTTTTTCGTGTGATTTGATTTCTACGCCTTTGCCGCCATGAACTGCCTTATTCAAACAAGGGAATCTGATTGCCACTATCTGCAGATCTCTGGTTGTAACCAGATATACAGGTATGGGATTTTTAACCAAAATCAAAAAGTAAAATTTAAATATCTATGAATACTAGTAAGTGTATCTCGTTGTGTCTGACTGGTGTCGCCCATATGTCTGACGTTAAGCCGACATGTGACTGACAAATGTCAGATCACTGAGGGTAACAACCATGCAACGTATCACCATCAGACTACCAGAGCAGCAGATCAGCGTGCTTGAGAAGATGGTGGATGCCGGTGAGTTTCCCACCATCTCTGAAGCCATCAGAGATGCCGTTCGAGAGCTCATCGAGAAGCGGGCTAACCGCATTCTCTCAGACAGTGATCAACTGTCATTTTAGATTGAGGGGGATTTAAGTATGCAGAGTATCATTAATGCCGCGGTAATAAATTCCGAACGCGAGAAGGAAATGAAATGTTCCATGCAGAACTATGAAGATGATTTTGACGGGCAGCCAAGAATTGTCATCATAGGTTGTGGAGGTGCAGGGAACAATACGATCAACCGGCTTCATAACATGGGGGTTTCAGGAGCCGAGACTATTGCGATCAATACCGATAAACAGCATCTGGACATGATCCAGTCTGACAAGCGGATTTTGATCGGAAAGAGCCTTACCAAGGGTCTGGGAGCAGGTGGATATCCGGATGTCGGAAGAAAAGCTGCTGAGATGGCACGTCCGACCCTTGAAACTCTCCTCGAGTCTGTTGATCTCTGTTTTATCACCGCTGGTATGGGAGGAGGTACCGGTACCGGATCAGCGCCAGTTGTGGCCCAGATTGCAAAAGATCAGGGTGCAATCGTTGTTGGTATGGTCAGTTACCCATTCGATGTTGAGAAAGCACGTCTGATAAGAGCTGAAGACGGACTTGAAGCCATGGCAAAGTCCTGTGACTCTGTCATTCTGCTTGACAATAACAGGCTCAAGAGTTTTGTTCCAAATCTCCCGCTGGCTCAGTCCTTCTCTGTTATGGATCAGTTGATCGGAGAGACTGTCAAAGGTATCACTGAAACAATCACCGAACCATCCCTGATAAACATAGACTATGCAGATGTCAGGGCAATAATGAGTAAGGGTGGCGTCGCAACAATGCTTGTCGGTGAGTCAAAACAACAGAACAAGGCTGAAAGTGTTGTTCGTGAGTGTCTTTCAAATCCGATGCTCGATATTGATTACCGTGGCGCTACTGGTGCACTTATCCATATCACCGGTGGCAGTGATCTGACATTGATAGAGTCTGAAGAGATTGCATCGTCCCTGACCTATGAACTTGATCCCCATGCGGATGTCATCTGGGGAGCAAGAATCCGCAATGATATGGAAGGTAAGGTTCGCGTGCTTGCTATCATGACCGGTGTTAAGAATGGAGATGCCATCGCACAACCGAAGCACCCATACCGTGTAAGGCTCGAAGAGATGGATCAAAAGATTCGTGCACCCAAAACACCAGACGTTGGCCGGATTAAGCCACGTATGCCATCTGCAGCATGTGATCTTGCAAGCGGTCCCGATATCTTCTACTTTAAATAAGAAAGAGTATTAACAGTCTGCCAAGATCCTCACAATACTTTTTCATCTACTTCCTAACTCTTCTCCTTGCAGATTTTACGAAACTCTTAATGCATATAGAGTTCTCTTAATGATAGAAGGTCACTGAGGTTCCCTTCACGAAGAACGATACGAAGGTCTCACCTCCCGGGGCCTTCTGGAATTGGGAGTCGAATATACGTGGATCGTGTTGCGAACAAGAACCGTTGTCGAACAGAAGAAATGCTTTTTAATCGTCTGCACGGATTTGTCATCAAGATCACATCTCTGATGCGGGCAGTAATTCTGATTCTGATCACTATCGCACCTACTCCATCTTGTACTCCGTATTGTTCTCGCGTAGTGTCACACCTTTATCATGGTATTGGGATACCAGGCGTGCCTTTTTTCAGCGAGGATTGGTGAAAGATGTTGAACGAACTGATTGACAAAAGAAAAGGAACCATCGATGGTTCTGAAGATCATAAAAACAAGCGGAACGAGTTTAACGCGCAGGCAAGCCAGTTTGCCAGAGAGCGAAACACTCTGAACAATCAGACCCGCGAGTTTGTTGAAGAAGCGCAGAAGCACAAGGAACTGCGTGATCAGTTTAACAAGGAAGTACAGGATCTTAAGGATCAGCGCAACGAGCTGAATGAGAAGGCAAATGTTCTTTTTGCTGACATAGACTCCTTTAAAAAGGATCACGGTGGTATCAAAAGCCGTGGCATCAAGGAGCTGCACAAGCAGATTGAACATATGGAGTTCAGGCAGCAGACTGAAGTCTTCACGACTGAGAAAGAGCGTGAATTGATCGAAAAGATCAAGCTGTTAAAGGAACAACTCCGTGATCAGGAAGCTGAGATCGAACAGAATAAGGAAGTAAAGGAGAAAATAACTCTTGCAAAGGAGTACCGCCGTCAGGCATCAGAGATTCATGAGAGAGTCACTGTGCTTGCAGAGGATGCTCAGAAGCACCACGACCTGATGGTCGAATGCTACCGCAAGGCTGATTCTTCACGTGAGCAGGCTGATGCAGCACACAAACAGTTTGTTGAGGCCCAGGAAGCAGCTGATAACGAACACAAGCTCTTCATCTCCTGCCAGAAGGAACTGCGTGACTACGATAAGGTAATCGGCGGTCTGCGCAAGAAGACCAAGAAGACCAAGACTACAAAGGAACAGAAGGAAGTCCGCAAGGAAGCAGAACAGGTCTTCTCTTTGTTCAAAGCAGGAGAGAAACTCACAACCGAGGATCTGCTCCTCCTTCAGCGGTCCAAACTGGTCTGATTCAGACTCTCTTTTCAGTTTTTTTTCAATTTATTCTGATAGTTATCGTTTAAATGTGAAGTCCTTTTTTAAGATATCATATTATCAATATTCATTCAAAGATTTTTGGTCACCTTTCAAAGAAAGGAACCCATTAATACCAATACTACGAAAAACTCCTCATGGGATCTTCTCGAACTCTAGTACTCAATATCGATCGTGATGACGATATCGGGTTTAAGGCATCGATAGAGAGCCCGGTGATTGGCAGAACAGCATGTCTTGACGCTGCAGTAAAGCTTGCTCTTGCTGATCCTGAAGACTCTGATGTCAATGCAATTTTCCAGACGATCTCAACGTATGACCGGCTCCGGGAAGAGGGGGAAAACCCGGAGATCGCAGTTATCGGGGGGAATCATTTCAGATTTATTGAAGGAGACCGGAAAATTGCAAAACTTGTTGGTGAGGTTGTCGCTTCCTGCGGGGCTGATCAGTGCATTCTGGTAACTGATGGAGGTGAAGATGAGTATGTTCTTCCAATTATTCAGGGAAAAATCCGAATCTCATCAATTCAAAGGGTAGTTGTCAGCCAGATGCCAAACCTAGAAGGAACCTTTTACATACTCAAGAAACTTCTGAGCGATCCAAAGATCTCAAAACTGGTTCTCGTCCTTCCAGGTCTTACTCTCCTTCTGTATGCTGTATCCTATGCGTTAAGCAAACCGGAAGTGGCTACAATAATAATAGCAGCAGGTATCGGGGGGTATCTTCTGTACAAAGGATTTTCTCTGGACGATTTCATGCGTACCCAGGTTACCGATATGCGTTCGACCCTGTACCGTGGGCGTTTCTCATTTGTTACCTATATCGGAGCCATGCTCTTCGCTGTTATCGGGGTAATGGAAGGTAGTTCATCCCTTGCTATCTATTGGGACGGATCAGGCATCTTTCCAATGGTAATGATCTTTATATGGAGTGCTGTTCTCTGGTTTACCCTAGCAGCAATCACAACATCACTGGGAACTATCATTGATAGTTTCATGTATGAAAGGGAATCTCTTAATCGAGCAGTGATTTTTTCTTTCTTTTTAAGTTCCATCGGTGTGCTTGTATTTGGGGGAGCGAGCTACATTCTCTCCAGCTTGAATCTTAGAAACTTTCCGGTAACTCCTGATGTTGGTGTTGCGTATATCATCCAGGGAGCGATAGGTGGACTCGTCTGTGCATTAGTTGGGATCGTTCTGCAGCATATGGTATACCGCTGGGTAGAGGATCTTGAGAATGAGAAAATAAGTTCGGTAGTTTAAATATCCACTGATTTCAGAATTTTCTTTTTTTGTGATCTTTTCAGAAAGTAATCAAGGATTTATCTGATGGATACTATTTTGGATATTTCTCACCCGGAAAAAAAGAGTTAGATGTATCGGGGTTGCATGGATAGTAATTTCTGGGTATATAAAGGCCGGTAAGGTTTTCCGGAAATTTCATCCTGAACAGTCTTTATGAGTTCATCAACTGTGCAGGTGATCTTGAACGGTTTATTGGGTTCAGACTTCATCCTTACAGTAACGGTAAGGTTTCCGGACTCTGCTTCGCTGTCACCAATAACTACTACGTAAGGAACCCAGTCCATTCCTGCTTCTCTGACTTTCTTCCCGACTGATTCTTCCCGGTTGTCGTAATCTGCTCTGATCCGTGCTGCTGTGAGTGTATTTGCTATTTTTTCAGCAGCCTGTCCATGGCGTTCTGCAACCGGAATTACCCGTACCTGGGTTGGAGATAACCAGGTTGGAAGGTGGGCAACTTTCTGGTTTGCGGTATTTTCAAGAATTGCGCAAAAGACACGCTCAACAGATCCGGTAGGTGAACAGTGAAGAATCGGTGGAAAAACCTCGGTTCCATCATTGAGATGATACTTGATTCCAAATCTCCGTGAACTTTCCACATCAATCTGAACGGTCGGGTTTTCGATTGGTCGCTGCTGTCCATCAATTGCAGCAAGATCTATCTTTGCAATCCAGTAGTGAACACGATCTGAGAGTGTCTCAATCAAAACCGGGACCTTTGACTGGGCAACAATCTTTTTGATCCATGCTTCATTGTTTTTGTAGAATTCTTCAGTACACCTGAACACAGCTACAAGCTGAGTACCAAAGTCTACTCCGGTCTGCCATCCCATTGCAAGCTGCTCTTCAAAGCACTGAAGGGCATCTGACATGTCCTTACAAAGGGAATGCATATCAGGCATGGTAAAAGCACGTAATCTTTTCAGACCGATGACCTCTCCCTTCTGTTCATGTCGGAATGAATAGGTGGAGAGCTCATACATCTTCATTGGAAGATTGTTTGGTGAGATGTGCATGTTCCGCATGATGGTAAACATTCCAAAGCATGCTGCAAACCTGAGCATCATGTTGCGGTTACCGCTCTTGAACCGGTATTGCCTCTCTCCAAACTTGTCTGCATGTTCATAGATTGCCTTGTCAGCAAGGTCATACATCACAGGCGTTTCTACCGGACTTGCACCATGTTCAAGAACCATTGCAAGTGCATAGTCTGCAAGAAGATCACGGACAAGTTTCCCACGTGGCATCCATCTGAGGTGACCAACATCGGAGACCGGTTCATAATCCACGAACTCCTTTGTTCTCATCAGATCGACATGAATTGGCTCTCCTCCCGCTGGTACAGGAATGCCAGTCTCTTTCTTGATCAAACAGCCAAATGGTGAATCATCAACAAATTTCTGATAATCATGTGTGGAACCGTCAGGAGTCATCACAAAGAATTTGTGGGTGACCGGAGATTTCTCCACCTTGACAACATCTTCTGACGGGGTGAGTGTACGTGAAAGCTCTGAAAGTGGATGACCTTTGCATGAAACAGTGAAAGATTTGTACCAGCCGAATGGGGCACGTTTTACCTCAAAGCCTGCTTCAGCAAGAGAAGTCTCTAATGCTTTGAGTGCTTCTACTGCAATGTCAGGTGAAGAGAGATCGCTGCTCAGATGAGCATATGGGTATACCATTACTCTCCTGCATTTGGTCTGACCTGACATCTCTTCAATGGATGCAACAGCCTGAGTTACAACATCTTCAATTCCATCCTCGTCTGGTGCCTCTACTGCGCAGAACGCAACGAGGGATTCATCAAACGAATCAGATGGATTACAAGGGTCCTCAGCGAATTTTGTCTTTTTCTTCGCTTCGTATTCAATATGATCTGAATGTATCAAAAGAAGGCGCATGAATTATTCTCCGGAATCAATACCCGAATCTATTGGCGCTCATTGGCAATAAAACACAGCCTATTGTTTGTTTTCGTAATATCGTGAAAGGGTGGCCTGGCGCTGGTTCATGTATTTTGCATCATGCTTTGAATTATATGGACATTCAGCCCGTTCTGTGCTGTAAAACACAAGTTGACCAATTGACATTCCTGCATGAAGTCTGACCGGGCGATGATTTACGTTACACATCTCCAGAGTAATGCTGCCCCTGAAACCTGCGTCAATCCAGCCTCCGGTCTGATGAAGTTCAACTCCAAGTCTTGCGATACTACTCTTTCCTTCAATACTGGCAACAATATTATCCGGCAGTTCGATAAGTTCCATAGTCTCCGCAAGAATAAACTGACCCGGATGGAGAACTATGCTCTCTGCTGTCATCTCCTGTGTTTTACTCGTGACAGAGTCACAGTCAAAAGGGTCAATAACATCGTCACAGGTTTCATACCATGCAAAATGGTTACCTAACCTAATGTCCAGAGAATTTGGCTGAACAAGTTCAGGTTTGTAGGGATCAACGGTGATAAAGCCCCGCCTGATGCGATCAACGATCTGCCAGTCAACAAGGATCATTACTATCGGTATCGTCTGGATCGTATTTACTGTCTGTCTTTCTATTGCTATCCTGGCATCCATCGTCATGATCTTTTGGAACAAATCTCCATTCTGATCTTCGAAGAAGTCCATGGATAGTTGTAGCTTCTCTCCACGTCAGATTACACCTTCCAAGAATCCGGCGTATCAGGGTCATTGTGGATTCGCGTTTGAATCGTGGGTGATCCACGAGATCAAGATATTCATCGATATGTGAATACAGATGTGTCATTTCTTCAGGAGATGCAAGGGCGATTTCCCCTTTTGAAATATTCGCTAATTCATAGCAGAGAATTCCAACCGCATGTGAGAGATTGACAATCGGATAGATATCTGAAGTTGGAATAGTGCAGATTATATCTGATCTTCTGACTTCTTCGTTGTTGAGTCCCCAGTTTTCTCTTCCAAAGAGTATGGATATGGTTCCTTCAGTATCTGATATCATCTCACGCAGTTCTTTAGGAGAGTAAAATGGCATCCTTATAGGATGGCACGCAGAATGAGAGAGAGCGCCGGTAGTTGCAATAATCATATTACTCGTAGCAAAAATATCTTCCAGATCTGTAACCACAGCCTGCTCTAAGACATCCTTTGCATGTGATGCCCGTGCAAATGCATCAATGCCAAGAGGACATGGATTGATGAGAACAAGATCAGTAAATCCAAAGTTTTTCATCACCCGTGCTGAAAAACCGACATTTCCCTCATAGAGAGGTTCTACCAGAACAATCCTAATACGTGGCATTAAAAAAAATTACTGAATAGCCTGAACTGTCTCTATCAGGGTCTGGACACCTTTGTCATAGACTGCATTTCCAACAACGATAGTATCAGCATATTGAGCCATCTCTGCTGCCTTCTCACCTGAATCGATTCCTCCACCATAGTAGAGAACAGCATTGTCTATTGCTTCTGCTGCAGCTTTCACAATTTCAGGGTTACCATACGTTCCACTATATTCGATGTAGACAACAGGAAACTGGAAGAAATGGTCAGCTACTTCAGCATAAGCTGCAACTTCCTGAGCTCCTATTGAACAGTCTGATCCTGTTACTTTCGCGACAGATGAATTCGGGTTGAGAACAATGTATGCTTCCTGAATGACCCTGTCCCATTGGACTTTATTGTGGAGGGCCCATTCTTTGTGTTTGCCAACAATCCATTGTGCCTGATTGGTGTTCATCACGCTGGCAATATAGAGAAGATCAATCCCCTCTGCGATAACAGCTTCAGGACCGGCTGGTTCAACTACCAGGGGAAGCCCATATTCCCTGACCTGATCCCGAAGCTCCTGCATGTTCTCTTTTGTAATATTCAGGGTTCCTGAGAGCATCAGGGCATCAGTGCCACTTGTGGCTATCTCTGCCAGCTGATCCTCGTTCAGGTTCTTATCTGGATCGAGTTTGGTAACATGAGCCCAGGTCTTCCATTTTGTATACATAACTGGTCCAGCCTCGGATTCTTCTTAAGACTCGCCGTAAGAAGGGAAATAGATTGCAGTTCAGACAGGGACTGCTGCCTTGAACTGTTTTATCTTCTCTTTTGAAAGTCCGCAAATTTTTGCAGCCTTATCAGGATTTGCAGTACTAAGTGATTTGAGGTCAATGATTCCCGCACAGTATAATTGCTCAAGCACAGGTTCACTAATACCCTTTAGACTGAGAAGTTCTTCACGACCTTTTTCAAGATGTTTCTTTGTAATTTTTACAGGTTGTTCTTTATTGAGATATTGTGCAACCAGTGCAACGTGTTTACTTACTGTATCGATTGAAACACCTGATTTCAGGCTGATGTAAGCAGGATGTGATCCTAAAAGATCCTCAGGTCCAATAAACCCTGCTTCCTGGTATTTCCGCAGGGAGGTGGTTGGTACTCCGATCTCTTTGAGTTGGTTTTTACTTGTAAGAAGAACTGCTTCGGCTTTGAGTGTGTTTGCTTCTTCTTCTGTCAGCCCTGCTTTCTTGAGATCTTCAACACAGACTTTTGAGAGATCATCAATACTGTTTATTCCGGAAGCTGTGAATGAAGACATCACCTTGGTGTGACTACGTCCCCGTTTTGGCGGGACGAACTGCTTCATGAATTTTTTGCATTCTGAACGCTTTTTTAGGAGTGCCATCACATCGAGAGTCTCTTTGATAAGTTGCTCTGCTGCCTTTTTTGTGACTCCTATTGCTTTCATAAGAGCTTCTGGATCCATTTTTCCAAGTTCAAAAGCAGAGTAAATTTTTGCTGACAAAAGATCCTCTCTGATCTTTTCTGTCATAGAAGGAATCATTGCAAAGATGTCCTTTTGCTGAGTGATGAGCTGGCAAAGTGGACAGCCCATCTCCCAGGGACGCGATCCCTTGGCAATGAGACTGATGTGATTGAGATTATGGATCTCGCAGACTGCCTTGGTTCTGACGGCACCTCCCCACATGGAACTTGGGAGACTGATATTGAAAGTACAGTCCGGATATCCAGTACAGCCAATAAATTGAGAGACACCTTTACGCCTGATACGAAGGTCTTTCCCGCATATCGGACATGGACCAATAGTCAGTTCCTCATCGGTCTGATCCATAATCTCTCTACCGATAAGTTCACTGTTGGGCTCAAGCGCATCAAAGACCTTATGCAGCATGACCCTGGAATCAGTGACGACCAGGTCTCGTGACTGCTTCTTAACCTTGATATCCTCCATCGCGGATTCAAGAGTACTGGTCATTTCAGGACTCGTAATCTCAGAAGCGTGTCCTTCGAGTGACTCAGTAACCGCTCTTCCAACGAGAGTCGGCCTGAGCGGGTTTCCTTCGATGTACTTCCTGCCAACAAGTTTCTGGATAACCTCATGCCTGGTGGACTTTGTTCCAAGTCCAAGTTCTTCCATTACCTGGATAAGTTTGCTTTGGGAGTATCGCGGTGGAGGCTGAGTCTGTTTCTCTTCAAGATTTACATTCTTGATTGGAAGTTCCTCTCCGGGTTTTACGACTGGCAGAATAGAATCCTTGGCATCAGAGTACGTGTATACCGTTCTCCAACCGGCTTCCTTGAGCCTGCTTCCTGTTGAAGTGTATCCTTCTTTGGATGCAGTGAGGTTGATCTTCATCGTCATCCATTCTGCATCAGGGGAAAGTGTTGCAAGGAACCGGCGTACTACCAGTTCATACACCTTCCAGTTTTCACCAAGTTGCTCTGGTGTAGCAGCCCCTGCCGGATGGATAGGAGGATGATCAGTAGAAGATTTCTTTCCCTGTGTAGGTGTTTTACGTCTGTTCTTTCTGACCCAGTCTACCTCTTTTTTGAATTGAGTCTTGGAAAGGGTATCAAGAATGGATTCCAGGTTCAGAGATGGGGGATATATTGTGTTATCAGTTCTTGGATACGAGATGTATCCATTCATGTAAAGGTCTTCAGCAATGCGCATTGCATTTGCTGCAGAAAGCCCGAGTCGTGCGGCTGCGACGATAAATCCGGTGGTGTCAAATGGTGTTGGTGCTTTGTCAGCTCTCGTTCCTTCTTTGACATCGGTCACCTTCAGGGGTTTTTTCGTCGCAGCATATGCTGTATCTGCCTGCTCTTTATCTGTGAACTTTCCGTTGATATGGCGTGCACTGAAAGTCTCCCCATCCTTTTCTGTGTCAAGGGAAAGTTCCCAGTAAGGTTCGGGAATAAAAGATTCTATCTCACGTTCCCTATCTACGATCATGGCGAGAGTGGGGCTCTGTACTCTTCCTACAGAAAGGATATTGTTTCCTCCCCGTCGTGCAGCAAGACTGATGAACCGGGTTAGTGAAGCACCCCAGAGCAGGTCTACAATCTGCCTGGCCTCTCCTGCTGCTGCCAGATCGAAATCAATATCAGAGGCATTTGAAAAGGCATGATTGATCTCTTCAGGAGTGATGGCAGAAAACCGGGCACGATCCACTTTGACCTTCTGGTTGACCGCACGGACGAGTTCAAATGCCTCTTTTCCAATAAGTTCTCCTTCAGTATCAAAATCAGTAGCAATCGTAACCCGGTCAGCTTTCTTTGATAATTTTTGGACAAGTTTTACAATCGCTGGTTCGGTTGGTCGTTTAAGAACACCGGCATCTATGAGAGAACGGGGAGGATGGGTCTCTGATCGCCAGTTTGTGTATCCTTCCACAAAATCGATCTCCACCACATGACCACGAAGTCCGATTGTGGCCGTATCTCCAAACTGGTAAAGATTGACACCTCCCTCTTTTTTCTGGGATATCTTCTCTTTGCCGGCAAGTATCTGTGCGATACGATTCGCAACAATATTCTTTTCCGCGATGATTAGATGCATATTGATATCCCAATCCTTTGTTTATTCCACGCCCTGCAACTTGTCAAGTTCTTCTCTGAGAAGTACATTTAAGTGACCTGGATCTGCACGTCCACGACACTTCTTCATAACCTGACCCACTAAAAAGTTCAGAGCAGGACCTTTTCCTGCATGATAGTCAGCAACAGGCTGAGGGTTCTCTGCTATTACTTCCCTGACCATTGTGGATATCTCATCCCCTCCGGTTTTTGCAAGACCAAGGCGTGCTACAATTTTTGTAGGCATCTCCGGTTTTTCTCCGGCTTTAATCTGGTCCAGAATTGTTCGAAGGATTTCAACACCGCTCTTATCTGTGATTGTATCAGATTTCAGAAGAGTAATGAGATCTATGAAATGTGCCGGAGGCATGACATCAATAGAAAAGTCACGATAGTTGAGTTCTCCAAGCAGGTAATCGGCAGTCCATGTTGCTGCAAGACCTGCATCAGTCTTTGCAACCCCCTCATAGAATTCTGCTAACTTGAGCCCTCCGGTAAGAGTACGTGCATGCTCAAGAGAACAGCCATACTGTTGCATGAATCTCTCACGCCTTGCATCCGGTAGTTCAGGAAGTTTTATTCCATCCACCCAGTCAGAAACCTGCATCGGCATGAGATCAGGTTCAGGGAAATACCGGTAATCATTCTCCTCCTCTTTACTTCGTGATGATGTGGTGACTCCCCGGGCCTCCAGAAAATGTCGTGTTTCCCGTGCCACAACCTGACCTCTGCGAATCACGTTACGCTGCCGTGTAATCTCAAAAGTGAGAGCCTTCTCCACTCCTTTATATGAGGAAATGTTTTTGACTTCCACTCTTCCAGACCCCTTGAGTGAAATGTTGGCATCAACTCTGAGAGATCCCTCCTTTTCACTGTCAAAAACATTCAGATATTCAAGTGTTGCTCGAAGTTTGTTGAGGAACCGCCGTGCTTCCTTGGGTGATCTGAGATCAGGTTCGGTGACGATTTCTATGAGTGGGATACCTGCACGGTTGTAGTCAATAAGGGTATATTTTCCCCGGTCAGTAGTCCCCATATGAACTGACCGACCCGGATCTTCTTCTACATGTATTCTGGTGATCCTGATATCTCGCTCTCCGTCTTCACCCTCTATCATGAGTTTTCCCCACTCGGCAAGTGGGCGATCGTACTGGGTGATTTGGTATGCTTTGTTGAGATCAGGGTAAAAGTAGTTTTTCCGGGAAAAATCGCATTCCTTTAAAACGGTACAGTTCAAAGCCTTTGCAACTCTCATCGCAAATTCGATGACTTTTTTATTGACAACTGGCATGCTTCCAGGCAGTCCGAGACATACCGGACAAGTATGTGTATTCGGTTCGTCATCTCTGAAGTCAGTTGAACAACCACAGAAGAGTTTGGACTTAGTATTGAGCTGACAATGAATCTCAAGACCAATAATTACATCTTCGTGTTCCATCAGGCTGCCTCCTGCTCGTATGCAAATGCAGCATCAATAACTTTCTCGTCCTCGAAGTGCTTTCCAATGAGCTGGAGTCCAACAGGCATACCATCAACCTTTCCACAGGGTACTGATATGGCTGGAACGCCCGCAAGATTCGCTGGCACAGTCAGAATATCTGAAAGGTACATTTGCAGAGGGTCTGACTTTTCTTTTAGTTTGAAAGCGATAGATGGCATCGTTGGACCTGCAACAAGATCCACTTCCTTGAATAGCCTTGTAAAATCATCACGAACCATCTGTCTGGCGGTCTGTGCCTTCTGGTAATATCTTCCAAAGTATCCGGCTGCGAGAGAAAAAGTTCCAAGAATTATTCTTCTTCTAACTTCCTTTCCAAACCGTTCCTGTCTTCTATCAGAAAATTCTTCATGCCAACTCTTTCGAAGATCTCCACCCGGACCATATCTAATCCCATCAAATCGTGCAAGGTTTGACGAGGCTTCACTGGTACAGATAACATAGTAGGCCGCCAGGGCATGACTCATAGATGGCATGGAGCAGGGTACAGCCTCTGCACCGGCTTTTTCGAGAGTAGATATTGCCTGTTTGACCGTATCAGCAACTTTAGGATCGACTCCTTCACCAAAAAACTCGGATGGAAGACCGATACGAAGACCTTTGATTGAAGGGTCCGGTGTATGGGTGTAAGGTCTGTCTACCGAGGTTGAATCCCGTTTGTCATGTCCGGCAATTACTGAGAAGAGACGTGATACTCCGGTGACATCCTTTGCCATTGGGCCAATCTGTTCAAGAGAATTTGCATATGCAATAAGTCCGTACCGGGAGACTCTTCCATAACTTGGTTTCAGGCCGACTATTCCACAAAACGCAGCTGGACACCTGATTGAACCACCAGTATCTGAACCTAGTGCCATATCACAGTACCCGGCCGCTATCGCTGCTGCAGAGCCTCCTGATGAACCGCCAGGTACCCTGTTATTGTCACATGGGTTGAGTGTGGGACCAAAGGCACTATTCTCAGTCGTTGTGCCCATCCCAAATTCATCCATATTTGTCTTGCCTACGATGGCAGCTCCTGCTGATTTAAGAAGCGATACTACATGAGCATCATAGGGTGGGATATATCCTCTCAAAATTTTTGAGGCGCAGGTTGTCTCTATTCCTTTCGTTGAAATATTGTCTTTTATTGCTACGGTTGTTCCGCTCAGATTCCCGTCAGTGTATTCAATTTCCGGAATGGTGGTGATGAAGGCATTGATGGTATCAGAAATTGAGAAGGTGAGTTTTTTTGACATATTACATCACCCTCGGTGCCTTGAAATAACCGTTTTCGGTTTCCTTTGCATTTTTGAGTGCTTCTTCCTGGCTCAAAGAATCTGTGACCTCATCTTCTCTGAAAATATTGATGAGACCACGATCTACTCCTTTTCCCTGAGGGAGGGTATCAAGCATCTCGAAGTATGTGAGAATTTCTGAGCACTGGGATGTAAACTCTTCAATTTCGCCGTCATCAACTCCGATGTCGGCAAGTTTAGCAATCTTTCTGACGTCTTCTGAATTTACCATGGATATTTATGCCTTCCTGATATGGTGCATGTAATCTGAAACTGAGTTCTGATAACCGTTCTGCCTTGCAAGACGTTTTATTTCTTTCCAGATCCCTGTTCCATATTGCATAGCTTTTTTCTCATAATATGCGGTATCAGATGAGAGATATTTGGCTGCAATCTCTCTGAGAGGTCTTTTTCTAATTCCCTCACTGACCTTCTCTGTCACAGGAATAGTTGATGCAGCGCATACTACTCTGATGTCTAGATATGGCATCGAGAGCCAGGTATCGTGATACCCGGCAATAGTCTGATCACGTATACCCTGTCTGGACAGAGATGAAAAATCTGTAGAAAAAGTATTGATAAGTTCCTCTTCATTCTTCCCAAGATATCTTGAGTACCCGCCAAAGACCTCATCAGCTCCCTGACCCGTTAGAATTCTCTCGTAACCTTGATCGTGGGCTGTCTCGGAAACAAAGAAAAGGGTAGTTGCAATGGCGAGATCAACCGGTGTTGGATCTTTGAGGATTTTCATTACCTTTGGAAGGGTTTCTTCTATCTCACCGGGGGTGACAGTTCTGATCTCAAGTGGGAGATTTAATTCTCCTGCTACTATTGCAGCCCGTTTCAGGTCGTGTGAATCCTGAACACCAACAGAGATACAGGGTTTTTGTGCAAGGGCAGCAACAAGTGCTGAGTCAACTCCCCCGGATAAAGCGGTCACACCTTCTTTGGATCTCATCTTGATTGAATCAACGATTGCGGCGTGGAGATCCAAAGATCGTGATTCTGGTTCAATGGTCCTGATCTTCCTCCCATTGCACCAGACTTCCCCTGCGGGACAATCTCCTGGAATAATCCCATAATGATCACGTGCACTACAGGAATTCCATTTCAGGAAGAATTCTCCTCCAAATGAAGATATCTTTTCAGGTTCCTCATTTAGTATAGATGAGATTTCATCGGTTGAAAGAACAATTCCGTCGAGTTCGACCCAGCCTCGTAGTTCCATCTGTCTTGTCAAGGTGGAGGATGAACAATATATAGTATATTCGGACAAACCAGGAAGATAGTGATCTCAATGTGAACCTGGGTTGCTTAATATGGGGCAATTAGTGATGAAGAACATGACAAAAGAGACTGATAATTAAATAGTTTCAAAGAGTATAAGGTAAGGCATATCTGACAGACAGCATTTCTGTGGCGCTGGTAGTCTGTATTTAATTACTGCAATGATGGAAGCGAGGGTACCAAAGCCAGGCCAAATGGGCCGGACTTAAGATCCGGTTTCGCAGGAATTCAAGGGTTCGAATCCCTTCCCTCGCATCAAACCTTTGTGCCACTTTATGTTCTTCAATGTTGTTGAGATTAAATACATCGAATATGATGCAATTCTTACCCCTTGACAGATTATTCGATATGCTTATTCTCTGATGAGTAAAGAAATTGATAATTTCGTGTAATTTCTGATTCTGTCAGATTTATCCTGTTATATCAATAGCCTTTTGTCCTTCGAGAAAGAGATAATATGGTTATGAGATTGGTTGAAAAATGTATCTGTGCGGGGGTTATTCTGGTCCTAGGGATAGTCTGTGTATATGCTGATGTTGGGCTCAATACTTCTGAATTTGACAGGCAACTGATCGCTGACAGTACTATTAATTCTTCTGGATTTGATTCAGATCTTATTGCTCATAGTAAGATCAACACATCAGATTTTGATAATCATCTGATTAATGCTTCAGTGAATACTTCTGATTTTGATTCAAATTTGATAGCCCACAGCAAAATAAACACATCAGATTTTGATTCAAACCTGATTGCCCACAGTAAAACCAACGAGTCAGAATTTGATGAGCATCTGATCAATGGTTCGATTAATGTATCTGCTGCGACGAATTCATCGAAAGTTTAAAAAAATTGTAAATATTTGTATTCCCTTTTTTGAATTTCTTTGACTACAGTATTTGTCATGGAAATCCTAATCCCTTAATATCAGGTTTGCATTTTTTCGGTTTCTGAAATACTACAAACACGCGTATTAGAGCAGTCTGTAGTCTATTCAAGGCAATCAATCTTGAAACGATAATGTTTTATCAAGAAAGTATGAGGGATCAATCCAGTGTGAGGCTTTCATTTTTCTTATATTTTTATGCTATCGGAATTATTCTACTGTTTCACGCTGGTACCACACAAGTGTTGCTGCGACTACATCATGAAGACCCTGGTGGTATTTTGTATATCCAATACAGAGAAATCCTGTAAATACCAAGATTCCAGAAATAAATTTAGAAAAATGTCGTAATGTGGCCCTTGCGAATGTGACCGGTTTTCCGTGCAGGTCAGACACGACTACCCTGCATGCCATCTTACCTAGTGTAGCCTGGTTTCGTGAAGATTCGAGAGAGGCGAAATAGATCCATGGAATAAGGATAAAGAGAACCAGAATACATGTTGCCACCGGCATTGGAACAAGTGATGTTGTAGGAATTCCATCATCTGACACGATTGCCTGCCTTCGAATAATCATCATGAGCATTCTCCAACCTTCACCAAGGCCAAGATATGCCGCGGCAACACCATTGATTATACAAAGAATTATCAGATCAATGATTGATGCCGCAAAACGACGCCAGAACCCGGCAAGTTCCCTACCCTGTGAACTTCCCCTGATAAGATCTGCCCAACCAGATGATGAATATGTATCAGCCACTGTATGGTATATGCGATAAATCAGGCATCAACTTATCGAAAAATGAAAGGTTTTGTTTATAACCTACGATGTTTCTGTTGCCTTTCGTACGGTTACGCGTATTAACAGAGTCAATATTATACAGAAACAGATAAAAACGAAAAGAACTGGCCAGAAGAGCGGAGCTGGTGATTCAGAGGCAAGTTGAGCAATAATATTGAGAGGATTTCCTGGAAATGCAAGTGTGAGCAGAAGAAGAATAACAGCTGCTGTTGAGAAGATAAATTGTGATTTTGTTCGGTCCTGGTAATAAAGTGCCAGAAGAGCAGCGACCAGAATGAGGGCAGAGGAGGCAAAGATAACCTGCAGAAGGATTTCTGGAAGAGATCCGATTCTTATTCTGTTCAGTATTAGTAGCACAAGCCAAAGACCTGCTTCCATCGGTACTAGAAGAATGCAGGCACTTATCTTTCCCCATATGATCTCATTCATGGAAGCAGGGGTAGTACGCAGGGTATCAATTGTCTGTTGCTGGTATTCTTCAGTTATGAGATCTATAACCAGTCCTGCTGATATGATGGCAGGCATGAAAAGAAGGAGAGGTATCAACAGGGCATAAATAAATTCGTAAAAAGTGTTTGAGTTTACAGGTCTTGCCGAGGTTATAGTAACGGGATGCTTCGTAATACGGTCACTTCTTACATCTCGAAGGATGTCCTCATATTTTAGAAATACTTCCTTGATTTTTACCTCGATAACCGCTGACTGAATATCATTTTTTATCGTATAAAGTGTTAGGCTGACAGGGTCCACACTTTCCGGGGGAGTTTCTGATGTCCAGATTACTGCTGCAAGTTTTCTCTCCTTAAGTGCCCCAAGTGCCACTGAAAGATTCATTTGATATGATTTAAATGATGGATTTTCATCAAGTAACCCTTTCAGGATTGTATCATTTCCAACCACTCCTACTCCGTATTTTACTCCGGAAATACTTCCATATGTGGTTGGGTCATACATTGCAGAGAGACCTACCATTAGAAACGATGAGAAGAGTGCTATAAAGAGTTGAAGAAGGATTGCTAACAGGATAGTTTTCTCATTTGCAAGTCCGCGGAGTTCTTTTTTTGTAATTGTCAAGACCCTATGAACATTCACCAAAGCCACCCCCTGAGCATATACAGATTATAGGTAAGATGCACTGCTGTGGCAAGGGCTAGACCAAATGGCAACGCTTTTGGCCCTTTGTATAGAACCAAAGCTCCGGTTATACAGACTCCAACTGTATGCAAAAGGAATGGCATCCAGAGCATTCCGATGCTCAGGAACAGGGCTGCACCAAAAACGGAATCTGATATTTGCGAAATGGTAACAAAAAGGAGTAATTTTTCTCCAACAAGAAACCCTAATGCAATGAGGGCTGAGGCAATCACTAGTATACGTGCATTTAGAAATCCTGGCATTGCAGTGATAAGTGCTATAATTCCAGCCCCTTTTGCCATCTCTTCAGTAAAAGCAGCAAGCAACATTATCAAAATTAATGAAAAAGGCATTGGGAGGTTAAAGAAGAGAACCAGGTACATCATCTGGGCCATGAGAACGAAAGGTATACTGATCAACCCGATAATAAAAAGTGAGAACCACCAGTGACGGGGTTGTATCAGTCCGGCAAGATAGAGCCTTACCTTTGAAACCATACTGGATTCTGTAAATAGTTGCTCTTCTCTGAAATTTTTTATACAGATACCAAAGATAATGAAACTTGTCAGGTAGAAGAGAGAAGTCGCATACAGATACTCCATTAGTGTGTAACCGGTTCCCTGGATTACATATACAACAAGAGTGACCGGTGAAAGAAGGCTTACAATGTGAACATTTGCAAAGAGGCTTGGAAAGAAAAGATATGAGGTAGCAATTGTTGAGAAGAAGATAGAGATGAATGAGAGTTCTTTAAAACTGCGGGATACCATTCCAATAAAGAGAGCAAATGCGAGAAAGAATAAGATAACAGGAATGAGTGGCAGGATAGCTATGATATCTGTATGAACTGCAAACAGGATTGCAGATGCTAATAGGATCATACCGATGGCATATGGCAACATTTTTCCAAAAATAAGGATTTCCGGTTTAATTGGGGCGGCAATAAGTGCTTCTCCCTGCCTCAGGGTGCGCTCGTTCATGATACTCATCATGAAGAATTGAGATGTGAAGTATAGCGGAAAAATGAAGACAAAAATGAAGATGATGGTATCAAATGGAAGTGGAGGAGAGAGGAGAGAGGGAACTTTATAGGGAATCTGCGTAGTGTCAGCCTTTGAAAAAATTCCCGTATATCTACTCACCTGCTCCTGGTCATTTCTCATCTGTTCAGCGAGGCTCATCCGCAGTTCTTCCGAATCTACCGGAACTGATGAGACCGGTGGTGTAACTTCCTCAACCGGAAGATCTGGTTCTGGAGCCTCATTATATGCCTGCCCGGGAATACCGATCTGCTGTCCGGTCTGCGTTGCTAGAAAGTTGAGTTCACTTGAAACGTACTCATTTTGAATCCAGAGAGGATATGCGGCAAAAAGATCTTTTTGTTGTTGATATATCCTATCAGAGTATGCTTGGTAATCGCGTTCAAAACTTTTTTGAGCAGCTTTACCTTTCTCTCCAGGTGTTCGAAGAATCGTCCCTGTTTGGATCTTTAGATCAGTACCTGCTTTCTGCGGGGTCACTCCATAAAGATTACTCGTATCATAAACTGTATATCTGGGATCATTTCCAATAATTTCAAGATATGTTGGGCTGTCAATCCCAATCCTATACAGTCCATCCTGCAGATGCATCCCGCGTTGTGCAGCAAATCCACTCACCAGGACGAGGAGAATCAGGAGTATTACCGAAATAGGGAGCAGATCCCTGCTCATAGTGGTGAAGAAACGTTTGACCTCCCACCGTGAGATGGTAAAAAGCTGATGCAGCATCTGCATAATGGTGAGAATTGAACGCCACCATATATCAATCATGAGTCCTCTAGGTCGTGTATCTTTTATGGAATGCAGAGTACAGGAAAAGGAAGCATGATCAATGCGTCACATCTCTCCAGGAAGTATGGTGAGGCAACTGTGCTTCACGATGTATCCTTTACCTGTGAGGAAGGGCAAATCCTGGGAATTATCGGGCATAACGGTGCAGGAAAAACCACCCTACTCAAGATTCTTTCAGGCCTCATTAAGCCTGATTCAGGGAGCCTTACCATCGGTGGTGTTGATGTTCTTTCCGATCCCATGCAGGTCAAGTGCCAGCTCGGCTATCTTCCTGAAGAATCACGCCTTTATGAAACCATGACGGTTCCAGATTACCTTCGCTTTTTTGGGGAGATTTACGGACTAGATCGGGAGACAGTAGATTCCCGTGCCGGTATATTACTTGCCCAATTATCATTAAATCCTGATGGGAAACGGATTGGAAATTTATCCAAAGGCATGAAGAGAAAGGTTGCAATTGCACGAACCCTTATTCATGATCCTGCAATCCTTGTTTATGATGAGCCTGGTTCTGGTCTTGACCCGATGACCAGTCGGTTCATCATTGAATACCTTAAAGATCTGCGGAATCGCGGTAAGACTATCATCCTATCTGCACACAATCTCAATCAGGTTGAAGAGATCTGCGATCTGGTAATGATATTAAAGCAGGGAGATGTTGTTATCAGAGGGACCATGCCAGAACTTAGAGAGCAGTTTGGTTCAATTAGATATGAGGTATGGTTCCATCTTCTTGGAGAAAGTCCCTTGACATTGCCTGTTGGAACTGAAAAAAGTGGAAATCTCTGGATGTCAACAGTCCGGTCTGTTCCTGATCTTAATGCCCTTACCTCTGATATTTCTAATAATGGTGGAGTAGTAGAGCGTATTGAATCAAAATATCCGTCACTTGAAGAGATTTTAATGAAGATTGGGAAATAACCCCGCTAAAAGAAAAAGTAACAAATAATCGTAAAAATTAAAAAAATCAGATGTAAGGTTAGAGATTGCTCTTCACTTTTTTTCGTATATTTTTACTGCTTCTTCAATTGATGCATCCTGAACGGTGATTGCATAGATTGCATTACACATCCTGACGGCTTCATCAAGGCTTTTTTGATGGATGTTCCGTCCGGTTGCATTACCAGCACAACCACCGATGTGGATCTGTTCCCAGAGTTGTTTCAGGAAAATTTCTCCATCAACGCTTGAACCTCCCGCACAGACTACTTTGGTTCTTCCTGCTGCCAGAGTTGCTTCCTTCATCAGTTCAACAGATGATGCCCCCTCTTTCTTTGGTGGGTTTACTTTCACAAAATCAGAACCTAGACATGCTGCAACACCTGCGGCACCTGCAATAAGGTGTGGATCTTTCTCATCCTTGACTGCTTTTCCTCTTGGATATATCCATAGCACAGTTACGAGACCGTTTTGGTGTGCTTCAAAGATTGCGTTAGCAGCTGCTGACAGCATCTCTGATTCAGCCTCTGATCCAAGATATATTGTATAACCGATCCCGCCAATTTTTAAACCGCTGCTTTTTCTAAATCTGACTACTTGTTCTACAGTGTTTAAAAGGCCTGATGACGGTTCCTGTTGTGATGTACCAACCAGATTGGTTTTAGAATTAATTTTGACAAGATAGGGAACATCGGGATAGTCTGCACCATATCGCGCAATAAGTCCGAGTTGAGTTGCAAAACATCCGATCTTAGCTTTTGCAGCTATACGAAAGAGATGCTCGGGATCGTTGTCGTCTTTATGAATTCCATCACCAAAAAAATCTGCGTTCAGGTGCTCAATCTTCTGATCCCCGGCAAAGAGCATGAGCCTTCCTGATTCATGGGTAATAGTTTTAAAATTGCTGGTATAGGTTTTCTGTTGATCTTTTGGTACATCCAGAGGTACATAAATGGATTTACTCATGCAATCTCACTCACAGTTAAGGCAGATAAATTTTGCCCAAAGGTAGCCAAAAAACAAATAAAACACTGATGATTATCTCGTTCTGCTAGAGAATATGAGAAATGGTAGTAATTATCGAACCTGGATCACTTTTTCTTCACTGTTACGGAGTCTGGTTCTCATCCATGTCACCGCATCCATCCGGTTCTTAAATGCTGCAATGTTTATTTGTTCCCCGTCTTTCATCATGGCCTTCAGTACAGCCTTTTCCACGATGACCTGACCCTTTACTTCCCGGGTCATCTCTATAACCTGAAATTTGGCAATATAATCCAGATTAAGAAGTTGTGATCCGGTATCTAACCATTTAGGCATGAATGTATTATGAAAGCCTGCAGATGGCGTTTTGTATTGTGTTATTTCAGTCTTTGCGTTTCTGTTCGAGAACGCTAGAGATGTATTCTGTTGCCTTTCTGGCAGTCTCCTCAAGGGTTCCCATGATCTCAGCACCTGTCTGATCCATACTTCTGCCAATATGCTTTCGGCCTTCCTGAGTTGTCAGTAGTTCCTTGCCGACTGAGAGAAGCTCATCTAAACCTTTCCCAAATGAAGCCTTTGCTTGACTAAGCCTTTCTGTAAGATCATCCGGTGATCCCGTAGCAGATGCCTGTTGTGTAGGTTCTTCCACCCACCGCCCCTTCTCAAATTGACCCCCCATCATTATGTAGTATTCTTTTCTTCTTGGATTTATCAACTCTTTCGTTTCTTCTCTGTAAGCCTCCCTGTTCTCTGCGCACCTGTTTATCCGGAAACAACCTCCTAATAATTATATAAATTGCTTCTTCAAGCGTATGGTGGTCGGATTTCATTCTGAACGGTATTTGATATTATATCAGGAGTGATATTATTCAATGTACACCCTGCAGATATTTTTCATCATTATCATTCTTATCTCTGTGATAGGGATAAAATTCCGTGTACCTCCTTTTATCACCCTTGTTGGTGGTGCGGTGGCATTCGGATTTGCAGTTGGTGGGAATCCCGATGCGGTTTTTACACAGGTTGCAACAGGCTGCGCAAGTGTTTTTAATAGTCTGGGAATACCAATTCTTGCTGGTTCAGTTATCGCAAAATATCTTGTTGAACAGGGTTATATTCAACAGATCGTTTCAGATATCAGAAAAGTCCTTAAAAGCCCGCTCTCACTTTCTGGATTTGCTGGATATATTATCGCTGTTCCTTCAACTTGTCCGATCACAGCTTACATGATTCTCCAGCCAGTGCTTTCTCACTTAGCTCCTGATAAAAAGCGCCAGTCTAGCCTTATGTATCTGGTAGCTCTAGGTAGTACACTTGGTGTAGCATTTGTCTATCCTACTCCAGTCACTTTTCCGCTCTTTGACACTTTTGGACCTAAACACCTCACCCCATTAACTTTTGACATGGTAACGATCACCCTCTCGGTGATTTTTCTGGGTCTTCTGATTTGGTGGACCAAATGGAGGGCCCCTAAAGTAACAGAGCAAATATCGGATATTCAGCCAAGTTCACTGATTCCTGGGAAAACTGAAAAGGCCGAATCCGAAATCATATCAGAAGGGTCAGAAGGTGCTGAATGGGGGCTTGAGGAGAGTGGTTATTCAGATCAAAAGTATGTACAACCCGGATGTGAGATTGATTCGGGTCTTTGCACTGGTAAATTTCATCCAAAGGCTTGGGTGCCATTTCTGGTAATATTTGCTGCAATACCGGTCGGTCTATTTCTTCTTCATCTCTCGCATTTCACACTGGTTCAGTTCATTATGTTTGCAGGAATGATTGCTGCTGTAATGGTAGCACTACCTGAAAACAGATGGACGGGATTTGTATCCGGAGCAAAGCATGCAGGAGTTGTAATTTTTGACATCTGCGGGGCCGGAGCACTTGGATATGTGATCACCCAGAGTACATTTGCCCAGGATTCACTGGTAGTGCTTGCACAAAATGTTCCGCTCATTTTGATTCCCTTTGTAATGGCAGCTCTCATTCAGACTGCCCAGGGATCCCGTATCGTCACCTCGATACTTACCGCGCAGATAATTGCCAGTACTGGTATTCCTCCGATGATGAACCCGTTGGCACTTTTCCTGATGATCATCGCAGGAGCAGGAGTCATCTGCTTTGTTACAGATCCCTATTTCTGGCTGCTTCACCGGACAACTGGGGATGATGTGAAGACTGTCTTTAAGCGTTACACTATCCCCCAGGTGATATTCGGGGTCTTGACGTACATGGTCGCGTTTGCGATCCAGTACTTTTACCCCTGATTTTTCCAGTTTGTATTGTACGTTTTTTAACTGAAGAATTGATCCAGAGTACACTGTTTAGGATCATGATACACGAGACCAGAGAGTCTTATCCCGATCAGACGTACTGGTTTTCCTTCCCAACACTCTTCAATCAATGAATGTGCAGCTTTCATGATTGACGCCAGATTATCATCAGCATGGGATAGCGAGACTGATCTGGTGTATGTAACAAAACCTGTGTATCGTATACGAATACCTACTGTCCTTGTTCGTGCGTGAACTCTAAGCAGTTCTGCATGAAGTGACCGTGCCAAATCATCGAGGGTTGTTGATATCAGATCCGGATCAGTAGTATCTTCGGCAAAGGTTGTCTCCCTCCCGATGGATTGACGTGGTCCCTGATCCTTAAGTCCGGAGATATCATTGCCAGATGCAATATCCTGAACTCGCACTGCCCATGCTCCAAAAATTTCCTGAAGAAGTTGAATGTCTGCTTCAGCAAGATCTTTAAATGTAGATAATTTACGCGATTGTAGCAGTGCGTATGACTTTTTTCCGATCCCTGGAATCTTATCGACAGTAAGAGAGGATATTATTTTTTTTAGATTATCTGGTCGGATGATGGTCAAGCCATTAGGTTTCTGTAGGTCTGATGCAATTTTTGCGTAGGAACGGGCCGGTGCAATCCCTATTGAACAACTCAACCCTTCATGTTCCTGTAAAACTTTTTTAATAAAAAAAGCTCGTTCTTCTGCTTGATCATAGGAACCACAGTCAGAAAAATCAAGATATGCTTCATCTATACTAACCTGTTCAAGATGTTGCGTATAATACTGCAGGATTTCCATAATTCGAGCAGAAACAATGCTGTATTTTCCACTTGGACGAATATATACGGCATGGGGGCAGAGTTGCCATGCCTGAGATATCGGCATCCCTGAATGGAGACCATATCTTCGTGCTTCATATGAGCATGTGCTGATCACACCGCGTCCTTTTCCCTCCTGAGGATCAGAGCCAACTACGACCGGTTGTCCTGTAAGAGAGGGATCATCACGGATCTCAACAGAAGCATAGAATGAATCCATGTCAAGATGGGCGATAATCTGATTTTCCATGATGTTTGTCAGATAAGATCACCGGGAGAAACCAATTATCTTTACGGGTGAAAACCGGTTTTTTTCTTCGCTAAATTTTAACTTAATTTTTAGGACGAAAGTGATGAATGTTATTTATGTATTAAAATTTGAGATTAAATTAAAATTGAGGCTTTCATGCAATTTATTCTGAAATATGTATAAAATTGAAAAATACTTTCGCCCTGTTTCTGTAAAGTTCAAATATCCTTCAGTGTGAGGAATACTTGTGCAAAGCCCAAAGCCGGGGCGCACAAGTCACCAGAATCAGAACTCCAAAACCCCCCCAATATACATACCTGATCCATCCAAGCCCGGCTGAAGGTTGCACACAAAACCCCCTTTTTCTTATCGTCATCATGATGATGGATCACCATTATCAAAATTCCCTCACTTATCGAAAAAAATAAGTGACGTTTCATCCTGATAACGCAATGCAATACGATTATAGAACAGAACCTGGAAAAATTCTATAGTATATTTTGAAAAGCGTTGGATTGGAATAGAGAACAATTTCAAAATGTAATGCCATACACTACTATGAGTAAATTCAGGTGACTATAATGGAACAGGCCGAAGCCGGGTGTACACCGGATAAATGTGAATCCTGCACAGGGTGTGGCGGTAGTATTGAGAAGATAACGTTAAAGATTGAATGGCGCCACAAAGACACTCCCGAAGAGAAAGTGAAAGAGATTGAAGAATGTATTCATACCCTTTCCAGTGATCTTGCTGTATCAGGCGTTGAAATGATCTTCTTCAATAATACCATCAGCGCTGATATCGCACCAGGTTCATCAGAATTTTTCATCAATTCAAAATCACTGGGTAGTCTCACTCCTGTCTCCACGGATCTGCCAGTTACAAGAGAAGTTCTTCGTAAGGGAATTTTTCAAGCTCTTCTTCAGAATATCTGAATCTTATTTTTTCACACAACGCTTATCTGATTGAGTTGCCTATGCTGACACATACGCAGGAGATACAATGGATAGGCGGCTGCTTACTGAAAAGGATGGGTACGAACTACTCACCAGGTATGGTATTCCGGTTCCGGCATACCGGTTTGTGACCACCCATGAGGAGGCAGCAGTTGCTGCTGAAGACATCGGAT
This sequence comes from Methanospirillum lacunae, assembly GCF_003173355.1. NCBI lineage: Archaea > Methanobacteriati > Methanobacteriota > Methanomicrobia > Methanomicrobiales > Methanospirillaceae > Methanospirillum > Methanospirillum lacunae. The sequence continues at coordinate 899,681 of NZ_QGMY01000002.1, read as the reverse complement.
TTCCCGTTGTTGTAAAGGTTGTCTCTGGACAAATTATCCATAAAACAGACGCAGGGGGAGTAGTTCTGCATATTGCCAGTCATGAGGCACTTGTTGAAGCCCTTCTGGATATTGATCAAAAGGTTGCTACATATGATTCTCAAGCAGTAATTAGCGGGTATCTTGTCGAACAGGAAATGAAATCAGGAACCGAACTGCTCATCGGAGGAAAAATAGATTCAGCATTCGGTAAGGTACTCACTGTGGGGATGGGTGGAATTTTTGTCGAACTCCTTCATGATTTCTCAATGAGAGTTCTGCCTGTAGACGCACCTGAATACAGAGCCATGATCCATGAGATGGCTGGATACCGGCTGATATCTGGTTATCGTGGGCATAAACCTCTTGATGAGCAGACCCTCGTGGATATACTGGAAAAGATTGGCAGATTATTTCTTGAAGATGAAAGAATAGTTGAATTTGATATCAACCCGCTTGTCCTCTGGGATAATGGTGCATGTGCAGTAGACGCCCGGATATTTATAAAATCTACACCTGAAAAACCCCAGGTCACTCCACAGATTCTTTCACCGGTTCCGGACCTTCTCCATCCTTCCTCTATTGCAGTAGTTGGAGCATCACGAACTCCGGGGAAGGTCGGATATGCTGTCTTTCGTAATCTTCTGAACTTCCAGGGCGAACTCTACCCGGTCAATCCGAACGCTGGTGATATTCTTGGTAAAAAAGTCTATCCTACCATTAGTTCTATTCCGAGCCCTGTTGAGATGGTGGTTATTGCAACCCCTGCAGTAACAGTTCCTGATATTGTTAAAGAAGCAGGAGAGAAGGGAGTAAAATCTGCAGTGATCCTGACTGCCGGATTCAAAGAGACCGGTGATGCAGGAAGAGAACTTGAAGAAGAACTGCTTAAGGTAGCCAGAGAGACAGGAATAAGGATAGTCGGTCCGAACTGTTTGGGTATCATTATCCCGCCACTGGACCTGAATGCAACTTTTGATGTACAGTCTCCACTTTCTGGCCAAATTGGATTCATTTCTCAAAGTGGTGCCATCATTACAACGGTTCTAGACTGGTCAATTTCCCGCCGCATAGGTTTTTCATCTGTCATTAGTGTAGGAAACCAGACCGACATGGGATTTTTAGAGTATTTGCAGGTTCTTGATCAGGACCCACATACCTATGCTGTTATCCTGTATGTCGAGGAGATCCGTGACGGGCATGCATTTTTGGCATATGCCAAAAATATGAGGGGAAGAAAACCGGTGATCGCACTTAAGTCTGGTTCTTCAGTAAGAGGTCGTGAAGCTGCTTCGTCGCATACCGGATCCCTTGCAGGGAGTTATGAAACATACATTGCAGCTTTTAAGCAGAGTGGGGTGATCCCTGCCTATTCTCTCGCGGAGGCCTTTGATATTGCCCGTCTTGTGGTTTCTGAAGGTTATCCCAAAGGGAAAAGAACGATCATCCTCACCAACGCAGGAGGATTTGGAGTACTTGCTTCAGACTATGCAGAAAAGAGTGCGATGGAGATGATCACACTGTCTGATCAGGTTATTGAAGAACTCAATAGTATTCTCCCTGATTCCTGGTCTCATAAAAATCCGGTTGATCTCCTCGGGGATAGTAATGCTTCACGTTTTGCCCGAGTATTTGATGTAATGATTAAGTACCAACATCTCTGGGATATTGCTGTAGTAATCACTGCACCGGTGGCTATGATGGATCCTAAAAACCTTGCTCATGAGATGATCAGACTCTCCAGGTTTACTCATAGCATGGTGGTTGGATGTCTTCTCGGAGGTGACTCTATGAAGTCAGCTATTGATATGCTTGGGGAAGCACATATTCCAAATTATCAGGATCTTCAGGATGCATTCAGAACTGTTGGGGCAATCCTTGAATCCTGTAATCTGGATAGTCCCACAAAACCATCACCATGATTTTTAAGGCTGCTGGTCTTTAAAAAAGGGCATTTTCCTGAAAGGAAATCAGGTATTAATGCCCATATTCTGAATGAGAAGATCATATTCTGCTTTGATTTTTGATCTAAAAATCTGGAAATCTTCAGGCCCGTATGAATCAGGATCCTGTTCACCTGTAGATGAACCATATCGATCTTCAAGTAGATGCATTAGCCTTCCTGACACATCATTGGCACGATGAATTGTAACAAAGTGATCAATCTCACTTTCAGAGCATCCCTTCGCATGTGCTTTATCTATAAGTGCCTGTATTATTCGTTGCTTTTCAAGGATTTCATTAATAATGTCGACACAACGCTTGGGGGTAATCGGCTTCATGATGTAATCCTCAATATAGTATGAAAATTGTTCAGCTTCTTTAAAAGTCAGGTTTTTTCCGGTCTGCATGATTACCGGAATCTTACGAAAATCCGGGTCTGCCTTGATATGATGGAGAGTTTCCCATCCATCCATAGGTTCCATCATCATATCGAGTAGAATTAGGTCAGGCCTGTATTCATCTTTGAGTAGATCCAGACATTCTCTGCCTCCGAGTACTCCCTCTGTAGAAAACCCGTATTTTTTCAGGCCGATAACAAAAAGCTCGTTGAGAGCAGGTTCATCATCAACAACTAGGATTTCTACCGACATGATTAGGTCTCTTCGATTAAACTTATTTGACCCTGCACCTTGATTAAATCTGTGGGATATATCGATCTCATATAAATTAGATCCGGGATTGTAGATACTGTTCAAACCTGCCTAAAATATCAGGCATGTTTTTTCTTCCATATCCTAATCTGAAGTGGGGTGTTTCAACATGGAACACTGTCCCGGGAAGCAGGAGTACTCCCGTATCCTTCCGGACCTTATCACAAAAGGTTTCGACAGGTGTGTCTGATACCAACCTGGGAAATGCCGTGGACCCGGCAATAGGAGCTGACCAGGTAACCTGGTCAGCGTAACTCTTGAAAAATGTGTGAAGGATATCCATATTTTCATGGATGATCGAAAGATTATTCTTGATAATCTGATCCTTGTACTTTAATGCTAACCTGGCAAGATACTCCGAAGGGCCGCTGTTACATATTGTTGTGTAATCTTTAAAGGCCTGAAATTTTTTTCTGAATTCTTCATTCTGTGAAGCTACCCATCCAATTCGCAAACCTGCAAGACCGAGTGATTTTGACATTACTCCTATGGATAGGGCTGACTCACTCATATCTGCCATCGGGTTTAGTGCTGTATCTGGATTATGTTCTATTCCACGGTAGACCTCGTCAGATATGATAAATATTGAGTGATCTGAGCATATCTTTTCGATTTCTGCCCAGTCAGATGCAGAGAATTGGTACCCTGTTGGATTATGAGGGGAGTTTATCACCAATACCTTTGTGTTGGGTGTAATTAGATCGTGCAGAATTTCGAGGTCCAGATGCCACGCCCCGTTTTTTTCGACCATATGCCAAGGAGAAACATGACATCCAATAGACTTTGGAATTTCATGTAGGGACTGATAAGCTGGCATCTGGACGATAACATGATCTCCGGATCTGAGTAAAACATGCATTGCAATGAATATCGTTTCCTCAGCCCCTGATGTGACAATCACATCATTAGAATCGATTGCATTATACCATGCGGAAATTTCTTCTCGGAGTTCTGGTGATCCTGGAGCCTCCGTGTACCCGAGTTTGAGGTTTAAAAAGTTCTCATAAGATTGATCTTCGAACGTTAACAGATCCTGAATTGACAAGGTTTCGCAATCAGAAGAGCAGAGTAGAAATGGCGCTGAAAATTCATGTTGTGCCATATACCGCTCAAGTCTGAAATCCCTGATATCCATGTTAATTATATGATGTCAGGATGTATAGCGATTCTGAAATTATTATTTGATAATGCCTATTTTAAAGTGGACTTGGAAAATTTTGGGATAATTTACTATGATATTCTTCTGTTTGCTTCCATCTTGTGTTTTTTATGGTGTTTGAACATTTTGAGTATGCTGGTAATGATAATTGCAACAGCAAGACCGTTACAGATTATCCGGATTATTGGATTTTGGAATGTAGATCCAATAAGGTTTGCGTGAATGATGGCTAAAAGTAGGGCCGGATATACAAGGCGATGAATAACTTTCCATCTGGTACCAATCTTCAATCTGAAAAGCCCTGCCAGAAAAGCAAAATAGACAATAATAATCGCTACCCTTCCGCCATTTACAAAGAAAAGAAATGGTGACGAGAGAACTGGAATAATGGACGAAGGATCTCCTGAAAGAATAATAAAAAGGACCGGGTGCAGAGTAACAAGTAGCAATCCGGATATTGCAAACAGATGATGGAGTTGTAAAAATGGTCTCCCCAAGATCCTTTTTAGATCAGGTTTGAAGAGATTCATGATCACTGCTCCGGATAATGAAATATAACCCCATAGCCCGGCAATGCGAAGAATCGTATAGATTGGTTCTCCCCCTTTATCAGTCTCGATAACGATCAATGCGGTACAAAAGTATAGCGCAAGACAAGAAAGGTATATCAAAAACCTGGAAGGAACCCTCATAGCAGATGATTTGAATCAGGCAGATATGAGGTTATGCCATGATTAAAAAAAGGATTTTTTTTAAATCCCAAAATCAGTTAACCCTTATACGCCTGATGTCACTGGTTGAACTCTGATATCCCTCATCTCCGCCGAAATATGTTTTGACCTTATACTCTCCTCGGTCATGTGGAGTGATTGAGATAGAATATTTTCCAGAAGAATCAGTAGTAGCAGTACCATAGGTCTCCCAGATCAGGTAATCTGAGTCTTCATCTTCTGAGCAGAAGTCACATCCATACGGAGGTATGGCTACTATGTATTTTACCTGTCGCTCCGGAATTCCTTTCCCTTTTGAATCTCGTAAAAATCCAAACATATTTACTTCTTCCCCCACACTTACCGGTGCACCATATGAATTCAGGGTATTTATTGTGGAGAGAGAGATAGCGCGAGGCGAGACTGTAATATCAGTTAATGCACTGATCTCATCACTGTACCTTACTGATACTGTCCAGGTACCTGTGACATCAGTCTGAACAGAATATGTGAAAGAGCCATTATTATTTACTGGTACCTGTGTAAATGCATTAAATTTGCTTTTTTGTGGTGTTTTTATGATAAGTATTGCATTGCCAGGGTTCAATCCGAGAATTGCCTTGTCGATCACCCCGTGCAGGACGATTGAATCACCAACTTCAACACTTGTTGATTCCGGCACTAGTGAAATGTAGGGTGAACCCAACGGATTGTTCTGGGTATTATTGGCAACAGTATTCACCATACCCGATGAATTGACATCCACTGCAGAGCAGGTTGTGATAATACTCATGATAAAAAGCAGGCTTATCAGAATAAGTTGTTGAAAACTGAATTGGGAATGCATTTTTTCCTCTGATTCTACGTATATGATCATCTCTGTTCAAATCCAATAAGTTCTCTGATCTTAGGAACAATCAGGGATTGATCATAGTGAAAACCATTATTCTAATCAGATATATTAAATGCACATAGCCACAGATATATATCATCATTCTGGAGTTGGTTGGATTAGTCCTATAGAAAACCCCCCTGGAACAAGTGATACACCCGACTCAGGGAGCATGAATTATGAGCGCCCTGATGGGACTGTTGAGACTATCCGTGTTCGATTGCCGAAAAAAAATAATCGAGAACAGTTTGGTCTTGCAGAATTGATGATGGGGGCAAACCACATCAGGATCCGGTGTTTTGACGGGGTTACCCGCATGGGCAGGATCAAGGGAAAGATCAAGAAACGAGCCTGGATTAGAGAAGGAGATATTGTTATCATAACTCCATGGAGTTTCCAGGACGACAAATGCGATATCTCATACCGCTATACTCCACCTCAGCGAGACTGGTTAAAGCGGAACAAATATATCTAATTTTTTTGTCTCTTTTTTGTAAGTGTTACTTTGATTCTCGTTGATCAGCATTGTTGTTAGTTTTTTCTAAATGTATTTAGGAAAAACATCGTTTATATTAAAAATTAATAAAAAAAGGACGATGCGAGGAGCCGGATTTGAACCGGCGAACGACTTCTCGACTAGGCCCTGAACCTAGCTCCTTTGACCTGGCTCGGAGATCCTCGCGCCATTACAGGTGTGCTCTTCCCTTTATTATATCTTTTGTAATACATGATGGATATGAAAATTGGAGTCTGATTTATTGTGACTCCTGATATCGCTTCATTTCTTTGTCCCGAAGCTCTGCACGCTTGATCTTTCCGGACAGAGTTTTGGGTAACTCTTCCATAAATTCGATAAGTCGGGGATATTTGTATGGGGCCGTCACGCGCTTAACATGCTTCTGGATATCTTTTGTAAGCTGATCAGATGGTTCATATCCAGGTTTGAGGACAATAAATGCCTTGACCAGCATTCCCCTGAGCGGATCAGGAGATCCAACTACTGCCGACTCCTGTACTGCAGGATGTTCCTGGAGTGCACTTTCCACTTCAAATGGGCCGATACGATACCCTGAACTTTTGATAACATCATCATTACGCCCGACAAACCAGTAATACCCGTCATCATCCATGTATGCTTTGTCACCGGTGTAGTAGAACCCATTTTGAAATGACTCCGCGTTGGCGTCAGGATTATCAAGGTATTCTGTCACGAGTCCAACCGGACGAGGATTAAGGCCAATTGCGATTCTTCCCTCAACTCCAGGTTCTACTGGTTTGCCGTCATCATCATGAAGTTCTATTTGCCATCCTGGAGATGGCTTACCCATGGACCCGGGTTTGTGCAATATACAGGGAAATGTTGCTATACATGCACATGTCTCGCTTTGTCCATATCCCTCATAGATAGGCAGTCCGGTCTCTTCTTTCCAGATTCGAATGACTTCAGGATTCAAAGGCTCACCTGCTGACACACAGTGCCTCAGGGATCTGAGATCATATTTCGCAAGATCAGCAATGATGAGCATCCGGTAGATGGTTGGCGGACAGCAGAAGGTTGTTATCTCATATTTTTCAATCAGAGGTAACAGTTCGGTTGCTTTGAACTTGCCCCTTGCATCATAGATAAAGAGGCAGGCACCTTCTATCCACTGACCGAAAATTTTTCCCCAGGCACACTTTGCCCATCCGGTATCTGATGAGGTGAAGTGGAGATCGTTTGAGTTGAGATCCTGCCAGAGACGTGCTGTAACGATGTGACCCAGAGGATAGCCATGATTATGAAGCACCATCTTTGGCTCTCCTGTAGTTCCTGATGTAAAATATATTAGCATCGGGTCAGAAGAATGAGTTTTCTGCTGAAATGGCATGCTTATAGCTGATCGGGAGACCGGAGCCGGATATAGCAGTTCGTACTGGTAACTAATCCAGTTGGGAAGTTCTCCGTCAATCAGCATCCTGTGTTTGAGAGAGGGACAGAACCTGCAGATCTTCTCAACTTTATCAGAATTTTCCATGTCGGTGATCAGCATGCTGAACTTGCCGGCATTAACACGATACTGGAGATCCTTTGCGGTAAGCATTGTGGGTGATGGACAAACAACTGCACCGAGTTTGATAAGAGCGATGACAAATATCCACCATTCAGGGACACGATGGAGCATGAGCATCACATGGTCTCCCTTTTTGACCCCGTATTTGATCAGGATATTGGCGGCTTCAACAGAGAGGTTACGGAGATCACGAAAGGTATACTTCTTTTCCTGGCCCTCCTGGTTCACCCATATCATTGCCAGTTTGTTACGATCCACTTCAGCCCAGTGATCAATGACATCAAAACCGAAGTTGTAGAATTCAGGAACATCAATCCTGAAATCACGAACCGTTTCCTCATATGAGGTCATCCGGTGTGCAATCTCCTGCTTCATACCTTCCCATACGTTAGTGGAGAGTATTTAAGATACTATCAGGATGTTGTACACAAGGATCATGGGACATGAGTATATGAATCGATATAAATATCCGCACCAGATCCCAGGTTTGCATTTTTTGTGAAAGGCGAGTAATACGGGCTTCATTTGATGATAATCACCATTAGTATTATGATATGTCAGACCCCATCATATCTGCAATGGAAGAGAAACAATACGAATCCCTGAAGATCGAAAATATTGTTGCTTCAGGGGCAATCGCTGATTCAATTGATCTTGAGGTGATCTCCAATAATATCGAGAATTGTGAACTCAATACAAAGCGTTTCCCCGGGGCAGTGTACCGGATGGAGAACCCAAAGATTGCCTCACTTATATTTTCTTCAGGAAAAGTGGTCCTGACTGGTATCAGAGATAATAATTCACTTGAAGTCGGACTTAAATTAATCATCGGAAAGATGAAAGAGGCAGGTATCGCCTGTTATGATGAACCACGAGTGGCCGTAACCAACATCGTCTGTTCATACGATATTGGCAACAAGATCAATCTTAACAAGGTGGTCATGACCCTCAGCCTTGAAAATATCGAATACGAACCTGAGCAGTTCCCGGGTCTAGTTTATCGTATTGCAGATCCGAAGATCGTTGCACTGCTCTTTTCTTCTGGAAAGATCATTCTGACTGGAGGGAAAAACATGGAAGACATCAAGCGTGGACTTGCCTTCCTTGAACAGAAGCTTGGCAGCATAATGTGACCGGCAAGCCGGGTTCTATTCTCTTTATTTATGATTGCCAGAATCTGTGAGTTCTAATAAAGTTACGTTCGGCTTTTAAAATTTCACGATACAGTGAATCACCATCTGTCCATGTTGCCAGAATCCGAGACGCTGTATCAGGGCCGACCCCTTTTGCTGCAAGAACAAGAACTGCCTTTTTCCCGCTCGAAAGCACAATATTTGCGTTTTTGATAAGACGACGTTCTATCTCCTTCTCCTGGGTATTTTTGGTCTTTTTATTTGCTATGCTGTACTGTTCCTCTTCGTATGGTTTGAGTGCAGCTATAAGTCTGGCATTACAATGCCCACAAACCGGGTGATCAGAAACCCGGTCAACAATGGTTCTGACTTTCCATTTTCTACAGTTCATACAGACAAGAATCACCTCCTGTTTTGCCAGCCTGTGTTTTATTGTGGCGATAACAGCCTGATCAGCTGTGGGTGGTGGAATTTGATCGCGATGAGAGAAGATCCCCGAAGCCCCGATCATGCTCGGCAGACCAAGTACCATTGTGATGGATCCTTCTTTTATACCATTTACGATCTCAGTGGCGTGAGTTACATCCATGTACCGTGAGAAGAGTTCACGATAAGTTTCAGCCTGGATTGCAGGCATTGAGAGGAGCTCCCCAAGTCTGTGCATACTCAGACGTTCATAATCAGCATCAGCATCAATCGCTCCAAATTTTTTTGCGATCTGAACGAGTTTCCATTTAAAGAGAGATGTTCGTTTGAGTGCAACTTCCAGAATTGCCCGAAGATGTTCTGGATCCAATCCATGTATAATCTCCAGCACATCACCTGCAACTACCTCTCTTGGGAGTCTCAGGAGGATCCGGTATGCATCGAGTTCAATTCCAACGGTTGTCCCCCAACGTGCTGAAATTAGGATTGAAATAACCCTGCCGAATGCTTCATTAGTCTGGTGACCGGCACAAAGATTAATGACAACACCTTCTGGGATTTGCTCCAGGGTAATAATCTCGTCAGTCGGAATGATACCCCGGTTATTCTCTACTGCAACAAGATATGCTTCTGCGTATCTGGTTACTACCTGATCTGATGTGTAATCGGTAAATTGCCGGGTTCGTCTGAGAGCACCAACTTCACGTGCAACCGCAAAGGGAACTGGGATTTGCTCTCCTTCCCAAGATGGCAGTTCCCCTTCTGCACTTTTTGCGGGTTCTACAGTGATCTTTCCTTCTTCCATCTCAAGAACACGCCAGAGATGACCACGGGCAATGAACACAGCACCTGTATGTAGATAGGTAACAACGAATGATTCATCGAGGGATCCGACTGTACGTCTTGAGACCATATCATAGATCGGGAATTTCCGTTCATCAGGGATCATCGAGAGATTATTGGAGAGGTACTTGCGAGCCCTGCCGGTAGTAATAACCCTGGTTCCATCCCGTCTCAGGATGTAATGTTCTGCCAGTTGTGAAATTATTGCCGGGACTATTGATTCGGCATCAAGAGAGATGGATGAGCCAGAAAGAATTGAGGTGATATCATCTGTTGAAATCTCTCCATACTCAACAGCCATCGCCGCTATCTGGTTTGCAATTGCATCACCGGCCTGGTATGTCGGGACCACTTCTTCGACTTGTCCGGCAAGAGCCCGTCTTGTGATCACCAGTGACTCAGCAAGATCATCAAATCCACTGGCAATGATGGTGCCCCTGGATATCTTTCCAATCTGATGTCCGGCCCTACCGACTCTCTGAACCAGCCGGCTGACCTCCCGGGGGGAACCAAACTGGATAACATGATCAACATGACCGATATCGATTCCAAGTTCCATTGAGGATGTACAGATGAGTGCCCTGATTTCACCATTCTTAAAACGTTCTTCAGCCTCTATCCTGACGTCTCGTGAAAGAGAACCGTGATGCACATCAATTCCGCCATCTTTGAGGAGGTTCATCCCGAGTGATTCAGCAGTAGCACGTGTATTGACAAAAATAAGTGTTGGCGGACCTTCTTTGATGTGCTTTCTGATGAGTTTTACCTGATCCTCAAACTTTTCACCAGTGAGTTCTACCGTGATAGCGAGGTGCTTTGTGACCGGAACTTCAACAATGGTATAGGGTCGTCTGCCGGTCATGAACCGGGCTACTTCTTCAGGATTTCCTACCGTTGCTGAGAGACCGATGCGCTGAAATTCTCCTGCGTATGGTACGAGGCGTTCTAGAGCTATACTCATCTGGGCTCCCCGTTTTGTCCCTGCGAGATCGTGAATCTCGTCAAGAATTACAAATCGTATCTGTTTCAGATGCTCACGAAGACGCCTGCCCATGTAGATAGCCTGAAGGGTTTCAGGTGTTGTCACCAGAAGATCAGGGGGCGAAAGAGTCTGTTTCCTTCGTTCACTCTGGGTGGTATCTCCATGCCTCACACCTACCGTGAATCCGAGCCTGCTGCACCACCATTCCATTCTGCGAAGAATGTCCCGGTTCAAAGATCTGAGTGGCGTAATATAGAGTGTGGTAAATCCCTTCCCTCCACCAGCACCAGCTGAAAGCATCTGGTTGAATACTGGAATCATTGCACTTTCTGTCTTACCAGTTCCTGTAGGGGCAATAAGGAGCAGATGTTCTCGGGCTAGCACCTTTGGTATCGCACGTTGCTGGACTTCAGAGAATTCATCAAATCCACGCTCCGCTATACATGCGACGACTCGTGGATCAAGTACAGTCTGTGTGCTCATGCCTGATTATTGAAGAGAGGTCACCGCCATATGTCCCATCAGCAAGAAGACACTCTGCAGTCTCGATCACCACTGCTCGTGAAATGGGTGAGAATGGTTTTCTGAACGTTTTCTCGATTCCGTACCCCGAGAATTCATTGAATGCAGGTACCATCAGTACACGAGTTTTAGGATCTTCGGATGGTGGTTTTTCAAATACTTCGTTGCGCAATTCAGCAAGGACATAACATGGAGATCTAAGGGCAATGCCCACTTCATCAGATAATGATACAACCGGATGGTGATGACCAGCCACAATCAGGTGGCCTGCAAGAGATGAATCAGGACGCGTATGTCCATGCATAACCCCGATGCCATCAAGAATTGAACCTTCTTTTGGAAGAAGTTCTTCCGGCTTTAAAAATTCTTCAATTCCGGGATCGTGATTTCCAGGAGTTACTTTAATTATTGTGTGTTTTCGGAGATCAGAAAAGAGTGATGGAAGTTCACGGAACTCCTGCCAGGAGGTCCCGGGTACCCGATGTTTTACATCACCAAGCAGCAGGATAATATCTGGAGCAATATCTTTTACAAGAGCATTCAGTCGATCAATCCGTTCAGCACCTCTGCTTTGCAGGTGTACTCCGTGAAGTAGTAGATCAGACTCAATGCCCATATGTAGATCGGCTACTATCAATATTCGCTGATCCCCTGTTATCTGAATTGCTGGACCGGATGGATAGTACTCAATTTCCATGAGTTACATCAGAGAATTTTTATAAAACCCGAAGATGGCTGGTATAATTCATCCTCAGTAATCAGGGCCCGGATAGTATCAAGCAAAAGTGACTCGGAAATTTTCTCCTTTTGTGCAAAGCCAGTCAATTCCTGTATTGATATTCCTCTTGGCCCTGAATGTTGTTTGATGAGTTGCAGCACGGTTTCACAGGTATTCTTCTCAGTTGAAGGATTGGGATCTGCTTCTTCAATCTCCTCCTCCTGGATTTTGACCTGGCTTGTAGCACGTTCAACAATTCCAGAGAGAACTTTGAGTTGTCTTAGGCTCGTCCCATATCTTGTTATGAACTTTCGTTCTTCATCACTAGGGCTTCCTCCTGCAAGAAGATCAGCAACCCGTTTCAGTCTGTCCAGAGTGATACGTGACGTCCTTAAGATCCATTGGTCCCGGGCCTGCCGGTCTGACTGGTGGATTGTTTCAAGAACCAACCTGAAACCACCTTCTCCCGGAGTTGAGTCGGTTTCAATTGTCGCAGTAACTGATACAAATGTTGGAGGAGATAGAGAATCCAATGTAGTGATTAAATCCGGTGTTCTTGCCTTGATTGACAGAACAAATACCCCGGTCGGGTCAGCAACTCTGATTATCCATCCGTTCTTTCCACTTTTATTTATCTCCGTCAGGGCTCCACAGCAGTATATTTTTGCAATATGTGCTCCTGACGGGGTGACCAGTTCTACTGACCTGTTCTCTTTTCCCCGAATTACAAGATCAGTTTGCTGGATCTCCAGTGCAAACACTCTGCTATAGGAATTTAATGTTGAAATTGAATATGATGGATTATTCATGGATTACATATCGACCTTTGGTACAGGAATTTTGAATTAGTTCTTAGTTAATAGGCATTAAACAGATACATATCTTAGTGAAATTATGAAAAATATCATTTTTTGAAAATGACTTACAGGAATGAAAATTAATATCTATCCTCTCAAGATGGATAGAAGGTTCGAGAAGTGAAATCTGCGCTACTTTATAATCCAGAATATATTTTCTATTGTTGATAACGCATTTTGGATAGGGATATCTCAATCTGAGGCTAACTCGTCTATAATTTCCAACAATTATATATATGTGCCGGATAAAACCAGTGGTTAAGTATCGCGGGAATGTCAGAGAAATCTTTGATGAATCTGACTAAGACAACTGCGTATACCGTATGTTCTGACGCGGGTTATTCATATGATGGGGAATGTTAAGCCAGTTTGGTGCCTCGTTCTGACCATTCTTCTGGTTGCAGGTATCCTCCCTGTAGTTGGCATGGCAGAAGGAGGAAACAGAACGGCAGGGGAGGCTACTATTGCCTCGATGCCCATTTTGTTCATTCCGAATGAAGGGCAATTCGAAGATAATGTATCGTTTCAGGCTCAGTCGTCACCAGAACAGGTGATCACTGTATACAAGGATGGAATTGAGTTCAGCCCATCCGGCAACAACACGACGGCAGTACAACCTGTCCTGGTAAAACTTGTCGGGGCTAATAACAGCACCAAGATTATTGGGCTGAATTCAATAAACGGAACCGCAAACTATTACTACGGCACTAATTCATCGGCCTGGAAAAACGGAATAAACCTGACTACCGGTGTCCAGTATACTGAACTCTATCCGGGTATTGCCCTTAACCTTTCAGGAAAGGGTGGAAACCTAAAGAGCGAGTATGTAGTTCAGGCAGGGGCAGACCCGACCGTAATAAAACTGCAGTACTCAGGTCAGGAATCGCTCAGCCTGAATCAATCTGGTGATCTTATCATCAAGACCGCTGGTCGTGATATTGTCGATCTGGCTCCTGTTGCCTATCAGGAAATCAACGGATCAAAAGTCAAGGTTAATTGTTCATACAAGATTGGATCAGATAATTCTGTATCATTCACACTTGGGTCCTACGATAAATCAAAGGAACTTGTCATCGATCCGGTGATGAGATACTCATTATACTTTGGTGGAGATGGCAGAGACCAGGGTAATTGCATTGCTGTAGATAACGACGGTTATGCATATTTCATTGGAACAACCTGGTCTGATCATCTGAAGTACCTAAAAAATCAGACTATTGCCACTGGTATGAGTGCTGAAGGACTTGCACCCGGCAGTGTCCAACCATATTATGGTGGTGGTGATAAGGATGCATTCATTATCAAGATCAATCCAGATGGTACCGACCTCGTATACATCTCCTATATCGGTGGCAGTGGCACAGATGAGGGAACGGGTCTTGTCATTGATAAAGAAGGTAATGCATACATTGCCGGTGGTACAAATTCTGCTGATTTCCCTGTAAAGAATGCATTCAGAAACAAGATATCTGGTGGATATGACGCCTGGGTTGCCAAACTTGACCCAAGTGGTAAAAATCTTGTTTTTTCCACGTATGTTGGTGGAACATCTGATGACTTTGCGTATGGTCTCGCAATAGATGATAAAAAAGATGTTTTCATTACCGGAGAGACTAAATCCTGGGATTATCCTGTTGTAAACCGGTACCAGTTATCCCCGTTCGGTGGAATGAGTGATGCTTTTATCACCAAACTGGTTCCTGAAGGTAACTCGATTGTCTATTCCAACTTCATCGGGGGAAGTGCGATGGAAGCCGGTAGTGCAGTAACCATTGATCCTAATGGATACGCATGTATTGTTGGACAGACTGAATCACCAAACTTCCAGGTAATTAAGCCATATCAGTCCTCCCTGAAAGGAACATTCAACGCATTTGTTACCAAGTTTGATCCTGAAGGAAAATATCCGGCAGCATATTCCACCTATCTTGGAGGAAGTAACTGGGATGATGGAAAAGGTATTATTGCACATCCGGATGGCTCACTTACAGTCGTTGGTTCAACAAAGTCTCCTGATTTCCCAACAGTAAACCCGATTCAGCCACAGCTTAAAGGACTTCAGGATGGATTTATTGCCACCCTGACCCCAGATGGTTCCTCTCTTAACCAGAGTACGTACTTTGGAGGGTCAATGGTGGATTCCATTAGTGCAGTTGCACAAGACTCCTCTAACAGTATCTATATTGTGGGAACCTCTGACTCCCCGGATCTTCCAACCATTCTGGCATACCAGTCTAAGCTTGGTGGAAAATCTGATTTGATGCTCACCAAGTTCAACCCCACTATTAGTCAGATTGAGTACTGCACCTATCTTGGTGGGTCAGATATTGATGAGGGCAGAGGGGTTGCAGTAACTGGTGAAGGAGATGCGTATATGACCGGATATACCACCTCAATAAACTTCCCCAAGGTCTGGCCTTACCAACAGAATTATGGTGATGGTGACCGTGATGCATTTGTCGCAGTTATATCCAACCATGACATGATCCCGGTAACCGACTTTGTCGGTGTCCCAACAGACGGAGAAGCTCCGCTGACAGTCCAGTTCAATGATACCTCACTTGGTATTCCAACATCCTGGGCATGGGAGTTCGGAGATGGCACTAACTCAACTGAACGTAACCCGGTTCATGTATATGAGAAACCAGGTGTCTACACAGTTTCACTCACTGCATCCAACATTGTGTCCAGTCAGAAGAAGACAAAGGAAAACTATATAACAGTCCGTGAACCGGTAAAACCACCGGTTGCTGACTTTAATGCAAATCCACAATCCGGTGTAATTCCGCTCAGTGTTGTCTTCAATGACCTTACAACCAATCAGCCAACTGCATGGTCATGGGTCTTTGGAGATGGCGGCAGTTCTCAGGAACAGAATCCAACCCATGTATATACTGTTGCAGGAACCTACACAGTTAACCTGACAGCAAGTAACAAGGCTGGTTCTTCCTCTAAAGAAAAGCCGCAGTTCATCAATGCATTACCTGATGTTGTAAAACCGGTGGCAGATTTCAATGCAAACCCAACCACCGGGAATGCTCCACTCCAGGTGAACTTCACTGATCTTTCGAAGAATAACCCAACTGCATGGAGATGGGACTTTGGAGATGGGCAGACTGCAACACAGCAGAATCCAACCCATGTCTTCACGAATCCAGGTGTTTATTCAGTCACTCTGAATGTAAGCAACACTGCAGGTTCAGATCAGATAACAAAACCAAATCTTATCACTGCAAACCAGTCGACTCCATGTCCGATAGCTGACTTTACCGGAGCTCCGACTAACGGTTCTGCTCCGTTGAAGGTCTCCTTTGTAGATCTTTCCAAGAACAACCCGACTACATGGGCTTGGAAATTTGGTGATGGAAAAGATTCAGTAGAGAAGAATCCGACACACACCTATGATGCTCCAGGAAAGTACACTGTAGAACTTGTCGTCACAAACATTGCAGGATCAGACCGGAAGGTAATTCCTGATTACATCAATGTGACCAAAGCAGGCACTCCGCCAACCGCCCAGTTCAGAGGTTCTCCGACAGTCGGAATTGCACCTCTCACTGTAAGCTTTACTGACCTTTCCGGCGGTAACCCGACAAAATGGGTGTGGAACTTTGGTGATGGTTCAACCTCTGAAGAGCAGCATCCGGTTCATGTGTACCAGTCAGTCGGTGAATACACCGTAACTCTGACTGCCAAGAATGAATTTGGTGAGAACACCAAGGTACAGGAGAAGTACATCCATGTGCTTGACAAACCGGTTCCACTCAAGGCAGCATTCATGGGTGAACCAACAGCAGGTGTTGCACCGCTGAATGTCAAATTTACTGATCTCTCTACTGGAAACCCGACAGCATGGCTCTGGAACTTTGGTGACGGAACCAATGGAACTGATAAGAATCCGAACCATGTCTATACACAACCTGGCGATTACACAGTCCTGCTGACTGCTATCAGAGGTGACGACAGGTCAACAGAAATACGATATCAGTACATCCATGTCGATCCGGCAGGCAAGCCACCTGTACCTGATTTCGTAGCCTCTCCGGTAAGCGGTAAGGCTCCGCTGACGGTTTGTTTCACTGATCTCTCATCCAATAACCCGACAGCATGGAAATGGGACTTTGGAGACGGACAGTTTGCAGCTGAACAGAATCCAACTCATGTATTCCAGACACCTGGAACGTACACCGTATGTCTGGAAGCATCCAACGCCTTCGGATCAGCCAAGGCATGTAAACAGAATCTGGTAACTGTCACTGAAGCCAAAGAACCAGCACTGTTCTACGGTCACATTACAGTTGACGGAGACCAGGCACCATGCAATACCATAGTCGAAGCACGTGGAAATGGTGTGGAGACCGGTATTGCAGGGAATCCATCAACAACAATTGAAGTAGGAAATTACGGTATTCCGGATCCGCTGAAGGTACAGGGAACCATCAAGAATGGTGAGCCTGTAACCTTCTGGGTGAAGACTCCTGGATCAGCAGATTTCGTTAAGGCAGAATGTTACGACCTCTATGGAAAAGCAAACTGGACTGATTCATATCCATTCCGTGGCGGTGAAAAGACCCGGCTTGACCTTCGTGTAGGTGGAGAAGGAATTCCACCAATGCCGGTCCTTCCACATGAGTTCTTCGGAGAGGTTACCTACAACGGCCAGCCGCTGCCTGTCGGTTCAACCATCTCTGTAAAAGGCGACAATATCATCGAAGGACATGTAGGCAACCCACTTCCGGTTACCTCACCCGGTGTATATGGATTTGAAAAACTGCAGCGGCTCGTTGCACAGGGAGATCTGAAGGGTGGTCAACCACTTACCTTCTGGGTCACACCATCCGGATCCAATGAAGCAATCCAGGCACAGGTCAGGGATGTTGAGTCAGGTGGAGACTGGGCAAGTTCATTCCCGTACTTCGAGGGTGGACTTACCCGGCTATCACTGCGGGCTGACGGAGGGAAACCTCCCGTTCCAACTACTCCGATGACAGTGTCTGGAACTGTTATGATCAATGGCTTGCCTGTAGCACCTGGTTCTCTCATCACTGCTGATGGGAGTGGTGTGAAAATTGGAGTGGAGAACAACCCAATCCAGGTAAATGTCCCCGGAAAATTCGGTGATAAGACAAAACTTACAGTCCAGGGTAATATTCCCGATGGTTCACCGATATCTTTCAAGATCTATGATGCAGTAACCGGACAGGAGCATGTTGCAGAAGTGAAGGATCAGACTACCGGCCAGTGGGTTAAATCATATCCATTCACTGCAGGTAGTGATGTTGTCCTTGACCTCAGATCCACCGGTATTATACCGATGGCTGTCAACTCATCATAACCGCTCTCTTTTTTGTTCAGACATTTTTTCTACTCTTTTTTGAAAATTCGGTACAGCATGTTAGGAAACGTTTTCAATATGTAATGCAAACTTTACTTTGTAGAGTTACCTGCAAATCTATCGGTATCAATCTACCAAAATCGAATATCAGGTGAATTCATGAACGAAGAGATCCTTGCGCTTACAAAAGAAGCGAAACAATACGCAGACCTCCTCACTCCTCTCAGGGATGAAATATCCCGAATAATAGTCGGACAACATGATATCGTAGATCGTCTAGTCATTTCACTTGTTGCTGATGGTCATGTTCTGCTTGAAGGAGTTCCAGGAATTGCAAAAACATTGCTCATTAAAACTCTGGCTCAGGCTATCGATGCTTCATTTTCACGTATACAGTTCACTCCGGATCTGCTTCCTGCTGATATTACCGGAACTAAAATTTTTAATCAACAATCATCTTCGTTTTCAACTGTAAAAGGTCCAATTTTCAGCCAGTTTGTTCTTGCTGATGAGATCAACCGTGCACCACCAAAAGTACAGTCAGCATTGCTTGAAGCCATGCAGGAACGTCAGGTCACGATACAGGGAGAAACATTCAAGTTACCAACTCCGTTTTTCGTACTTGCAACCGAAAACCCGATTGAGCATGAAGGTACCTATCCACTTCCTGAAGCTCAAATGGACAGGTTCATGTTCAAGATTATAATGGGATATCCTTCACGAACAGAAGAAGTAACGATTCTTGACCGGTTCACAGAAGGGGTTAAGATCATTCCAAAGGCTGTCATCACCGCTGATACGATCCTCTCTATTCAACAGTTCCTTACCCGGGTTTACGCAGATGTTGAGATTAAGAATTATGTAACTTCACTTGTTGATGCAACACGAAGTCCAGGCCGATATGGTCTGCAGCTTAGTGATTATATTGCATATGGTGCATCACCTCGTGCAACTATCTTTCTCGTGCTTGGTGCCAAGGCACATGCCCTCTTAAGAGGACGTGGGTACGTTGTTCCAGAAGATGTCAGGGCTATTGCAGCAGAAGTTCTCCGGCACCGGATCATTCTTACATATCAGGCTGAGGCCGATGGAATCACTACAGACTCTGTAATTACACAGATTCTCAAGAGTGTTCCAGTTCCATGAGGGAGAGAGATTAGATGCCAGCATGGGAAGATCCTGTTGAACTTGTCAGGCTCATCCGGTCGGTTGATCTCATCACACGTGCCAGGGTGACAGGACAGAAAGCAGGTGTTCATATCTCCCTCTTTAAAGGACAGGGTATCGAATTCTCTGAGATCAGGGAATATATTCCCGGTGATGATATCAGAGCAATTGACTGGAAGGTCACTGCCAGATATGGAATTCCATATGTCAAGGAATTTACTGAAGAGAGAGACCAAACGTTTTATTTTGTTATTGATCTTTCAGGTTCTCACGCCTTCGGCACCATGGTCAGTAAATATCGGATGATGTTGGAGATTTATGCAAGTCTCGTATTTGCAGCTGTTCGGTACCATGATCGTGCAGGTCTTATCATTGTAACCGACAAGGTGGAGCGTTTTATTCCAGCTCGAAGCGGCAGGGCTCATGCCGTCCATCTTATACACGAAGTCATTAACCATACCCCGCAGAGCTCAGGTTCAGATCTGAGACCGGCACTTCATCATATCCTGACACGTCTCCGAAGAATGGCCTCTGTTATTATTATATCTGACTTTTATATGTCAGATTTCTCGCGTGAACTTGGTCAACTCAGGCAGCATCATGAAGTGTATGCTATCAGGGTATCAGACCCCCGGGAGTCAGATCTTCCAGATATCGGTCTGATTGAACTTGAGGATGCAGAAACCGGTGAACAAATTCTCATCGATACTTCTGATGAACTGTTCAGAGCAGATTACCAGAGAGCTGTTGAAGAGGCTGAAATAAGGACTGCCGGAATATTTAAAAAATGCCATGTTCCGATGGAGCAGGTACGGACATCAGATGACTGGTTCAGCCCTCTGCAGCGGCTCTTTGCAGACAGTCCTATGGCGGGGGTACGCTAATGGCAGGTTTTTATCATCCTGAATGGCTGATTTTGCTACTAGTATTACCTGCAATATATTATTGGTATCTCCGCGAAACCAAACGAAAAAAGCAGGAGGCGATGGTCTTCTCGCATATCGGTTTTATGAAGACCGCTCTTGCCGGAAGATCGGGTTCTGCACGACCGCGAGTGCTTCTTTTGATTGGTCTCGCTGCCCTGGCTTGTGTTATTATCGGACTTGCAGATCCTCATATTCCTCTGGAACAGGCCAAAGAGGGAGTCAATGTCATCCTGGTCATGGATGATTCAGGCAGTATGCAGGCTACCGATTACAAACCTACAAGGCTTGAGGCTGCTAAAAATTCAGCCGGGCAGTTGATACGCCAACTCGATGACAAAGATTATGTTGGTGTCATAACATTCGAATCAGGAGCAACGAGTGCTGCATATCTCTCTCCTGATAAGGACCGGGTATACACCAAATTAAAATCAATCGAACAGAAAGACGGAGCTACCGCAATCGGAGATGGACTTGCACTTGCAATAGATATGTCTGAATCGATTCCAAATCGAAAAAAGGTAGTTATTCTTCTTTCAGATGGAGTGAATAATGCCGGAGTTATCTCCCCTGAACAGGCAACACAGTTTGCAAAAGACAAAGGAATCCAGGTATTCACCATCGGCCTCGGTTCAGATAAACCGGTTGTTCTCGGGTATGACTGGTTTGGCAACCCGCAATATGCAGATCTTGATGAAGATGCCCTTAAAAAGATTGCATCAGACACCGGAGGAAAATACTACAAATCGGTTAACGATGGAACTCTCTCGGAAATATATTCCAATCTGAATAAAGAGATCAAGCGTGAGAAAGAAGAAACCAGTATCAAGGATTGGTTCTTTATTATTTCCATGATTCTCATGGTGGCCGAGATTGTGCTCAGATATGGAAGAAGGAGGATTATTCAATGAAGTATACACTTGCAGCCATTCTCATCCTGGCTGCCTTTGCCATATATCCTGCCCTTGCAAATGATGTCACCCTTAAAACTAGCCAGAGTGAGTATACATTCCCGGCAGGAGAAGAAGCTCGGGTTCCATTTGTTGTGGATAGTTCATTTCCAAAGACAAATGTCGGAACTCTTGAATACACTCTGACAAGAAAACAGTCACAGAAAGGATTCTCCTTCTCTCAGACAAATTCTCAGTCACAATCTTTTCCAATAAGTCCGGGCAGTTCGCAAAATGCAATTACATTGAGTTCAGATGATCCGGCTGAATTTGAAGTCAGCCTGTACATGCATTACCGGGACAGTGGTAAGGATTATGTATCGGCTCTTCCGCCGTTTAGCGTGAAGTTCATTTCCAATCAGACATCACAGAATCAGGGTTCATCCGGCTCTTCACAGGGCTCAACGTCATCGCAATCTGGTAATAGTGGTTCTCCTCTGACCTCAACAACGAGTGAAGAGAAATCTGCAGGCCTGGGTCAGAGTTCTGATCCCTTTGATGAAATGGATCAGCAGATGAATGCATTACAGCAGCAGAATCAGCAGATGATGCAACAGATGCTATCCAGAAAGGGGATGTCATCATCAGGATCAGGCAGCAGATCTCAGCCTCAAAATGCACAACAAACACTGCAGAATAATCAGATGAATGCACAATCGTCTGCTCTTCAGCAGCAGTTAGCACAAGAGACAAGCCAGAATAAAAAAGATCAGCAGGAACTTGCTGATAAGATGCATCAGGATCCCTTACTGAGTCAGGTAAATCAGGATCTAAAGAATGCAGGGTATCAGCAGAAAGATGGAAGTATCTCTGCAGAAGGCAAAGGTGCGGGATCTGTATCAGCTCAGTATCAAAATGATAAAAACCAGGGTGTTTCTCTTGAAGGAGATATTCAGAATGGCTCACTTGAAAAACTGACTGCAAGTTCGAATGAATCTCTTCCAATTCCATCAACATTAGCAAATGACCCAAAGTACCAGGCAGAGAAGAAAAACCTTCAGCAGGTCGGCTATAATCAGACGGGTGGAACACAGACCATAACACCCAATGAATCTGTAATTAATGAACAGTATAACAATCCAGATGGAAAAAATGCAACTATTTCATCAATAATCAGAAATGGAACTGTTGAATCTGTAACGGTGAAGAAAGAAGATGAGACTCCGATAGGCTGGTATATTGGAATTATTCTTCTCATCCTTTTGATCTGCCTTTGTTGCTGGGCCGCGTATCGGTATTATCAGAAACAAGGTGTCGAGCCTGAGGAAGATCTCCCTGTTCTGGTTGAACCGGTTGATGTTAAAACAAAAACTGAAGAGCTCCTGATAAATGCTGAAAAGGCCATAAGTGAAGATCGGATCAAGGATGCCTACGTCTTTTTCGGCCAGGCTCTCAGATTCTTTATCTCACAAACAAGAGGGTCAGGAACTTCTCATACTACAGAGGAGATCATCTCTCTCGCCAAAACTCACGGTATGGATGTTAAGATAATTGCTCCAATTCTGGAGCGATGTATGATGGTTGAATATGCCCGGAGTACCGGTTCATCTGAAGAGGCAACCGGGTTTATCAAAGATATCAGTACATTTGTACAAGAATATTTCCCTGAAGAATCATTGGACTGATTTTATCAGAAATTTTCTCTCTCTTTTTTTAAAGACCGTCAAATATATAGCCGGAACAGACTGAGTTTTCCATAAGGACGGTATGATTCAGGAAAACACCTTTTGTCAGGTCTGTGGAAAACCTGCAATTGGAATGCAGATATTAGGGTGCTGCCAGTCAGTGGTCTGTAGTAATCATGCAGAAAAGACTTTAATCTCAATGATGCCTGGTGAAAAACAGGAATGGGGTTCATGTTATTTCTGGCGTTTCAAAGAGGGAGAAGAATAAGAAATGGGAGAAGTTCGCCAGCTGGCAGTTGTGATAATCACTGCCATAATTATTGGAATTGTGGGATTCTGGCTCGGAGGTTTTGTCTCTACACTGATTCAGGGAGATCTTGTTGTATCTGACTACCACTGTTCCTGGTCATATGACGGGAGTCTGAATGAGTCTTATCAATATGTTGTCAAGACAGATCAGGCCTACCGGAGCCTGAACAGGATCTTTAACGTCCCGGTAAGTTATGGAACATCTGTCATTGCACCAGTTTCATTAATCAGTGTTACAGTTCCTCATGGATCATTTTCTTATCTCAAGGATTATACCGGTGTAGTCCACATGGATGGAGCAGATAAATCTTATCAGGCTCTCATTCAAAATCATGCCCTGTCCAATGAAGCCGGAGCATTTGATCCTGATTACTATTCTGCGGGAACATGGCCTGTTACATATTCCTGGCTAATAACTCCGCCGATTGAGCGTGGTTCAGATGCTGACCACATAAACATTGATCTTGCAACTGATCATGTTGCGTATCAGTCTGTTACCATCACTATCCCTGCAGAACGGGTTAAGGAAGTATTTCCACATCCTGCTGGATTGAAGGTAACAAAATCAGGTAATTCATTTGTCATTACCGGGAGCGCTTTAAGTGACATACCACTCGGTTTCGAGTTAGTTCTTGAACGTGGTGCCGGAGACCAGATTCATGGGAAAGTCAGTGATTTGGGATCGGTGAATATACTTGAGAAAACCAATGCTGCAAATCCCTGGTATTCTGCGATTCTTACTTCTACTCCCAATATTGCATTTACGGTTTCACTCCTTCTTCTGATTTTCATCCCAATTCTTCTTCTCCTGATTTATTACCTGAAAGGAAGAGAAAAACCATTTGTTGTTCCTGAACATCTCAGTGCTCTCCCTGATCCTTCACTAAAACCATGGATGGTGCATCTCATCTTTGAAGGTGATCCTGAGGAATTCGGAAATGAAGGGCTTTATGCTACTTTGCTTGATATGCACAGGCAAAAGATCATTAGAATCGATCAGAAACCTGACAGTAGTGATTTGACAATAACAATTCTGAAAGAGCAATCTGCTGATGCATATGAACAGACTGTTCTCAATGTATTCAGGCGGATAGCAACCGATAATGTTATCGATACCGGTTCCCTGGCATCGATGTCTGATGCGGCAAATTCAGATTCATCTGTACGGGCAACCCTTCTTGCCTATCAGGAGGAACTCAAATCACTCACTTCTTACTCGAGTTCTTACCTCGAGTCACATTATATTGAGGATGGACGTGGATACCTGGTACCACTTCTGGTAATTCCGGTTATCTGGTTCCTGTTCTCAATTTTTACTACCATAGCAGGAAGCAACGCATCCCTGGGAATTAATGCAACCATTTTGTCAGGAGCAGCATTTCTTCAGGGGCTTGTGGGTATGCTCTTTCCTGCAACCCTTTTCGGGAGATGGAAAGGAGATACGTATCAAGAAAAACTTCGTTGGGACTCGTTTAGATCGTTTCTGTCTGACGCAGTTCTCATCAAACGCTATGCACCATCTGATATTTCTATGTGGGGTGAATGGCTCGTATATGGAACTGCACTCGGAGTAGGCGACCGTGTAGTCAGATCGATGAAGGATCTTGATGTGAACTTACCAGAGTTTTCAACCTCTTCAGGTTCCTCAATATTTGCTCCTGCGTTATTTGCATCTGCATTTATGCCTGTAACTTCGTATGCTCCGCCATCATCTGGATCCGGATTCAGTGGCGGGGGAGGAGGCTTTGGTGGCGGCGGTGGATTTGGAGGAGGAGGAGCTGGCGGGTGGTAATCATTACCCTCGCCTCTTTGTATCAACCATTTTTCTAATTTTTCTATTCTGAAAGAGACAAGAGACCGCAAAGACCTTTCTATGGTCAGGTCCAATTAATAAAGGAATTTTTGAGGGGTATCCTTGCGAGAAGTCACCAGTAGTTATGTTGCAAAAGAGATCGAGTCATCAGTACGTTCATTCTGGAATAAGAACTCGATTTACAGCAGGGTGAAAGATCAGAATAAAGGGAAAAAGCCCTGGTTTTTTGTGGATGGTCCACCGTATACAACCGGTAACATTCACCTGGGGACTGCCTGGAATAAGATCCTCAAAGACAGCATTCTCAGATATCATCGGATGCTTGGGTATGATGTTACTGACCGGGCTGGTTACGACATGCACGGACTTCCTATTGAAGTTCGTGTCGAGCAGGAACTTGGTTTTGAGAACAAAAAAGACATTGAAGCCTACGGTATCAAGACGTTTATTGAGCGATGCAAGCAGTTTGCGATCTCTCACAAAGATACAATGTCAGAGCAGTTCCGCTCTCTTGGTATCTGGATGGACTTTGATAACCCGTACCAGACAATCACCCCCGACTATATTGAGGCAGCCTGGTGGGCTCTTAAAAAAGCACATGAGAAAGGCCTTTTAGAACGTGGACACCGTGTAGTCAACTGGTGCCCTCGTTGTGAAACTGCCATTGCGGACTCTGAAGTGGAATATTGGGATGAGCAGGACCCCTCGCTCTTCGTGAAATTCCCAATTACCGGAAAAACAGATGAATACCTGGTAATCTGGACCACGACACCATGGACTCTTCCCGCGAACGTAGCGGTTGCCGTAGATAAGGACTTTATATATGCCAGAGTTTCTGCACAGAAAGCAGGTAAAACTGAGTTTCTCTGGATCGCTGAGTCACTTGCTGAAGATGTTTTAAAGAAGGGAAAATACCAGGACTTTTCGATTCTTGAAAAGAAGACCGGAAAAGAACTAGCCGGCACAAGATACTCATCGCCCCTGGCAGAACTGGTCCCAAGACAGAAAGAGATTGATCACCGTGTTGTCATGGCCGGTTTTGTTGAGATGGACAATACCGGTATGGTTCACATCGCTCCCGGTCATGGATGGGATGATTATCTTCTTGGTGTTCAGGAAGGCTTAGATATCTTCTGTCCGGTTGATGGAGCAGGTCATTATACAGATGATGGTGGATTTTTTGCCGGGAAGTTTGTCCGTGACGCAAACGATGAGATTGTGGATGCCCTGGGTGATTATCTTCTTGCACGTAAGAAGATCACTCACCGGTATGGTCACTGCTGGCGATGCAAGACTCCTATCATCTACCGGGCAACAGAACAGTGGTTCATATCGATTCCAAAGATCAAAGAACAGATGCTCAAAGAGATAGCGTCTACCACCTGGTACCCTGACTGGGCCGGAAGTGCAAGATTCCATGACTTTGTCTCGGATGCCCGTGACTGGTGCATCTCAAGACAGCGGTACTGGGGTATCCCGATACCTGTCTGGGAATGTGCAGAATGTAAGAAACAGATGGTCTTTGGAACAATGGCAGAACTGAACAAGGCTGCCGGATCAAATCTCACTGATCCTCACAGGCCGTATGTTGATGAGATATCAATTCCCTGTTCCTGTGGTGGGACCATGCACAGGGTTGAGGATATCTTTGATGTCTGGTTTGATTCTGCAATGGCTTCGTGGGCTACCATCGGATATCCGGGAAAGACTGAAGAGTTTGAGAAACTCTGGCCTGCTGACTTTATTCTGGAAGGGCAGGATCAGACCCGAGGGTGGTTTTATTCACAACTCGGAGCCTCAACGATTGCCTTCAATAAATCTCCCTATAAGCAGGTTCTCATGCATGGGTTCTCGCTTGATGGCGACGGCCGCAAGATGAGCAAGAGTCTTGGTAACGTGGTAAGTCCTGATGAGGTTGTTGAGAAATTCGGTGTGGATGTACTTCGTCTCTATCTTCTCTCATCAAATGCACCATGGGAAGACCTCAAGTTCAACTGGGAAAATCTATCAACAGTGAACCGGACTGTAAATATCCTCTGGAATGTGTACCGGTTCCCGCTCCCATATATGATCCTTGATGATTTTGCTCCCTCTTCCAAAGATGGGATCTGGAATCCCGACTTCATTGCACGCTCTCTGCGAGAGATGCCTGACGAGGATCGCTGGATCATCTCGCGGATTAATACTCTAGCAAAGCAGGTTACTGCTGACATGAAAGAGTATAATCTGCACCGCCTGAGCAGGTCGCTTCTGAACTTTGTTCTTGAAGATCTCTCCCGGTGGTATGTGCAGATCGTTCGTCCACGTATGTGGCAGGAAGAGGATTCACTGGACAAAAAGTACGCATACGAAACGATTTACTACTGTATGCGGACGATATGCAGACTTCTTGCTCCATATGCCCCACACATTGCTGAAGATATTTATGGAAACCTCAGACTTGAAGGAGATCCAATCTCTATTCATATGCTTTCTTGGTATGCAGGCGAAGACAGGCTCATCGATGTAGATTTAGAGACCCGGATGGGCATTATCAGGTCATTTGATGAGGCTGTAGCAAATGCACGTCAGGCTGGAAAGAGAAAACTCCGATGGCCTGTGGGAACCATCACTGTTGCTGCTCACAACGATATTGTTGGAAAAGCATTCCACAGCATGTATGATCTGGCCTGTCAGAGGGCTAATGCACGTGAGATCGTGGTAATTTCCGGTCAGTACGATAAGATCCTCTGGAAAGCAGAACCAATTATGAAGAAAATTGGTCCTTCTTTTGGAAAGATTGGACCTCAGGTTAAGGCCTTAATCGAAGGGGCAGATGGAAATGAGATGCGAAAACAGATCGCAGAAAAAGGATCATTTACCATAGTCGGTCCGGAAGGTGATATTGCAATCACCTCGGAGCATGTGATGTTCACCGAAGTTATGCCAGAAAATATTTTCTCAGCTGGTATGACTGATGCAACAGTCTTTGTAGATGTTACACTGACTGCTGATCTTGAAGCTGAAGGATACACCCGGGAGATCATTCGTCGAATACAGGAGATGCGAAAGCAGATGAACCTGAATGTTGAGGAGATGATTGTAATTGATTCAATAGTGCAGGATTCACATCTCTATGAACTTCTGACCAGCGAGTGGCAGGAAGTCATCCGGAAAGAAGTAAGGGCTACCTCTCTTACACTTCATCAGGACAACAACTCCCGGGATACATCTCTCTGGCAGCTGGATCGTGACTGGGATGTTGAAGGTATTGTAGTTACCATTGGAATCTCCGTGGCTGAGAAAAAATAATAATTAATATATTTTCGAGTTACGAGTTTTTCCTCTGGATATGGAAAGAGGTAAAACCCTGGATTGAAGAATAACAAGTATCGGAATGTTTATTATGAAATTACTATCTGGAATCCTGGTACTCCTTTGTGCTGTGTTTCTCCTCATATGTCCCGTATTAGCCATTGATTATACAGGATGGAAAGAGGTGTCAGTCAATGAAGCACCAATTAATAGCACTTCATCTACGGTTTATTCATTGAAAATTCCTCCTGGCAATTCTATTCGTATGGATGATACTCCAATTGGACCCATAACCAATGTATTCAACCCAAGTGATTCCAGATCTCGAGTTTCTATAGTGATAAGCAATAATCAGGCAGGTCATATTCTTGACCCTGCTGCCTCACGTCAGTACCTTGATAAATTTATGCTTGGGGCCAAAATTTCTCAGATCTATGGTGATCAACCACAGTTTCTTAACAACGGTGGGGTGATGGTTTATGGTACAAGCGGAGACAAAACACTTGGAATCTATATTATGAGTACTGACAAAAAAGTAATCACAGTAACAGGTTTTTACAAATCATTGCAGGATGCCAAAGCCGGTGTTGATATTCTGGGAATGATTGCCGGCTCTATTCAGATGGCAATTCCTATTTCAAAATAATCTTCATTTTATTGAAAGTGATAACCGTATCTTGTTTTATTTTTGAGAACGGTTCAACCTATAATTTCTTCTATGTTTTGATAAGCCTGAATAAAGGTTTACAGAGAAGAAGGTTATTGGATTGTGAAAAAAAAATTTGGTGAATGTGGAAAACTATTGCAGGTGTTCAGCGCCTGTTTTTAGATGCACTGGGTGCATTTGAAGCTGACTTTGCGTCCTGCTGTTCTGAAACCGGAGACTGGGTATTCTTTGCTCCAGACTCATTCTTCATGTTCTTCTTTGACATTAAATTCATCTCGTTCTATTCGAACTTTCAATGAACCTGGTAGTTCATCTACATCTTTCTGTTGCCTGCAGCACCGTATAAAGGTTCCTCCTCTTTACCATTCAAATTCAATAGAATCTGGCATTAAATTACTATTTGATTAAAATAAGGGAATATTTTTATAATCCTGCTGCACAGGGCATTATTTTATAATAAATCGGAATATTTAGTCTTCTTTTTGTTTGTGGCGCATGGTGTATTCTTCTGGACTTTTTTTAGGGCGATTTGAATGAGAATTTCGGTAATACGAATGAAGAGTCACTCCATCCAATCTCTGACATCTTCACCTAACATCTAAATACTATCCACCGGTATTATGCACTATTCGTATCTGTGGAGGGTTCATTGATGACAAAAAAACAGATGGTGATGATGCTTGCTGGCATCATCATCCTGATTTGTGCTGGTGCGGTTGTGACCGCATTTCCATTCAGCAATATTCCAGGTCTGACCGGCCTCGTTGCTTCAAGTACTTCAGACCCTGCAATAAGTTCGAGTCTCTCACTCTCAACGAGTACTCATATTGTTTCAACAGGTACATCTGATTCTTCTTCTGTTGGATCTTCCTCTGCCCAGTCGTCTGGATCGCTAAAAAATGAGATCCCTGAACAATGGCAACCGGGAGTTCGGGATGGAGTGTACTATGATCCACTCTCTAAAACATCGTGGGTATTTGACCGGATCCTGAAGAAATTTTATTCTCCTGATAAAGGCTGGCTTCTTATCGGTGAATACACAACGGGTGTAAACCCACGACTATTACGGCAGTACTACTATGATCCTGCTGAAGTGGTCTTTTATTCAATAAAAACCGGTGAAAAGATATCAATTAACCAGAATGGTGTTTATGATCCTGCCACTTTACAGACATCAATAACTCCAAAGCCGACTAGTAAACCGCAACAGACACCATCTCCTACGATATTCATGAGTCCGGAACCTGGCACTTCTGAAAGCAGTCAAAGCCAGGCAGCTGATCCCTGTCTCGTGCCATGCTCAGAATGTCCAGATGGGTTGTGCAGGGATTGTAACAAGAATGGAATCTGTGATGAGAGTGAGAAAGCAACACCCACACCAACTCCAACCGGAGGCATCAGCGAGGCAGCACAGTCAGGGATTCTGTATAAGAAAGATATTTGAATTTCTCATTTTATTCAATTTGATATCGTTTGTTTTCTTAATCTTGTAAAAACTATTTAATCAGAAAACTGGTTTCTATACTGCGCTATTTACCAGTTTAATTCTTGCTATACTCAGCGACAGAAACTCAAATTTTTAATATCTCTAATTTAGCACCTATTTAATCCTGAAACCCTTTATGTTTGAATAAGGGAGTTTCATTCATAATTTACTATGGCGTTGAGTATAGTAGTCTTTAAAATATGGATTTTAACAATGATTTTGATAGAGCTGATATAATATCTGATCTGTAAAAAAGAATTTAGGTGGTTTTGATTGGGTTGGTGTCAACCGGATTAGTCACCCGCTTATCAGAGATCTGGCTGGTATCAATGGTCCATTCAAGCTGTGGCATATCCTTGAGAACATCATCCTCTTCAGTAGTCAGGTTTGCTCTGACTTTAGTTCCGGTGAACGGTCCCCAGGTTCCGTCAGCATATGCAAAGATACCCGTCAAAGCAGTGCTGTTTTCGAATGTAATCTGAACAGCACCTGCCTGGTATGGTGGTCTGTATTCAGGTGCCTCCCACCAGAATCCATCCATAACCGGTGAACTGTTGGATGAGAAATTACCCTGCATGTATCCGTTGTTATCTTTCACCTTGTATGATGCACGGATGATGTCATCACCAGTTAGGCGAACTGTCAGGTTTCCAAGCAGATCTGTCTTCCATACTCCGGAAACATCAGCGATTTGGGTGCCATTAGCCCACCAGCCAGTCCAGAAATTTGACCGTGTGTATGAACTAAAATAATTCGAATATGCACCTCCAAACCAGTTCGGACCCCACCCCCCTCCTGATGAAGACGAATGGGATTCACTCTGCTGCTGGTAACATCCTCCTCCCCAGAAGTTCCAGTCGCATCCAGATGATGACTGATAACTGTCCTGCTGTGACCACCATGCGGCAGATGCTCCACTGGCAGTCAATACGATGAATATCATCGCAATTCCTAAACATACCCACAACCGTTTCATACCCGTTAATATCAGTATGTATATAAAAATGTATGTGTCTGATGATCAGACTCTTGTATGTGAAAAGGCATCATTCGCCTCGTTTTTCATTCCAAGCGCATCATATGCATTACCAAGATTTGTCCATGCAACTTCATATGAATTATCAATCTGAATGGCATTTTGGTATGCCTGAACCGCTCCTTGATAGTCTCCTGATAAGGAAAGGGCATATCCTTTGTTGTTCCAGGTGAATGCATTTCCAGGATCCAATTTCAATGCTTTGTCGTAATACAAAATGGCCTGGTTGAAATGATTTGCGCGTGTCTCAATATTTCCTGCCTTTACCCATGCATCTGTGAGTGAGGGATTGATGGTGACAGCCTGTAGGTAGAGTTCTAGTGCTTCATTACTTCTACCAGTTTTATCGATTGCAAATGCAAGGTTTACCAGACTATGCGTATCATTTTTATCGATGGTAAGTGCTTTCTGATATGCCTGAATTGCCTTATCATATTCGGTAAGATCAAGGAGGTAGATGTCGCCAAGGGTGTACCATAGAATGATTGAATCTGGGTAAAGATTCAAAGCCTTGTTTATTGTTGCTATGGCTTCATCACCCATCTTCATTTTGGAAAGGGAAAGAACTTTTAGTCTCCATGCCAGGAAGTTTGTCGGGTTCTTTTCGATTGCCTTGTCCATTATGACTGCGGTCTCTGCATATTTCCCTTTTCCAAAGAGGGTAAGTCCTTCGGTAACCAGATCCTCAACGTTTAAAGGTTTCGTCTGGGTTCCTGTATTTATTGGGCCTGAAGGGGTGACGGAGGGCCCTGAATATTTTAGGGGTAGTTCATCTATAATATCGGGTAAAACAACATAAGCAGCATCACACAACCCGTCTCCGTCAATATCGGAACAGGTCTGTGAATATCCCTTTCCATCAGATGATGCCCAGACATTCCCTCCTAAATAAGGTCCTCCAACTATGTTTGATCCTTCGGATTTTTTCCCGTTCCATGCATAGTTTGGCTTGCCACCCTCCTGGATATTTACATTATTTTCATTCTCAAGATAATTATCAGAGATTAGGTTTACTTTTTCAGGTGTGACACTGCCTGAAATGAGGATGCCTTCACCATTATTTCCCACAATCTTGTTCTGACTGATGATATTACGCCCTGATGGCTGGAACATGATCCCTGTGATCTTGTTCATGAAAATAGAATTACCGGTTATCGTATTCGTGTCTGAGTAATAGAGATTAATCCCTCTGAGATTTCCTGTCAGGTTATTTTCTGATATGATGTTTTCAGAACTCTCTTCCAGGTAAATCCCGGGTGGAGAGTTCTGCTCACAGGTGTTGTTTAGGATCGAATTCTTCAGAGAAGATTTCAGAACAATACCTCCATTTCCGTTCCCCGAACAGGTATTCTTCTCGATAGTATTTGTTGTGGAGCCTCCCCTGAGCAGGATTCCTTCCTGATGACTCAGGATTACTGAGTTCCCGGTGATTCTATTTCCCATAACACCGTCAAGAACCATTCCGACAAGGTTCTTCTTCAATTCGTTTGAACTTAGGACTGAGTCTGTGGTTCCTCCTTCTAATATAATACCATACTGGGCATTCCCGTTCATTGAACTCTTCCTGATCTCTGCCTGTGTTACACCCGAAAGGATCATTCCGATTGAGTTGTAAGGAAGACGACAGGTATCTATCACGAGGGCGTCTGTATTCCTGGCTTCAATCCCCAGGTAGGTTCCCATCACAGCAAGGTTTCTAATTGTGATATTTTTGAGCCTGCTCTTATCCGGTGATTCTATCACAATTCCCTGTTGCATGGGAGGAGTATCAAGTCCGAACTGTACTGCAAATCCTTCAATCTGGTGTCCGAATCCATCAAGTGTAACATCTGATGAGGAGATTCTAATAATTGTCCCTGAAGAATCAAGAATATCTGATCCAAGTGAATAATCTCCGGGATTCGTTATCTCAACCGAATGCGTGATTACCAATGGTGCTCCTTCCTCCTCTGTTGGTGTAGGGGTGGGAGACGGAGATTCTGTGACAGTTGATGAAGGAGTAGTTGTTGGAGTCTGATTACCAGTTATTGAGGCATTCAGTAGATAGTCATACATCTTCAATGCGTCAGGGAGGCCATAACCGTACACTGGATTCCATCCCTTCTGTCCGAATGGTGTTGCTGTCTCAAACATGGCCTCTTTTATATCTTTACCTGATGTCTTGGGAAAGAGACTCCATTCCAGGGCAAGAAGACCGGCAATATGAGGAGCAGCTGCGCTTGTACCTGTAAAGGGTGTTGAAAATCCTCCTGCTCCTGATACATCTACTGAGTTAATTCCGGTAATATCTGGTTTTTTACGCTCTTCAGATGATGGGTGAGCGATGGTAACTTCACCCTGGGAAGAAAATTTTTCTATGGTTGGTGTCATAATGGCAGGAACCGCTGCGACTGATATCACATCGTCAATAGCTGCCTGTCCGATTATTGAGTCTGAAGAGACCATGTATTCTTCTGGAATAGATACAAGGTTTTTATCAGTCTTCAGGATAAGTTCCAGAAGTTTGGGTTCTGCCTCATCTGCCTTTTTCACCCTTATCTCGGCATTTAATGGTTTGTCCCCGATGTACTGATAATATAACTTTTCAAGTGAGCGTTTTTCTCCGCTTTCTGTACGTTCACTTACCGCTATTTCTTCTCCTGTCTGCCGGTCATATAGATACAGACTATATGGATTTTCACGCTGCTCATAGGAGTCATCCCATTCAAGGATAGTTCCGAAAAATCCTCCAGACTTGATATCAATCGGAATTCCGGGTGATCCATTAAATGAGTTAAACCCTCCACCAGCATCGGTAAACATTCCCTGATAATGGAGTTGTCCATTGTTTCCGGCCGCAGATACGTAGAGAAGATCAGGGTGTTGAATAAGAATTTCTTTAAGATGTGCAGCACTTCGCCCGTCTTCGAAGTACGGAATCTCAAGAAGACCGACATCATCAACAATAATGTTACTGCCTACAGCTACAAGGCTGTCTATAGCCTCTGAAAAACTGAGATCATTGTCCCCGGAATCTGCGTAATAAAGTGTAGCATTTGGGGCAATATCATGGATAATCTCAAGCATTGCTGTCCCTTCATCCATCTTTCCTTTTTTAATGATATGAACTTCTGGAGGGAGATCTCCAGTCTTCTGGGCATCTTCAATATGTTTTACTCCGTTTGAAATGACACCAACCCGAATACCATCTCCATCTCCTCCGGTAAGGTTTCGAAGTTGACTTGTTTTCATGATCTCATCTCCGGCAGTAGTTACACTCCCAATGCCTGAAACCGGAGAGATAAGGCAGAAAATGCAAAAGATAAAAAAAATCGTTACGATTTTCGGTATTAATTTTGTTCCGGAAAACCGAAAAAAGATGTTCATGATGTCAAATCTCCGAGTTTAATATTTTCTATATCAGGATGTTTGACTGATGAAACAGAGATATTTGTTACAGGATTTATTTCTGAAGCGCTTATGTATTGTACTGTACAAAATCCCTGATTCTTTGATTTTTCATTAACTGACCAGGTTGACTTATCTGAATCTATGATCGTGTAGGTTCCTTTCTTTAAAATCTGTCCGGCTCCATCTGAATTGTCAGGAACAGCAGTCCATCTTGCATTAGGCACTCCTCCTTGTCCGTTTTCACCGGTTGCCTTCCATGGTCCGAAAATAGTTCCATCAGAACTCTTCAACCCGATCGTTCCGGGAACCGGCACACCTTGTCCATTATTCCAGTGATACGTGGAGATAGATAATATTTGAACATCAGTTTCAAAAGGAATCGCAGTTGGAGACGTGGGGTTGTTTGTAACGGTATCGGTGTTTTCGTTTGTCCATGTTAACCCCATCTTCATAGCAAGAATCGGAGCCTGAGCTGTCTCACTTAATCCTCCCTGCGAAGCAGGAGTCTGCGTCGGCTGAGGAATGACCTGGGGTGTTTCACTCTGTCCTCCCTGCTGACTGGTCACTTTTGCAATAGGCTGAACCAATCCCTGAGGGTTCTCGCTCTGTCCCCCTGTGGTACCGCTCCCGGATGTTGCTTCTACCTCGTCGCAGACCTGATTATGATTACAGTCATTACAGTACCCTTGAGGACAATCCTGACACGTGACCAGGCAGGTTCCATCAGTTCCT
The DNA here is from genome assembly GCF_003173355.1 of Methanospirillum lacunae. Classification (NCBI taxonomy): domain Archaea; kingdom Methanobacteriati; phylum Methanobacteriota; class Methanomicrobia; order Methanomicrobiales; family Methanospirillaceae; genus Methanospirillum; species Methanospirillum lacunae. Next base: position 863,989 of record NZ_QGMY01000002.1, on the reverse strand, counting down.
AATTTGGAAGGTGTATCACCGCCCTCTGCCTTATTAGTGACTTGAGGAACAGGAGTCTGCGTCTGGGTGGGTTTCACTGTTCTTGAGGGAGATGCTGTCTGTGTTGGCTGTATGATCTCCATGGTACTGGGATTGATGGACTCTCCGGTGTCAATGTCAATGAGGTTGACAGAATGTGGATCGTAATAATACTGGCCGATGATGCGTCCGGGTTGACTTTCTGAAAAGCGTGTGATCAAGTACCATCCTTTCTCTTTATTGGTGAATTTTCTGATGACAGGATCGTATCTCCAGTAAGTTCGTGAGACTGGATCGTAAAACATTCCCGTTTTTGTATCCTGTAGCCACCGCTCTGGTGGTTTCTCCTGAATATTTTGAGGTACCAATGAACTGGTCTGGGCAGCATTTTCACCAGATGGTGTATATGAGACAACTTTACTGGAAGAGATACCTGATATTGAACTACTTGACTGCGATATGGAGAGTGATGTAGTCGTATCAGATATGCTATTATGATCCAAAGGCAGTGAATTGATATCTTCTGTATATGCCAGAGCCGATCCGGTAATAAAAATGAGAAAAACTCCTATTACCTGTATTAGTTTTCTGATACATCCTGCTGTCATGCTTCCTCCCTTTTTGTGTGAGGAGGGGATATACGCAGATGAGTATTTAACAATAGCGACCACTGAAACAAGAAATCTGGTTTTGTTAATTTTTGAATTAATCTTTAATTATTAATGGTATTTTATAAATTGGCATCAATATTGTGATCTTTTTTGATTTGATATAAGATAGGTATAAATAGTTAACAAAATACTACTCACATATCTTCATGGATGGTGGTTTTGATGAACAGAAATTACAATTGGGGAGGATTGTTCATTATCATATTTGTTGTCCTGATCAGTATCGGAGGGGAGGTTTCTGCAATACATGCTCAGTTTGAGATGAATCCTGTTCAGGGACAGGTACCGCTGACAGTTTTTTTTATTGATACGACTCCAGGAAGCCCTATTGACTGGCGGTGGGATTTTGGTGATGGTTTCATTGGAGAAGGTAGGCAGATCATGCACACCTATCTTCAGCCTGGAGTATACACTGTTTCAATGACCGTTTCTGATGAGGCAGGTACTGATACCAGGACATTTCCAGATTCCATCCAGGTGTTGACAAATCCTTTCTTCTCACCGATGCCTACGATTTCTGGTATGAATCCATCCTTTATGGCAGACTTTAAGGTAAATAAACGTTCAGGAACTGCTCCAGTTCAGATCCAGTTTACTGATCTTTCAGAGGGAAATCCGACGACATGGTACTGGGATTTTGGTGATGGGAATTCTGCTTCAGAACAAAGCCCGGTTCATATCTATACAATGCCTGGAATATATTCGGTATCTCTCTCTATCAAGAAAGAAGGAAGTACAAGTTCAAAAGAAGAGAAGAACTTTATTACTGTTAATAAGGGACAGGCAACAGCTTCCATGAATACAGGTACTATTGTTCAGACGCGGGAATCTGCAATATCGCCTTCTGTTACTTCGACACAGACTAACGATAATGTGTCTCATACAGAATCATCAACTGTTGTACATTCAACCATAACTGATATACCATCATCACAGGATTCCATGAGTGATGAGAAGTATTCACTCCTGAATAGGCCATTAATTGATTATTATAACCAGACTCAGGCATTACTTACTACATCTCGTCTCGGTGAACCATCAGATCTTCTTACAGTTAGTACAACTCCCACCTCTGTAAAGACCGGTGAATTGTTCAGATCTACGATTTCAGGTAAATCTGGTGAGGATGTTTATATTTGGGTTGTTATTCCTGAAACCGGAACAGTTTTAGAAAACCCGATTATTCCGTTTTTTGCAAGGAACCAGACTGATATCATGAGAGATAACCCAACCGGACCGTATGAGATTGGATCTTATGTTCCTTCTGGTGAAGGGGGTGAAATCTCACTTAAATCTCTGATTCCTGTTGATCCGGTCTATCAGGGTACAGCCTCATACGGACTGGTACGGCTAAACGAAACTGGGAAGATATCTGTAATCTGGGATACAGCCGATACTATTCCAGGCAAATATTTCATCAGGACAGAGTCAAAAAATTCTGATACAATTTCATCTAATGTAAGGAGTGCAGCATCTTCAATAGTGGTAACCTGAATCTCTTCACCTTTAACTACCTTTCATTTGAATTTTTAAAAATGATTATTCAGAATTATCCTGCTGAAAACCGGTTTCTGATCTCGTGAGGAGTGTAAGAGATATTGGGAGCAGAACTATTCCCTGGTTCAATGATGACGTGAATAAACCTGGGTCCTTGAGTCTGATGATTCCATGCACTTGTGAGTTCATCTGCTGTATGCACCTTTTGAGTATGTGTAAAACCACTTGCCCGGGCAATGAGTTCTAAATCAATCGTCTGATATGCAGGGGAACACTGGTCACCGGTGCTGCCGTATACTCCATTATCCAGGCATACGATCGTCAGGTTATCAGGTTTTGTTTCAGATACCACTGGAAGAATGGCAGTTCCCAGCAGGCTTCCATCACCATCAAGAACAACGACCTTGTCTTTGGTTGCCAGTGCTACCCCAAGACCTATCGGTGACGCCTGGGTGTATGATCCAAGCATATAGAAATTTCTTTTCCGGTCCATGGCTGCATGAAGTTCTTTTGAGGGAACTCCGATATTTGAGATGACGTATTCATCATTGAGCAAAGATGCAATAGTCCTGATTGCATCGGCCCTTTTCATTTCCGGTTTTTTGAATAGCCCGGAATATGTCAGGTTTGTCTCTCTCTCACGTGACTTGAATTCACAGCGTTTTTCAGGAACTGACCCTTCCCACACCCGGGGTGATATCAGGGCAACATGAATCCCGCGATTGTTGTAAGCATCCTTGATTACATCCTGGATCTTAGGAATATCTGCAGGAGTGAGAATCAGAGTATAAGCGATATCATATAGTGTTAGAAGTTCTGGAATTTTTTCATTGAATGGAATCTGAGCTGCGATCTTTTCCTGGTAATATCCCCGCCAACTTGCTAAAATTGGGAGGGGCAGTCCATATAACGCGGGGAGAGTCATCAGGGCATTGAGTGAGTTTCCAAGTCCCGAACTTTGCATCTGCAGAACACTGCGGGCGTTCATGAGAGAAATCCCTGAGCAGATACCTACGCCATCTTCTTCCCGTGAGATAGTAACATACCTGAATTCATCTTCAAGGATCATACAGAGATCCTTTGTCCTGTCACAGGGAAGTGAAACTACAAATTCTATTCCCTCATTGTGCAGCAGTTCAGCAACCTGCTCTTCATACATACCTGCTCACCCATTCTCTGACTGAATTCATTAATTCTTCATTGTCTGTATTCTGATCAACTTCAAAATCCGGTGCGTGAATATGCATTGAAAGTTCTCTCTGGATTCTTTCATATCCTCCACCGGTTATTGCAAGGAGAATCTTTTCATCTGACTTGATAACTCCGGATTTCACTGCATTTATAAGTCCGCCCACACAGACCGCTGCAGCAGGGTCAAGATCAATTCCTTCAGTCTTTCTGAACAGATCACCTGCTTTTATAGCTTCATCAGTTGTCGCAGTAGTCATTATACCATTGGTTGCCACCAGAGCATCGTATACTCCGCCTGAAATTCCGTATGGAGGTGCCCGGTTGGTGAGTACATCAGCATGAACTTTTGAGATGGCATCTTCAGGATTTTTTATATCATCAAGAGTGATATCTCGTCTGCCCTCCTGAAATGCATGAACCATTGGAGTAAAAGGATCATTTTGTATCAAAAGTAAACGGGGAAGATCAGATCCAAACCTTCCATCTGCTACAAGTCTCATTGATGCCTCCCATGCTGCAATCCCTCCGGTTCCACTCCCAACAGCCTGAATGTACCAGTCAGGAAGATGCCTGATAGTCATAGCTCCTTCTAGCATCATAGTCCCCATTCCATCCCGGCGTGCAATATTTTTTGCTCCTCCCTCTGGATAAATCCCGGGAAGGGTACAAAGCTGATTCCCGAGATTGATAGCATCGGTATAATCGCCATCTACAGTGACAAGGAGTATATGTTCTGCTGGTGTACTTGTCCAGATTCGTTCCCTGGCTTTTGCAGGAACGACTATGATTACAGGTTTGGCAATTTTTGATGAAACTTCAGCAAAAGCCCGGCCGGTATTTCCTGCTGATGCAACCAGGATCACTCCTTTCGCCCGCTCAGCTAGTCGTACCATCGTGGGAAGTGCTTCAAATTCTTTGAATGATCCACTCGTAACATATGCCTGACGTTCAGGCCAGTACCCGGCAAATGCTATCCAGAGGTTATTCAAACCAAGCTCATTTGCAAGACCTGAACTCTGATAACAGATAGGAGCTGATTTTGTGGCAAGATGTCCTTTTACCGGGAGCCAGTCAGAATATCTAAACATTCCAGGAAGATCCCGGATTGTCAGCTGCCGTGCTGAGTATTCTGCTCTGATGAGAGCATTACATCTGGACGGGCAGGTTAACTGGTATGCATCATCAAACCTCGTACCGCAGATAGGACAGACCAGATGATAGGAGTCTGAATTCATATCTGAAACTCTCCTTTCAGGATCATCTCTTTAGCTTTTTGAGAGATCTTTTCCCCTCTCTGCCGGTCAGATTGTCGGAGCACGATCGGAACATCTCCTTCAGGTAAATCGAGAGTTCCTAAATTTCCTGTATACGCTTTGCCCTTGCAAAGATGCACACAGGTGCCGCAGGTGAAACAACGTGTATGATCTATCTCTCCTGAACCAGTAATCGCATGAACCGGGCAGATTTTTTCAGCCAGACAGGGGTCACAGTTGAGGCAGTTATTTGGATGATACCTGATCTCTCCCGCTGTTCCGGTCCAGACCCTGTCATATGAACTGCATGATACCTGTTGCCTGTTTGAGATATCCATCACTGGCATCGGGATGTCTGCGTCACGGATCATGAGTCCGGCGGTCACATTTTCATCAATGAGTGGGATGGCAGTTCCAATACTTGTCAGACATTCCGGTCCTGCAGAAGTGAGAAATCCGCCACAATAATCCGGATCCATCGAGGTCATTTCTCCATGAACTGCGATATTTGGACGTGCAACACTTGTACGTGTTCCCTGCCCAATGACAAACCCCATTCCACCATTTACCAGAAGTTGTGTGCCAGGAGTGAGAAACCGGAGTGATGGGTCATTTTCAATCGGGTTAATTTCGCCGCATCCTGAAACCGTTGCCTCCCTGCTCTTTCCTGCAAGAGGGAGGGTGGAGAAGATAGTCTTTTCAGGTTTATCTGATCTGTTGATAATTGCGGTATAATTTTTAAATGTACTCCGGGTTGTGAAAAGACGTGCATGAGGCAGATCATGTCCATGAACATCTGCCTGAAAATCTTTTTTTTCGGCAGTAACATCAACGTGAATCTCATGATTTGAGATGATATCCCTGAACAGATGTCCCCCGCCATATGATGAAGAAGCATGGGCAGTTCCATACACGATGAGGTCAACAAGTCCAAGCCGTTCATTCGGACATGGCCCTGGTATAGCAGGGACTCCGTTAAGTGCTACTTTGTCAGCACGGAGAAATGATCCCGGCGAGGCAACTGGAACTGAAAGAACTGCATAGGTCCCTGACATAACGCCGCAGGTTCCACAGGTAACCACATCAACGTCTTTAATTATTTTATCCTGTCCGCTTTCAGAGATCTGTTTCTTGAATTCACTCGCAGTAACAACAACGGCACTCTTATTCCTGATCCGCTCGCGGATCTCCTGAAGTCTGGTCATTGGATCCTGATATCCTCAACTCTTACATGGAGACCGGATTTCGTCCCCATAACCATGTTCACTACTCCGGTATGTCCGATATTCATCATGCAGAACCCAGGAAGAAACCTCATCCGTTTTCCAAAGACAGGTTCATTCAATGAGGGAACAGCAATTCCTTCAAATCCTATCATGTGATAGGCTTCCAGGTCTTTCACCTCCCGTCCTCGGGAGAAGGAGGGCCCTACCACATGACCAGTAATAAGACCTGATACTCTGCTTACAGAAATTACCTGTACGACATGTTGGACCGGACAACCTGCTCCCATCGGTCTGCCGGTTATGATGTCCCCAGGCTTTATGTCCCACCGTTCAACCATGTCAGGTCTGAATGGAAGCAGAAATTTTCGTGCGGACAACTCGCCCGGGAGTGGAATGAGAATAAAATCCAGTGTGTTTCCGAGTATGTCCTGTTCAGGTATCTGATCCAGATTTCTGGCTGGAGGTATATTTCCGGTATGTTGGTCGTGAGATCTGATATCTGATTGAGGTTCATAAAAAGGACAGTCTGTAAGTCTTCCATTACCTTCAGAAACCTCATTCATAAACGTTATGCATGAGTCATGTCCACACGCCCCACAATTCCGTCCTGGTGGAGCCCAGTTTGGTGTGAGTGGGACATTCTGAAGATCTTGATCTATGGATCCTGTCATGTTACTCACCTCTGAAAAGGTAATCAGCCCCGTCAAGTCTTCTGATGACACCAAAATGATTCTGCCAACCGATGGACGTTTTTCCAATGCAGACAGTACAGACCCCGAGTGGTGGAATTCCTCTGAGTGTGATAGCCTTGGAATCAGTAATTTCCGGGCCTTCACTTATTGCTCTGATAAGGAACCTAAGACCAGTTCCCTGAATGGCATTTGTTTCAACAATTTCTATACCCTGGCTGATGGATTTGATCTTCTCTCTGAATACCTCTTTTTCAGCCTGGGTAACAAGATCGATCCTTGTTACAACAGCGATATCAGCGAGGGCAATCATCGGTGCCATTTTGACAGGTGAATGAATACCAGATATTGCCGAAAGGACGACAATACCAAGTGACTGTGTTGTATATGGTGTGCATCTAAGACAAAGACCGGCACTTTCAACGATAAGATAGTCTGTTTTCTGATCAGAAGCCCAGGAGATGGCATCATCCATCACCATGATTCCGGCATGATCAGGACAGAGATCACCAGAATACACTTTTTTAGTTGGGATGCCAAACTCGGCTGCAAGTTCTTCATCCTCAGTAGCCACTACCACATCTATCTTGAGGTACGAGAACCTGAAATCGGGCATTGATCTGATGATCTGTTTGATTACTGAGGTCTTCCCAGTAGATGGGGGACCGGCAACTATTATTAACCTCATTTCAAGCCGGTACCGCTTTTGTAATCAGTTCGCCAGCTCTGATCATCTCACGTACACGGGCGATGGCCGCATCGTATGCAAGCATCTGTTTGAGTGCGGATTGCTCTAAGCCATTTGGAGTCAGCACTTTTGCAACAGCCCCATCCTGCATAACAATCCGTCTGTCAGAGAGAAGAGAGACCAGTGGATCGTGAGTGACAAAGAGAAGAGCTTTGTGATATCTGCGTAGGGCTTCAATTACCCGGTCTTTAAATATTCCTGCATTTTCAACCTCATCCAGTAGAATAATCGGGGTGTTTGAAATGAGGATGGCATCGGCCACCATCAGTGAACGGGTTTGTCCTCCGGATAACTGGGTCATTCTGACTTTTCTTTGGATAGGTTCACCTGTGAACTGATTTGCCAGAGAAATAGTGGTGTCAACAAGATCCTGACCCTGGTAACCCCGGGATTTGGTATGCATCAGGAGAAAATCTTCAACCGACAGGTCACAGAGACAACGGGTATTCTGAGTGATCATAGCAACCGGTTTTCTTGCCGGGTCTCTAATGAAATATTCCGGAGGAATTGCTCCGTTTATCAGGATTTTCCTGCCCGTAACAGTATCCCGGTTTGCAAATATTTCGATATCATTGATGAGAGCACTTTTTCCTGAGCCGGTTGGACCAACAATGGAGATAGTATCTCCTGGTTTTATACGGATCTCATCAAAACCTTCTGGAACTCCATTTCTATTCTTTCCGGAAAGGATAGTGATCTCATGAATAATATCTTCAGGCATGTACGGGAAGATAGAACAGGTAGAGATAAGATGTTTTTGTCGTCATAATGAAAAATGTTCCTTTTAGTACAAACTTTATATTGTATTATTATACAATAGTACTGTATGTTTTCACGGGCAATCTTCAGACAGGAGTTTAAGGACGCTCTTGAAGAGGCACTCGATCGCAAACAAATGAGCCTGAAAGAACTCGCTGACCTTGCAGAAATACCCGTTGCAACGATCTACAAAATTACCTCAGGCGAACGTGACCCCCGCCTGTCCACCGTGCGTGCCATAGTGCAGGCGCTTGAACCGTATGATCAGGATACCATCGCGATTATTGCTGCCAAATTCCTACTTGATGAGATTGGAAATCAAACAATTTCTCATGAAGGTAAAAAATACCGGGTGAAAGGATATCCTGCTCACACGATGGAAGATTGTATTGTAGCAGCTGTCAGAGCTGAAAAAGAGGGGGCCGCAGGTCTAATCTGTGCTCCTATCCTTGCCGCTCTGATCGAACGAATCGTGGATATTCCGGTTGTTATTCTCAAACCTGATGTTGTATCATACACAGAGGCGATCAAGTCCCTGACACGACAGATCTCAAATGAGTAATCTGGTTTTCTGTTGAAATGAACAGATTATTATTTCATTTCTTTTATGAGAATTCACGACAGATTATTCATTTTCATGATTAATATGATGTTTTTCCCCAAACCTCTCAAAGATAGTCATCAGCATCCTTTCAAATTGGATAGATTCTTCTGATGAGATTCCCCCATAGACCCTTTCATTGAGATGGGACGAAATCTTTCTGAAAATCGGTTCCAGAGCTTCTCCTTTAGGAGTCAGGGTTACGAATGTAACCCGTTTATCCTCTGGATTTTTGGTTTTTGTGACATATCCAAAGTCAACAAGTTTCTGAACCAGAATGGTTACTGTAGGTTTTGTCCGATTAATCCGGCTGGCAAGTTCCTGCATGGTGCATTGTTTTTCACGAAGCAATATTACAAGAATGTCCCCATGGGATGGGACAATACCCTGAACTCCGTTCTGCTCAAGTTCATTGATAAGGAACTGGTTGGCACGGTCAAGAACACGTGCCATCAATGCAACTGCATTTCCGATCATCTTTAATTGAAAATCTGTAGACTCTTTGATGACACTTTTGTTTGTTGTAAAAGTGTGGCACATGATCTCAAGTGAGATCAGAAAGTAAGGTACTTGTCTGGTTCTCCAGTCATGGTAGATATCTTCACGCTTCCGTGATCAAGGTAGAAGAGTGTGAAGACCGGGTTGTCAGATGTCTGATAAATGGTTTTTATTAGTTCATTTCCTGATAAGATCTTTTCTTTTAGATTTTTATCATCAGTGAAGGTTACTTTTCCACTTACCCGCATAGTTACATATTCAGGTGAGGTTGCTACAAACTCTATAGCAGGGTTTTTGGTTAGTTGATTGTATACATCCTTGGTTTTTGCAGTGCAGAAAAATAACTTTCCGTCTGATTCAAACTGAAATTGAAAAGGCCGAACTCGTGGGAGTCCATCATCAATTGTTGCAATGTTCACAGTAGTTCCAGGCTTAAAAAATTCAGTTATCTGGGTCATAGAATCCGGATTCATAGTATTTCTCCTCCATACCTGAACACGTAATGTGTGTGTTCATATGGTAATACAATTTAGTTAGATATCAAACTGTATGATCTAATCAGGAATAGTGATTAATATGAGGTAAAAAAAGATCCGAAATTAACGGATTTTAAGGTTAGGCCTGTTTATACTGATTAACAACAGAACTGGTTTTGTTTACTTCTTCGAGAAGTTTTGGATACATCTCGTTCATCTTGGCAACACATGACCCACAAGAGTTGGTAAGAGTTGAGTATTCAGTCAGATCAGTCTTGAACAATTCAGTTGTGTTAATGTACTGATTACGTACAGGAGTGACCTTCTCTGAAAGTTTATACTCATTGACCTTTTTGACAAAGGTATTAATCTTCTCAGTTTGTGTCTTGTTTACCGTCTGAAGCGTGGATTCATTACCGTTGAAAAAACCATCCTTCATAATATCAGGAATCGCATTCAGTAATGGAAGTCCTTCTGTTGTAACATCTGTAATAAACTTTTCATCGTCACCAGAGAGAGTGTCCACAGCACTAGCCGGAAGAATGACCATACATACCAATAGTAAAGAAACAAGTGAGAAAGACCACATCGATCTGTGCATTATCGAATGTAGGGATTGTGAGTCTATATTTCTTGTGTCTGTGAGCAGGAAAAGGGAAAGAATAAATTATCTGTTCTGCTGAAGTGTGAACCTGTCAGCCTGAACACGGAGCCGGCTCGCCAGGTCAGCGATATCATGTGATGATCCAGCTATCTCTGAAGTTGATATGTTTGCTTCTTCTACACTTGCAGAGACCTCAACCATTCGCTCCAGGTTTTCAGAACTCTCCTTACTAAGCACAGTGATACCACTCATCACCTGCTCCATAAGTTCACGCTCTTCACTGGTTGAATGAGAAATATTAGCCATTTCTTCTGCAATCTCCCCGACCACTTTAGAAATGCTTCCTAGAGCATTTATTGTCTGGCTCACACTTTCTATCCCTGACTGAATTTCTTTGTACTGGAGTTGTATGGATTCCACAGTCTCACCAGAACTCTTCTGGATTGAGTTGATGAGTTCTTCAATATGCCCGGTGGCAACTTTAGATTGACCAGCAAGATTCTTGACTTCCTGAGCAACTACAGCAAATCCCCTTCCGTGCTCTCCTGCTCTCGCCGCTTCAATAGCTGCATTAAGAGCAAGGAGGTTGGTCTGGCTTGAGATATCAGAAATCATCCGTACTATTTTATTAATCTCAAGCATCTGGTTGTTCAGTTCAGTGATCTGATCCATGCTCTTTGCACTGATCTCTCCTACTGATGACATCTTCCTTTCTGCCTCACCGCCAAGAAGTTTTGCTTCTTCTCCCTGTCTTGATGCGAGTTCTGCCTGACCCATAAGATTTTCTACGGTATTTCCAATTTCCTCAACAGAATATGAGAGGGTTTTGACCTCCTCTGACATATGAAGAGCCTGATTCATCTGCTCTCTGGCTCCTGCCGTGGATCCCTGAACACGTTCAAAGACGCTGGTTATTATTGTTCTAATAGAGTCAGTTCTGTTTATGGTTTTATCAGCAGTATCAGAAAGACTTGATATTGATCCCTCTAGTTCAGATAATACTGCATTAATAGCTGCAAGTGCTGTGTTATAATCTTCTTTTATTCTCGCGAGGGGATCATCAGAAGATATTGAAGTAATCCTGGTTAGATCTCCCCCTGCCATCTTTGACATTGCATCTTCAAGATCTTCTGCACTCTTTGCGAGTGCATCTGATTTACTCTTGGCATCACCGAGAAGGGAGGAGACTTCATGTTCTTTTTCCTTTCGTGTCGTGATATCATTATACACAATCAGGTAATTTTCCAAAGTTCCTGAACGGTTAAAGATGGGGATACCATACTGCTCAAGAGTCCTCATACCAATCGGGAATTGTATCGTCAGTTCGCCGTAAGTAGGCCGCTGGGTAGAGATTAGATCACGAAATCCGGTTCCAGTATGCTCTAATACTTTTAGTTCGCAGGGATTGGTTCCAACCAGTTGTTCTCGGGTAAAACCTGTAAGTTTGATGTATGCATCATTGGTGACCAGTATATGTTGTGATTCATCAACCAGGAGAATCGGCATTGGAAGTTGCTGTACAATTGAATTATTTAAATGCTCCAGTTCTGCCAGTTCCTGCTCTCCTTCCTTGCGGTCGAGGTACGTTTTGAGCATCTCAGCGAGAGAATTAATGAGGTTTCTCTCTTCAATAAGGAATGGTCCTTCCTGTTCATTTGGGCATTCTTTTAGATAGACGACAGATATTACCCCTTCAATACCCCCTTTGGTTCTGAATTTTGCTTCCTGTCTCCATCTTGTGTCTATGAAATTGTAGGTCTTTGCTTGTTCATGACCATAAGTTATTTGTGCTGCCGTAATCTCCGGGTACTGCCATCCGGGTGGAATAAGTTCTGCTATCTTGTGAAGTACTTCTGATACTTCCTTGGTATCGTCCTGAATAAGGGATGCAGTTGAATAGAAAAGTTTCTGTTCTTTAACCCTTTCTCCGAGGTCATGCATCCTGGTGGCAAGTTCCTGCTCGTTTTCTTTACGATCAATAAATGTTTTGAGCATCTCAGCAAGTGAGTTGATGAGATTACGTTCTTCCAGAAGGAAAGGTCCTTCGTACTCATCCCGGCACTCCTTAAGGTATACAACAGATATGACTCCTTCTTTTCCGGTTCTGGTTTTGAAGATAGCATCCTGTTTCCATCTTGTATCAATATATGTTGTCGTCTTAGCGACATTTCCACCGTAAGTAATACGTGCTGCTGTAATCTCCGGGTATTGCCATCCTGGTGGAATGAGTTCTGATATTTTCTGGAGCACTTCCGGAATATCTTTGGTATCGTCCTGTATGAGTGACGCGGTTGAGTAGAAAAGTTTCTGTTCTTTTACTCTCTCCCCAAGGTCATGCATCCTTACAGCAAGGAGGTGTTCATTCTCTTTACGGTCGATAAATGTCTTGAGCATCTCAGCAAGTGAATTTATGAGGTTCCTCTCTTCAAGGAGGAATGGTCCTTCATATTCATGTTTCTGCTCTGTCAAGTATACAACAGATATGACTCCTTCTCCACCAGATTTTGTTTTAAACCTGGCTTCCTGTTTCCAGAGTGTGTCCTGATAATTTTGCGTTTTGGCAAAATTGCCCCCATAGGCTATTTGTGCCGCTGTAATATCGGGATACTGCCATCCAGGCGGAATAAGTTCTGATATCTTCTGGAGTACTTCCGGGATCTCCTTGGTATCATCCTGAATGAGAGATGCAGTAGAATAGAAGAGTTTCTGCTCTTTTACTCTCTCCCCAAGGTCATGCATCCTTACAGCAAGAAGTTGCTCATTCTCTTTACGGTCAATAAATGTCTTGAGCATTTCAGCCAGTGAGTTAATGAGGTTCCTCTCTTCCAGAAGAAATGGTCCTTCATACTCATGTTTCTGCTCTGACAGGTATACGACTGATATTACACCTTCTCTACCAGATTTTGTTTTAAATATTGCGTCCTGTTTCCAGAGTGAATTTTCAAAATTATGTGTTCTTGCGATAATTCCTTCGTATGTGATTTGTGCTGCCGTGATTTCCGGAAATTGCCACCCTGGAGGAATGAGTTCAGATATTTTCTGGAGTACTTCCGGAATATCTTTGGTGTCGTCCTGAATTAGGGATGCAGTAGAATAGAAGAGTTTCTGCTCTTTTACTCTTTCACCAAGGTCATGCATCCTGACTGCCAGTTCCTGTTCATTCTCTTTTCTATCAAGAAAAGTTTTGAGCATCTCTGCAAGTGAATTAATAAGATTCCTTTCTTCAAGGAGGAATGGTCCTTCGTGTTCAACCGGGCGTTCCTGAAGATATACGACAGAAATTGCACCTTCAACACCATGTTTTGTTTTGAAAGGCGCTTTTTGTACCCAAGGAGTTTCTATAAAATTGTCTGTTGAATAAACAGCAGAATCGTATGATATTTGTGCAGCTGTGATTTCCGGATATTGCCACCCTGGCGGTATAAGTTGTACAATATCTATAAGAATTTCATCAGCTGGCCTTGAATCATCCTGAATAAGAGATGCAGTAGAATAGAAGAGTTTTTGCTCTTTTACTCTCTCCCCATAATCGTGAAGCAGTTTCTTTCTTATCTGTTCTGCTTCCTCCTGGGCTGATACTCTGATAGTTATATCTTTGAAAATAAGGATGATCTCATTATTCCGTTCATTCTCACAGGGAACCTTTATTGTATATTGATCCAGGACTTTCTTTCCATTAGGAAAGTCAATGGTGATAAAAGCATTATTTGTATCCTGTTCTAATTCTTCTGATATTGCGTTCTTATAGATGGCTGGTATCGCTTCTTTAAGTGGCTTATCAATCATCTCATCTGGGTTCATTCCACTCATTTCGAGAAAAGAAGGATTTACTGAAAGTATTTTGTATGTATCATCGGTAATTATAATTGGTTGTGGACTTGAACCAAAGACAGCATCCATTCGTTTACAGGTCTGTTCTCTTGAATCAAATTCATATTTTAGTTCTCTTATTTTTTCTATGAGGGTTGGGTCTTCCCTCAAGGTACTTTGCATGAGAATTTCATCTGATAATGTTCCATTTATCAAATGATTTATAATTGTTGACAATGTCGGGGAGTCCATTGTATTCACCGTGGAAATTCAGGAATAAACGTAACAGTTAAATTATATTTCTGAGAATTTAAGTTCCATGGTATATGGAATTAAGAATTTATAATAAGCATTACTCATAAGGAAAAAAAATTCGATAAAATTATCCTAGAAAGCCGGAATATTCCATTATTCAATAATAATTTACTGTTTATCAATATTTGTTTGTGATTCTGCCTGCGATATTGCATGGCATATTTTTATATTTAATAAATATTTTGTGAAAGGGTAAATGCCACCTTGAGCGCAAATTTCTTCCGATACTTACTATCAATTGCACCAGATATTCTCCCATGAAGACTTGGAGAGTAAAATCAGATTTGTGATACATTCTAAATAGCAGGTCCTTCATCGACACAGATAGGTAGGATTCATGTTTGCTTCGTATCAGTTAAGGTATCATATCACCTATTCTATACCGCATGAAGGTCCCGCTATCCGAACTCACTGACCGGATAAACCGGTTCAGGGCACGATTGGACTTATCCTGTCCGGATTGGGAGATCGCGGCCATCGTTGGAAAAATTCCCTTGTATTATTTTACTGGGACAATACAGGATGGTATCCTGTTGATTCTCCAGGGAGGTGATGCTGTATTTTGGGTCCGACAAAGTTATGATCGTGCTCTTGATGAATCTCTCTTTCCTGATATCAGGAAAATGAGGAGTTACCGGGATATTGCATCCGGAATGGGTCCTTTCCCTTCTACAATCTATCTGGAGACTGGTACCATGACTCTTGCACAGCTTAACCGTCTTCAGAAGTATCTGCCATTTACTGAGATCAGATCACTCGATGATCAGGTTGCTGCAGTAAGATCTGTTAAGAGCCCGTATGAACTTGCTCTATTAAAAAAAGCTGGTAATATACATAGAGAGGTCCTTGAAGATTGCGTGCCTTCCATGCTCAGAGAAGGCATTAATGAGGCTTCCCTGACCTGTGACCTCTTTACACTAATGGTAGAAAAAGGGCATCAGGGGGTTATACGGTTTGGAATGTTTAGTGAGATGCTTTTAGGGCAGATCGGATTTGGCACTAACTCAATATATCCTACCTGTATCGACACTCCTGGAGGGATGTATGGACTACACCCATCAACACCCTTTATGGGTTGCCGGGATAGAAAACTGACTGCTGGAGATCTTGTCAATATAGACATTGGATGTGGTATTGAGGGTTATCAGACTGATAAAACCATGACCTATATGTTTGGTGGTCCAATTCCTGAAGATGCGATATCTATTCATATGAGATGTGTTGAAATACAGGATGAAATTGCTACACGTCTTGTTCCCGGTGCTATTCCTTCAGAGATATATCATGATGTAATGAGCACTCTTGAGCCAACATTTCTTGATAATTTTATGGGATATGGTAAACGCCGGGTTAATTTCCTCGGTCATGGTATAGGTTTGTGGATAGATGAATTTCCGGTTATTGCTGAAGGGTTTGATGAACCGCTTCAGGAAGGAATGGTTTTAGCCATTGAACCCAAAAAAGGAATACCTGATGTCGGCCTTGTAGGAATTGAGAATACATTCCTGGTTACAGCCAATGGTGGAGAATCTATTACCGGTACCTGTAAAGGTTTGCTTGAGGTGTGGTGATAATATTTTATTTGAAATGTTAAATTGGTCGAAATATATGCAATTTTCGTTTCAAATTTATATTCATTAATATTTATGTAATCCCGTCTTGGCATCGGAATTAAATGATCATTGTTAATATATTCAAAAATTATCCAAATTTTAAATTGGAATCCGGACATCAAATCATTTGGTAATCTATATATTTTCATTTGCAGAATTGTACTAAATGAACTCGGAACAGATAAACCCAGAAAATGTCCATGAAGTACTTGTCAAATCAAGTGAGTACTATCAGTTAAAGAAAAAACTTACAAAGGGTATTTACCAACCTATTGTCCGCTACATCGATGGGAAAATCCGTACGGGAATTGTTGTCGGCCTTTCCAACAATCTTCGTGTATTAGTCGCTGTAGTTGAGTAATTCTGAAAAAAAATCAGATCTTTTTCTTTTCTTTTCTTTTTGTTTTTTTTCCGATATTCTGCGGTTAGGCAATTCCCAAACCAATAGCCGATATATTAATCCATGGACATGAAAAATTATTATTGATCAGTATGAACTTGAAATTCCTGATTATTGGCATCATGATAACATCCTGCATTATATGTACTGCTGCTTCAGCTGCAGTACAGACAAACCAGTCTAAAACCGATAATGTAGGCACTGTTTCTGGTTTTTCAGATGTAACTGTTTCTTCTATTAATCCGACCACAGGAAAAGCTGGTGAGCAGGTCTCCTTCAATCTTACCGGGTCAGGATTTGCAAATGGAATCAGAATTTATCTAGAGGATCAGAATGCAAAATCAAACAAAATAATGAGTGCCCAACTCATAGATGTTGTTTCTCCAACTCTGGTTACAGGTGTCTTTAATGTACCCAAAAGTGCAACCCCCGGAAATTGGCTAATTATTACGAAAAAGGATAGCCAGGTAACCAATTCGAATGTAAATTTCACAGTTACAAATTAACATTATCTTTTTTCGGGTTCTATGATACATCAGTAACATTTCTTTGAAAGTTACCTCCTGAAGACCGATCTCTGGAGTTGAGATGCGTATGTATAATGAATTTTTCCTGATCTACGAGAAACCTTATTTCCTCTATTGAATGGTGAACCAATCCTATTGGATATTAGAATCATTATGTCAGCTGTTCGCT
Organism: Methanospirillum lacunae; assembly: GCF_003173355.1. Taxonomy (NCBI): domain Archaea; kingdom Methanobacteriati; phylum Methanobacteriota; class Methanomicrobia; order Methanomicrobiales; family Methanospirillaceae; genus Methanospirillum; species Methanospirillum lacunae. The sequence goes on along the minus strand of NZ_QGMY01000002.1, from coordinate 846,924 downwards.
TATAACAAGAATCGGCATTTTATGTAAGATATGGGATTTCTATTCAATCGATCAAACATCACTCACATCAATAATCCAGATGATGATTTTGAGGATTTTAATTCATTGTATGAGATTAAAGCATTAGATGATCTGGATCCAGCAGAAGAAGAAGCTAAAGAGATTTTTAGTAAATCATTAGAATCTTCTTCTAAATCAACTCCTGAAGTTCAGGAACCAGACGATGTTCCTATTGATGATGTTCATACTGACAGGATCTCTGAAAGTGAGGAGCCAACAAACGAATCTGCTGTCAGTGTTGGTATTCCAGTCATACATTCAGGAGTAGATCCTGTCATTGAAGATCCTATGGACAACTCTAAAAAACCAGGAGTCCAAGGGGTTTTTTTAGCTACAAAGTCATCAGATAAATTAGTAAAACCGCAGGAAAAAAAGGGTATTGTGTGGAATAACAAAGGAGTGACTCTGAGTCGTCTGGGAAAGTATGATGAAGCCATTAAAGCATATGATCAAGCCCTCCAGATTGATCCTGAGTACACAAGTGCATGGAACAACAAAGGTGTTGTATTAAGCAAGTTGGGAAAATACCCTGAAGCACTTGAAGCTTTTGACCGTGCATTACGAATTCGTTCTGGAATCATAACCTGATTATCAGGGTTGTTTCAGAATTATCGTTTCTTTTTTATTCAATACTGTACAGATATCATCGGTATGCTATAGTGTTTCGTTGAATCTGTAGTACTCTCATATTAATCGACAATTTTTTGGTTTTGGGCATCTACTATCAATATTGTTTGATCCTGAATCAGTTGGTTGGTATTATCAACCAAATGGATTTCTCGATCTTAAATATGTACATGAGAAACAAAGGGTACTCTTTCCATGAGTATCTCATGACTGAGTATTATATGATTCAGGATTACCAGAAACAGGAAGAGGCCACATTACAGGTCCAGCCACGTATGTGTCACTATAATCAACCGGAATTCCCCATTTCCCACCACATAATGAATTGCATTTCACTGGTCTGATTATTCGCTGTTCCCAACGGGGAACCTGAATCATTCTTTATCATAGAACATTGTGATCCAATCCAGAGAAAGGAAACAATTCCTTTCCACTTCCATTTATCTTATGTGCAGGATATTCCAAGTGGCACATGTTGGGTAACTTAGTTAATAGTAATACCAGTCTGGTGTTTTCTGCAACCTGCTGATTGCTTATTTCTTAAATACAAGAGAATCGGATATCATTTGCTCTCTTATAGCAATGTCTATGATTGAGCGGTATATGAAAATCTGGCATGCTGTATGATAGCATCGAAAATATCACCTACATCTCTCTCCGGGATATTGGTATTAGATGAGCACCAACAGAAGCAGAACGAGGTACACTCCGCGACATTTTATCCTCATATGGTATGCCACTTTTTGTATGCGAAATAAATGAGAAACCACTCCCCGGGAAGGTATATCCTTCCCTTTTGAAATCAGATTGAAGTATTTGAACAGTGAATGGGTCCCAGTTTTTTTAAAAGCGCTTTATAGGTAATAAACCTGTAAAAATTTTCTATCATATTCATCTTGATTCTAGTCAGAGGTGCTTTTCTTTAAAATAGTATACGCTAGGTAGAACCTTGATTATCGATGTTAATTCTCTATAACCGATTGATATCTGATAAATAGGTTTTCTGTTTCGTATGCTGTAAATTATAGTTTCACTTTTATTCCATTATTTATTGATTTTACATAAGTGAAAATAATCGGAATTATTCCTAAAATGTCTTGATTGAATGGTGATATGTAATAATTATCGGACTTTATTTAGTCCTCTTCCATATCTATAAGCGAAATGAGGAGTAAACAATCCAAAAAGGGTTGAAAGTATAATGAATATTAAGGTAAGCACTGCAATTCTTTGTATCCTGTTTCTTATTACACACACAAGCGGACTGTCTTCTCCACAAGAATGGAAGACATCATCTGCCGGGAATTTTTCTTCTCTTTCCAAAGAGGAAGTAGATTCTTTTATCTCTCCTCTCATTACTTACAACCTGAGTAAAGGGATTGTTGTTGTACTTGCAGATCAAAATGGATATGTCTGGTACTCTTATGGTGCACCAGATCCAAAAACTGGAAAACCAATAGATAATACAACACTTTTTGAAATCGGATCTATCTCCAAGACACTGACCGGAATTCTCATGGCAGATTCAGATTTGAAAGGAACCTTCAATCTATCTGCACCTGTGAATTCCTGGCTTTCAGATGATCATCTTCTTCCAGGTGATGGAGATATTGAAATCACAGGAATTGATCTTGTAACACACCAGTCAGGCCTTCCCCGTTCACCGGAAAAATTTTCTGAAGTAAACCCGGCAGATTCAGATGCCGATCAGATTGAAGAATCTATGCAGCATTTTCAGACAATGAGTGCTGATGATACGTATCAGGAGATTTCTAATAGTACACTCATGGCTCCTCCCGGATACCAGTATCTCTATTCCAACCTTGGAGGTGCAATAGCCGGAGATATTGTATCTAAATCTCAGAATAAGGCGTATTCAGATCTTCTTGCTGATACGATAACCATACCTCTTGGAATGACCAGTACAGGATCGTCATGGTCATCTGATGATTTAAGCAGAAGAGTAACAGGTTACCGGGGATATGCTTACCCCACTGATGAGGCTCATCTCATAAGATTTAATGAATTCTGGACAGCTACCGGGGGTATTCACTCTGATGCTGATGATATGGCACTATTTCTTGGAGCTGAACTTGGTTTGTTTGACTCTTCACTTTCCAAGGCCATCCTTAAAACTCATACTCCACTATCAATAGCTTCAGATGGACCTCCACTATTAGAACAAGGAATTTTTTTGGATATCCTCCATAATCGTGATGGAACTATTATAATGAAGAAACCTGGAGAGACGAATTCTCATCAGGCTGAAATTGCCTGGAATCCATCCCTCGGTTCTGGAGTTGCGATCCTTTCTGATACTGCACATATTGGTGGCATTCATGTGGAAGATACTGCTATTGCTCTCCTTGAAAAGATGCAGGTTAAACAGATGAATAAAAGATGAGATTGCATGATGGATATACTGCAATTTTTCCTTGATTGGTTATCTTAAAATTCTGGCTTTAATTTTTTTGATCTTAAATCTTTTAAAAAAATCAATTTTGTGTTAACCAATGCATTTAAGGTTGACTTCGGGTTTCGGATTTCATTTGTATCTGCATATAATAGTGAAAGTTATTGGCGCCTATATGCCCGTAGATTATATACTTTGATGTATAAGGAGTATCTCTGTATCATGAAACGTGAATCGTTGACATTTGGAGGAACTAAGGAGAATTTTAGTTTCTCTTTCGTGAACACAATTCACATTTTATCATACCATGTAACGCTTGCTGGGTTTAAAATTTGGCGTTATAGATGCATTCTGCATAGGTGGGATTGCAGAAAATTTCGGGTTGTATTATGTTTACTAATAATAACACTATTATCGGATCTCAGGACTGTTCCTCGCTTCAGAGAATTATAGATTCGATTCCTGTTGCAACACTCATAGTTGATCCAGATGGAACGTTTATTGATTGCAATAAGGCAACGCTTCAGATATTTGGTGCTGCAAGCAGGAATGATGTAATCGGAAAACCTCCGGCCATTCTTTCTCCGCTAAAACAAAGAAATGGTAAAGATTCTTCTACTGAAAGTATTCGATATATCGAAAAAGCTCATGAACATGGCTCATGTATGTTTTATTATGATCATCAAACTTTGAGTGGAGTTATATTTACTGCAAAAGTTACACTTTCAGAGATTGAGTACGAAGGTAAACAATGTCTCATATGTACGATAGCAGATATGACCGGTCAGGTAAGGATCGAAGAAAATGAAACTCTCATTTCTCTAAACCCACATGCTATCATCTCTCTGAACCCGGATTTGACTATTACTGATGTTAATAAAGCATTTTCTCATATATCCGGATACAAATCGTTAGATTGGATCGGACGGGAATTAAAGGATTTTAATATAATTCAACGTGATGGACCGACGGTCCAGGATGCCATCCAAAAGAAAAAGTTAGTAACCGGCAAAATCGTAGTGGAATTTCCAAATGGCATAAAGAACATGAATTACTCCTATCTTCCAGTCTTCGATCAAGATGGAGAAGTAATCAAAATTTACGATATTCTTGCAGATTTCACCGAACTAGTTGAAAAAATAAACGAATCTAATTCTTTAATTGATGAGAATCCTGCATCCATTTTTTCAATGGACACATCCGGAAAAATTCTAAACGTGAATAAGGCTTTTCAGAATATATCCAAAATATCTGAAGAAAAATTACTCACAATGAACATTTATGAGTTCAATATTCTGAATCGTGAAGGTCTGACATTAAAGGAAATTATTTCTTCAAAAAAGTCTTCCAAAGGAAGATTGGTAGTAGATTTCGGATGGGCTGTTAAAACCCTGGACTTTACATACATCCCGGTATTAGACGTTAATAATGCTGTAATTACCGTTGTTGCAATGTATCTTGATGTATCTGATCAGGTTGCATATGTTGAGGAGATTGAAACCTTTATTTATGAAAATCCTCATGCAATCATAACCGTTACTCCTGATTTAAAAATTACAAATGTCAATCCTGCTTTCTCCAGAATTATGGGATATACGTATGAAGAAAGTATCCGGATGAAACTCAACGATCTTAAAGTTCTTGAGCGGGATGGAGGAACAATTAGTGAGGGTTTACAGACAAAAAAACCCGTATTTGGAAAAGTAATTGCTGATACTCCTGTAGGAATCAGGCATCTTCAATATGTCTATATCCCGATAGTGGACAAAAAAGGGGAAGTTGTCAAGTTCCTTGAAATTTTCTCTGACCTTACCGAGCAGAGAAACCTCATTGCATATTATGAATCTATTCTTGATGCTGTGCCACTTCCAATTCACGTCACTGATATGGATATGAACTGGACGTATATGAATAAACCGTTTGAAACGATTCTTCACAATAACCGGGTCATTCAGGATAGAAAATCTGCTTATGGAAAACCCTGCTCAATTGCTAATGCCAACATATGTAAAACTAGTGAATGCGGAATTCATCAGCTCAGAACAACTGGAAAGAATGAGACATTCTTTGATTGGATGGGCGCTTCTAACAAGCAGACTACGGCTCCGGTTGTAAATGCCAGTGGAGAAACAGTCGGCTATGTTGAGACTGTTCAGGATCTTACTGAACAGATCAGGATGATAGAATTCTTACAAAAAGAGGTGGCTCGTCTTTCAGAAAATATTGTGAGATTAAGTGAAGGAAACTTTGATCTGAATATGAAAATGACTGAGTCTGATAAGTATTCAGAGAAAGCAAAAGGGATGTTTGAAGAGATCAATTCAAGTATTTCTACCCTCATCAATGCTCTTCAGAATCTCATTCATGACACAGATAATCTTGCAAATGATGCTACTAATGGAAACCTGAAGACTCGGGCAAATATTGAGCGGCATCATGGAGAGTTCAGGAAGATCGTCGAAGGATTAAACAGAACTCTTGAGAGTATAATTCTGCCTATCAATGAATCCCTTAATGTGTGTGAAAATTATGCATCCTATGATTTCACTGTCAGGTTCTCTTCTTCCCTTGATGTCAAAGGAGACTGGATTCAGTTTAAAAATGCTCTAAATAAAATTGGAGAGAGCATATGTGATGTAATCAGTCTTATTAATAAAAATCTCAATGACCTGACTAACAACGCTGAAGAAGCACACATAAGTGTAGCAGAAGTAGTGACCGGAGCTCAGCAAATCGCCGTAAATACCGGAAAGGTTAGTCAGAATGCTGATCAGGGTGGAGATGGAATGATACAGGTTCTCAAGGCGATGGAAGACCTGAATGTGACGGTGAGTGCTGTGTCACAAAAAGCCGAATCAGTATCCGTTGCATCTGATCAGGCAAACAGTTTGGCAAAAGACGGGATAAATCTTGCACATCAGTCAGAAAAGGCGATGGAAGATATCACTCATTCAGCCCGGGAAGTTGATACTATTGTTACTGGGATTAATACCCAAATGGATGAGATTGGAAAGATTGTCAGGTTAATATCGGATATTGCAAACCAGACTAATCTGTTAGCCCTCAATGCAGCAATAGAGGCAGCCCGGGCTGGTGAAGCAGGCAGAGGGTTTGCTGTGGTTGCTGCTGAAGTGAAATCACTTGCCCAGGATTCACGAAGATCTGCAGAAAATATTGAGGATATGATTGCGGCTCTTCAGACCAAAGCAAAACTGGCAACACAAGCCATGGGTAAATCAAACCAGGCTGTTCAGGATGGAAGTGTAGCATTAGAACAAACTCTGAATGCCTTTAATAAAATAGCAGATACTATCGAGAATATTAACCGGAATACTGTTGAAGTGGCGTCGGCTTCAGAAGAACAGGCTGCATCTGTTGAAGAAGTGACAGCCAGTATCCAGGAAGTATCAAATCTCATACAAAATACCTCACATGAGGCTGGGGATGCTGCTGCTGCAACAGAAGAGGCTAGTGCATCAATCGATGAAGTTGGACGTATTATCAATGGAGTTGTAGGTATCGTTGAGAATATCTCCGAGGAAATGACCAAGTTCAAGGTTGAATAAGGATCGGGAATTCTCAAAAATATCTGCTGTATTGACTGAGGTGTATTGAGAGATGAGGATATTTGGATTTATGAGTATTTCCGGATGATAAGACTTTTCACTCATCCTCTTTGATCTTACAATGATAAGGTTATAATTGTAAATCTTTTTGAATTTATCATTTATACTATCCAGTCCTCTATTATCTATCTATACACCACGGTCTGTGTCTTGAAAAATAGGAAAAAGAACAATTACCCTTCACATCACCGAATGGTTTCATGGATAAGAAGATAGAAGAAGAACGTACCAGTATTCTTCGTGTTTTGGATAGGGAAAATTTCTGTATATCCATATCAACTATAGCTTTACATACGGGGATTAACCGTCATGCTGTTGCCCGCCATATGGATTCACTGGAAATGCTTGGAAAGGTTAGGAAACTGGATGTAGGAAGGGCAAAAAAGTATCTGTTGGTAAAAAAAATACCTGAATACGGGCTCATTGATATCAGTACAGATTTTATTTTTATTGTCAATCCCCAATTATCAGTTCAATATCTCAATGAATCAGCCGCCCGTCATTTTAAAACTTCTTTGCAGGAATGTATCGGAAAAGATATCAGGGTTCTAAAATTTCCTCTGTTATTGCATCGTGATTTTATCAAAACGATCAATTCATTTACCTATGAAAAATCAGAGAAGGTAACTCTGCAGGATGATAATGGATCCTGGTTTGAGATAACCCTCCTTGGATTTTCTCTTCTTGCGGCTCCGAATCAGATAGCGATAATCTGTACAGATATTACTGATAAAAAAAGAGCTGAAATAGAACTTAAAATTGCCCAGGAGAAATATATTTTCGCATTTCGTGCCTCTCCTGACGGAGTGGTAATGAGAGATATTGAAACCGGTGAAATTCTTGAAGCTAATCCATCCTACTGCCGGATAATCGGGTACCCATTGCATGAAATTATCGGTAAAACTCCTGTTGATCTTGATCTTTTTGAATCTCCTGGCTACCATACAATCATAACTCAGAAAATTATTCAAAGTCAGTTGGCAGAACACCGGTATGAATTACGTGTACGGAGAAAATCTGGAGAATTAATTGATGTATCCTGTTCAGCATGTATCATTCATCTTCCAAATCGCGATTGTCTGCTTATTTTGACCAGGGATATCAGTGAACAAAAGAGGACTGAGGAAAAAATACGTACAAGTGAAAAATTGTACCGTTTGCTTGCTGATAATACCCAGGATGTAATATGGACACTTGATCCGGTTACATTTTCATTTACTTATATTAGTCCATCGATAAAACGTCTTATTGGATTATCTCCTGAGATTGTAATAAAAAAGAAAATCCAGGAGATTATTACACCTGAATCGTATCTTCGAATAACAGTTAAATTACCATATTTCATGAGGTCTCACATGGATGGAAGAAATCCATCCTACTGCCGGCTTCGAATATATTATTCCGGGATTGATGGAACAGTAATTCCGACTGAAGCTGCAATATCTTTTGTAAAAAACTCTACCGGTGAAATCATACAGATTCTTGGGGTCTGCAGAGACATTTCCTTGCATCTGGAAATTTTAAAGAAATTAAGAAGAAGTGAACAGCACTATAAACTGCTGGCTGAATCGGTCAAGGATGTTGTTTGGATATTGGATCCAGTGTATCGTACTCTCAGGTATATCAGTCCGTCTGTCACAAAATTACTTGGCTGGACTCCATCTGAACTCTATCAAATGGAGTTAGAAGACATTATTTCACCTGATATGGTAGATTTTTTTATTTCGGAATGTTCACGCCGGTATGCGTTATATCTTGAAAATGATAGTAAACAATATTATACGAATGAATTGAAAATCCTCACAAAAAATGGAACTTTTTTGTGGACAGAAATTAATTCCCATACTTCAAGAGATGAAGAGACCGGTGCAGTGGAGATCATCGGAATATCAAGAGATATTACAGATAAAAAGATTCTCAATCAGGTACTTGCCGATAATGAAGCCCAATTCAAACTTATTTTTAATAATATGGGCGATGTCTTCTGGACTTTCGATCTTACTACGCATAAGGTAACATACATAAGCCCATATATCCTGAATTTGCGTGGATATAATCCGAATGAGATCTTAGGTCGAACATTAGATGAATTGTATTCTATGAATTACTTATCTAAAGATGATACCCATATCCTAAAAATTAAAGAACAGATAATAAAATTTCAAGGCGGTGATGAATCTGCTCGAAATATAAGGATTTCAACAATCTACAGACATCGAAGTGGTAATCTTATAAATGGAGATGTTTGTATTTCACTCATTGCTGATAATAATAGAAATGTTACACAAATAATCGGAGTTTTACGTGAAATTTCTGATCAAAAGGATCAAGATTCTCTTCCCACTGGATCCTTCGAACTTCCTGATAAGTTTTAAAAATCCAAACCGAAAATTATCTCATTCATGACGTATTTGGTAAAAAATTTCATCTTTCACCAGAATATTTTTCAGAGTTCATGATTGAAAGACCACCAGAGATATATCCGCATTGATCAAGGATATATCATGGCTGCACTTTTTGACATACGCTCACCTGAAGAAAATCCGGTTCAGATAATATCACTCATCGGAATTATCCTGCTCCTTGTATTCTATTCTGATATTTCAACTCCACTTGGATTGATGACATGGATACTCTATTTTATCCCGCTCGTCATGACCCTGTATCTTCGATGGCAGTATAGCCCCTTTGTAGTGACCGGGATTTCCATCCTTTTTATAATAGTCAGTTTTTTCTTCTCACCCCGGGACATGTCAGAATTTTATGCTCTGGTAAACCGGAGTTTCTTCTGTCTGCTCCTCATCGTTCTTGCGTCTCTTATCTGGAGTAATAAAAGAAGGGTGTCGTTTCTTCAGATTAGTAAAGATAAGTTCCAGGCCATTGTGGAATCCTCGCCCCTTTCCATCATAATCATCACGGGTGAAGATGTCCGATATATCAATCCGGCAGGATTGGATCTGATTACCGGTGATTCACAGCCGGGATCTGTAGATTTCTGGATACACTTGTTTAGTCCTGATAATTATGAGATGATCCGATCAGGCATCATGAAAGCCAGAGAAGGGGCAATGATTGAACTTTCTGATCTGAAATTTGGAATAAGGGAATCAAAAAACCAGATTGCTGATCTTTGGATTAAAGAAGTTGTGTGGGACAAAACTTCGGCGATCCAGTTGATCATAAGAATTCAGACATGATACTCCTGAATTGTGGTAATATTATAAGTATGTGGTAATAATCAGTGTCTGAAACCAGAGTCCATTTATTCTATAGATTGAAATACTGAGGTGGATATGATACAACCACCTCCTCTTCCCTCAATATTAAAATCAATCGGTCTGGTCTTCGGAGATATCGGAACAAGTCCAATATACACTCTCGCTTCTCTCTACCTTGTTGTAAAGCCAACGACAAGTCATATCTTTGGTACGATATCCCTGATATTCTGGACCTTGATTATCCTTGTATCATTACAATATGCTATTCTTGCGATGCGTCTCTCCAGTAATGGTGAAGGTGGAACCATTGTGCTCAAGGAACTTCTTCTGCCAATGGTCAAGAGCAAGTTTGGTATTCTTGCTGTTACGATCATTACTTTTGCCGGAGTCTCTCTGATGATAGGAGACTGCGTCATCACTCCGGCGATTAGTATTCTCTCTGCTGTTGAGGGTATCAAACTCATTCCGGGCTGGGCAGGGATATCAGAGGGAACGCTCGTAATGCTTGCCATCCTCATATCGATTGGATTATTCTGGTTTCAAAAACGAGGTACCGATAAAGTAGGAAAAACATTTGGGCCGGTCATGATCATCTGGTTTGTATCTCTTGCTGTTTTTGGTTTAATATCTATTATCCGGACACCAGAGATCCTCCTTGCACTCAGTCCCACACATGCACTCCTGTTTATAATGCAGGATCCTGACAAAGCGTTCCTTTCTCTTTCGCTCATAATTCTCTGTGCAACCGGAGGAGAAGCATTGTTTGCAGATATGGGTCACCTCGGGAGAGAACCGATTCGATGGGCATGGCTTATTGTTCTTGTTGCTTTGACCCTGGTATATCTTGGTCAGGGGGCCTTTCTCATCAGAAACGGCCCGGTTGATAACCCGTTTTTTGGGTTGATTATAAGTGAAGCAGCAATATTGTATATTCCGTTCCTGTTCCTGACAGTGATGGCAACAGTGATTGCATCCCAGGCAGTCATAAGCGGAATCTTCTCTGTTATTTACCAGGCTATCAATACTCATCTCCTTCCAAGACTTCCAATAGACTATACCTCATCAGAACTGCGAACTCAGATCTATATCAACATTGTAAACTGGGGATTATGTATTGCTGTCATTTTCATGCTCGTTATCTTCGGCTCATCAGAAAGGCTTGCGGCTGCATACGGGATTGCAGTCAGCGGAACGATGCTGATTACCGGGGTGATGATGAGTACCATATTCCTGTACAGACGCCAGTTTTTACCGGTTATCCTCTCAATATTTGTAACCTGTGTAGACCTGATCTTCTTCCTCTCACTTCTGCATAAGATTCCGGTAGGAGGATACTGGTCACTTGTTATTGCGGCAATCCCGTTCTCTATCTTTGTAATCTTTACCGAAGGGCAGAAGGTTTTGTACCGGGGTCTCAACCCGATGGATAACGGGGTATTTATGAAAAAGTTTGAGGACCGGTACACCCATTATCCAAAATTACCAGGTACTGCAGTCTTTTTCGCCCAGTCGATGGATCATATTCCGGCATATATGACCCGGACGATGTTTATTCATGGGATAATCTACAAGGACAACGTCATCATTTCTGTCAGGCCAAAAGAAGAGGCCTATGGTGTGAGCTGGCATCTCAAGGAGATAAGGCCCGGACTTCGGTCTCTTTCTATAGAGTATGGGTACATGCAGGTCATTCATCTTCTTTCCATTATCAGGCAGGTTGGGATAGAAGAGACCACGGTTTTTTACGGAATGGAAGAGATCGTCACGAACAATATTATCTGGAAGATATATGCTGTGATCAAGCGGCTTTCACCATCGTTTGTCCAGTATTACCGCCTGCCACCTGACCGGGTTCATGGTGTTGTAACACGGCTTGAGATGTGAGATCAGAATATTCCTGATCTGATAAAAAAATGGAAGGGATATTGTTTATCCTTTTTCAAACCGTTCAATAGCCAGTCCAGTCAGATCGGTGAATAATTCAAGCATTCTTCCTTCATCAGGAGAAATGACACCTTCCACTTCATCGGGTTTAACACCAAGAACCCCAAGCACTTTTTTTCTGCTTCGTATTGGGATAAACCGGAGCCGGGATGCATGAAGAGTATCTGTGTCATACCCGACAATGGCATTTTTTGAAAAAGCCCATTGCGCTATAGATATTTCATCATCAGTGATGTGTAATGCATGGGAAGACCCTTTGACTACCAGAGTTTTAGATTCGGGCATGAGGATTACAGCCTGCCAGTTAAAGTTCTCTTCTATCTTGAGAATTACAGCAGAGAGTACAGATTTAATATCTGATGCACCTGTCAGGTTTTTTGCAAGCCGGTATAATGCAGCATTTTCTTCCTCTCTGTGATGTGCTGATTTTGCATAATCCTGAGCCTTTGAAATAAGAATACTGACGACAATTCCGACCAGGATCATTCCAAAGAAGGTGATAATATACTGGGTATCTGATACTCTGAAGGTATAATATGGTGGAACTAAAAAGAAATCAAACATCAGAACACCGATGATCGATGTAAAGATTGCGAGATTAAGTCCCCGCCTGAATGCTGCAATAACAACAACCATCAGGTAGAACATGATGAGGTTGGTCTGTGAGATGTAATTTTTCAGAAGTTCTCCGCAGATGGTTACAATACTTACAAGAACCAGACTTTCAAGATATTTTCCCGGTAAGGTTACCGGAAGGATGGATTCATCGGAGTACGAAATGTTTTCTTTGATCCTATCGCCACTGCTGATTACATATACATCGATATCTCCGCTTTTGTGGATCATCTGATCCACGATAGATCCGAATAAGATTTCTTTCCATCGTGTCCTGAGCGTTTTACCGATGACTATCCGTGTAATATTATTCTTTTTAGCATACTCAATCAGGGTATCCGGGATATTAAGTCCAAATATCGTTTCTGTCTTCCCACCGAGACTTTCTGCAAGTTTTACAGTCTTCCAGATCTGTTCCCTGGACTTATTAGATAACCGATGATGCATCGGTGTTTCGACATATACTGCTCTCCAGTCTGTGTTCAAACGATCTGCCTGACGTTTTGTGGTTCTGACCAGTTTTTCTGAGAGGGGACTTGGTCCGATTGAGACGAGAAGATGTTCTGAGGTTGCCCACGGCCCGGGAATAGACCGGGTCTGCATGTACTCAAACATCTGGGTATCAACACGGTCTGCGGTCTTGCGAAGAGAGAGTTCACGAAGTGCAAAAAGATTTCCTTCATTAAAAAACTGTTCTATCGCACGGGAAGCCATATCTGGGACATAGACCTTCCCTTCTGCAAGCCTGGACTGCAGCTCAGCAGGTGGAATATCCATCAGTTCTATCTCATCGGCAAGGTCTATTATTCGATCCGGAACAGTTTCATGAACAACGATTGAGGTTATTTTGGCAACAACATCCCGTAAACTTTCTACATGTTGAATATTTAGAGTGGTATAAACATCAATTCCCGCAGCAAGAAGTTCTTCAACATCCTGGTATCGTTTTGTATGTCTGAAAGTAGGAGGATTGGTATGGGCAAGTTCGTCAACTAAAACAAGAGCGGGATGTAATGCTAAAATGGCATCGATATCCATTTCGTACAGGATGGTTGACTTGTATTGAACTGCTACCCTGTCAATGATGGGAAGGCCATCCAGTAAAGCATCTGTCTCTGATCTCCCATGCGTCTCAACATACCCGATTCTGACATCGATACCCTCAGCAAGGCGGTCATGAGCTGCTTTGAGCATTCCGTAGGTTTTTCCTACTCCTGCAGCGTAACCAAGAAAAATTTTTAATTTCCCGGTTGTTTCCTTCTTTTCTTCTTTTTGAATTTGAGAGAGAAGGAGATCTGGATCAGGTCTGCCATCATCCATTATGTTATCCCATGCCTGCCAGAATCAGAATGAGATCAATAATTTTTATTCCAATAAACGGAGCAATTACTCCACCGAGTCCATAGATGAGGATATTATTTCGGAGTGCCTCATCTGCTGAAAGTGGTTTGTAGGTGACTCCCCTGAGGGCCAGGGGGATCAGAGCAACAATGATAAGTGCATTAAAGATCACAGCCGAGAGAATTGCCTGATGAAGGTCCATAATATTGAGAGCTGCAAGTGCAGGGTACGTTCCCACAAATGCAGCAGGAATTATGGCAAAATATTTCGCGATATCATTGGCAATGCTGAAAGTTGTCAGTGAACCCCGGGTCATAAGGAGTTGTTTTCCAATCTCCACAATCTCGATTAGTTTGGTAGGGTTACTGTCAAGGTCAACCATATTGGCAGCTTCACGAGCCGGCTGTGTACCGGTATTCATTGCAACTGCCACATCTGCCTGTGCTAAGGCCGGAGCATCATTGGTTCCGTCCCCGGTCATTGCAACAAGTCGTCCTCCGTTCTGGTACTCACGAATGAGGTGAAGTTTACTTTCAGGTGTCGCTTCAGCAAGGAAATCATCGACTCCTGCCTCGGCAGCAATTGTTGCAGCCGTGAGCCGGTTGTCTCCGGTTATCATAATTGTCTTGATTCCCATATGACGGAGTTGAGCAAATCTCTCCTTTATTCCACCTTTTACAATATCTTTCAGATAAATGACACCGAGTGCTTTTCCATTCTTTGTTACTACCAGCGGTGTTCCCCCGGCACGTGAGATCGCATCCACCTTTGAGATAAGTTCGTCAGAGACCGGTCTGCCTTTCTCTTTCATGTATGCGTACACGGCTTCAGCAGATCCTTTCCTGATTTCGTTACCATTGATATCAACCCCGCTCATCCGTGTCTGACTTGAGAAGGGTATGAATTTCATTTCAGGCGAATCGTCATGAGCACCAACAGTTCTTCCCCGAAGACCGTACTGGTTTTTTACCAGGACTACGATGCTCCGACCTTCAGGTGTTTCATCAGCCAGGGAAGCGAGTTGTGCAATTTCAGCGAGGTCAGATAGATCTGTTCCATCTACAGCGATGAGTTCTACCGCTTCACGGTTTCCAAGGGTAATCGTTCCGGTTTTGTCGAGAAGCAGTACATCTACGTCTCCGGCAGCTTCAATCGCCCGACCGGAAGTGGTGATTACATTTCTTCTGATGAGCCGGTCCATACCTGCAATTCCGATGGCACTGAGAAGACCTCCGATAGTTGTCGGAGCCAGGCAGACCAGCAGGGCAATCAGGATTGTTGCACTGACTACTGTACCGGTTCCGGCAGCCCTGACACTGTATAAAGAGAATGCATACAGTGTTGCACAGACACAGATGAAGATAACAGTCAGACTGATGAGGAGAATGTTGAGAGCAATTTCATTTGGTGTCTTCTGGCGTTTCGCTCCTTCTATCAGGGATATCATCTTGTCAAGAAATCCTTCGCCAGGATTTGCTGTCACTCTGACGATCAGCCAGTCTGAAAGAATTGTTGTGCCACCTGTGACGGCACTCCTGTCACCTCCAGCTTCTCTGATTACCGGTGCACTTTCCCCGGTGATTGCACTCTCATTTACTGATGCAATACCCTGGACAATCTCACCATCAACAGGAATGAGATCTCCTGCTGCAACAAAGAACAGATCATCTTTGTGTAGTTTGCTTGATGATATCTCATCAATAATCTCATTTTCCGGAGGAGTTGTCTGCCCGAGTTTGTATTGAGTAGGAAGACGCTTTGCAGCAGTATCCTGCCTCATCTGGCGTAATGCCTGGGCTTGTGCTTTTCCTCTCCCTTCTGCCAGAGCTTCAGCGAAGTTTGCAAAGATAACCGTGAACCAGAGCCAGATTGAGATCAATCCGATAAATATGGCTGATTCATCACTTAACTTTAGAACAGCCATCAGCCAGAAAATCGTCGTTAACGCACTTCCGATCTCAACAACGAACATGACTGTGTTTTTAACCATGAGACGGGGGTCAAGTTTTATAAACGACTCCTGTATGGCTCTGATATAGAGATCACGCGATGATGATGTATTCCGTTTCTGGTGACCAGTTTCAGACATGCATCATCCCTCCCTGAACAAGAAATTCTGCTATCGGACCAAGTGCCAGGGCTGGAAGGAAACTGAGAACTCCAATACTTACGATGACAAATACGAGCCAGATAATAAAGAGAGGACGGTGATCCTGAAGTGTTCCTCCTGATGGGGGGACAGTTTTCTTCTGGACAAATGATCCGGCTAATGCAAGAAGGAGGATGAGCATCGGATATCTTCCTATTATCATGGCAAGAGCAAGAGCACAGTTGTAAAACAACGTGTTTGCACTCAGGCCTCCAAATGCACTGCCGTTATTTCCGACAGCCGAGGAGAAAGCATATAAAATCTCTGTAAAACCATGAGCACCTGGATTAAGTATTGAAAACGTTCCCGCTGTTGTCACAACTGCGATGGCAGTTCCGACAAGGATGGCCACGATTGGAATGAGAATGACAACAGCTGCCAGAGTCATTTCAGGTGGTTCAATCTTCTTTCCCAGATATTCCGGAGTCCTCCCAACCATCAGCCCGGCGATAAACATGGCGATGATGACATACACGATCATTACACCAAGGCCGGATCCGACTCCTCCAAAGACGATCTCTCCGAACTGGATCATCATGAGTGGAACCAACCCACCGAGTGGGGTGAATGAGTCATGCATAGCGTTTACTGCACCACATGAGGTAGCAGTCGTGGAAACGGCAAAGAGGGCACTGTGAAGTACTCCGAAACGTACTTCTTTTCCTTCCATGTTTCCACCCGGTTGAATAGCACTTGCTGTTTGATCGATACCAAGTTGAGAAAAGAATGGATTGGTGCTCTGTTCTGCAGAGTAACAGAGGCCAACCAATGGGATGAAGATGATGACCATAGCGATGAGCAGGGCAATCCCTTTCTTTATCGATCCAATCATGCTTCCAAAGGTGTAACATAGTCCTGCAGGGATGAGAAGAAGGGCGATAATTTCTAAAATATCTGACAGAGGGGTCGGGTTTTCATATGGGTGAGCTGAATTTGCATTAAAATAGCCACCACCATTAGTGCCCAGGAGTTTAATAGCAATCTGTGATGCTGCAGGTCCCTGGGGAATAACCTGAGTCGAAGCAACGACTGAACCATTATCAGTAAGAGGATCAAGGAGTTGAATCTCAACCGGTGCGTTGAAATTCTGAATTGTTCCCTGTGATACCAGGATAAGGGAGAGGATGATGCTGAGAGGCAGCAGAATCCATACACTTCTTATGAGAAGTACCCAGAAATTTCCGATGGTTTCTGCTTCTCTCCGGGAAAATCCATAAATCAACGCCACAAGGACTGCCATTCCGGTAGCGGCAGAAATAAAATTCTGAACGGTAAGGCCAAGCATCTGTGTCAGATAACTGAGAGTTGTCTCACCAGCATATGCCTGCCAGTTGGTGTTGGTTGCAAAGCTGACTGCAGTATTGAGAGAAAGATCCGGAGCGACAGGACCCAGATTCAGAGGATTTAGTGGAAGATACTGCTGGATCTGCTGAAGAAGGAATACAACGATGATACCCAGAAGGTTGAAGATAATCAGGGCGATGGCAAATGTTTTGTAATCCATCTCATCATCTGGTCTGATTCCGGCTTTGGCTAATATCCAGGTTTCGGTGGTTCTGAATATCCGGAATATTCCGGATGATTTACCCTGGTACATCTCAACCATGTATCTGCCCACCGGAACAACCAGGGCAAAGAGGAGAATAAAAAAGATAGCGAACTGAATCCAGTCTGTTCCCCTGATACCGAAGATGACTGGTGTTTTATCAGAAATTTTTTCTGATGAGGAAATGATGCTGTGATCTCCGGACTCCTGATATGAGTCCAATGCCTGGTTCAAAGCCAGAACATTGACCCTGCTCTCACCAAGTATCCCATACTGAGGTCCTTGAATATGCTGATTTACAAGTGCCGTAAGTTCCCGGGCGTCAATACCACGTGCTTTTGCAACTCTTTGAATCTGGTAATACGCTGATGCAACGCTAATATCTGGATCCAGTCCACTCGCTGAAGATGTTATGAGATCTACAGGAATAAGAGTGGCAGCATTGAGAGATTTAGCCTGCATATCCTGGACTGAAGAGGTCATCCTTTCCAGATAGGCCGGATTGGTCGGACCATAATTTGAACCTGATGACAAGCTCGAATTGTACGACGGTGAAGTAGCAGATAGACGTGACCAGAAATACTTCTCTGAAGTAAATGGCTGTCCGATCAGGTCTGATCCGGTATGATGGTTATGAAGATCATATAAACTCCCGTTGGCCTGCCATGGGAAGAATATCATAGCAAGTCCGGTAACCAGGAGCGGATAGGCGATTCCGGTAATGATCGTGAGCAGTACAAAGATCGTGATGGCAGGTTTAATCTGCCTTAATATGTGGGGGGTTTTCGGATTGAGATACACTCAACTCAACTCATATCGAGATTTTTCTGCGACAATTACCGGTATCCTCGATCGGTAATAATAAGTTTCCTCTTTGCATATGGAAGTCCTTGCAAAATCAGGCAAGATACTTTTATTTTTAAAGATTTTTTACAGGACTGTTCTGCAGAGGTTAACGCGGTAAAATTGCATTGACTCTCATGCCCATGAGTAGTATTTAGTTTCATTTACACTACCCGCACCGCAATTGAAATCCAGTTTTTTTATGAGAGGGACTGGGATATGACTCTCTTAGAAATTGAAGAACCTGATATCTCTAAAAAAGAAATAAAAAAAAGGAAACCAAGATGCCAGAGGGCTGGATTAAACCCGCAGTCCTGAGGTATACCCAAACGATTTCTGGAAGTTTTTAATTCCGCCACTTACTGAAGATGAATCTTTCCAGGTATTTGTGGCTGATGTCTTGTTCCAGTTATCTCCTGAAGTATCCCTGGCTTCCATGATGCTTCCAGCAAATTCTGTCTTTACGATTGCATCTGCATAACCGGATCCTGAATTGGTGTCTGGTGTTACAGCAATCTGGTAGTTGAGAGTAGCCGGTGTGTTCGCATTCTCTGCAACTGCCCTTACTCCTCCTTTCGAGGAGATCTGTGCACTGTTTACGTTTATCAGACTACTCTTTGCAGTTACAATGTTACAGAATGATGGCAGACCGGATCCAAGTCCCTGTGAGAATACACATCTGATGGCATCATCTGATGTTGAATTCCTACCAGCAACCGAGAGTGTGTACTCTTCTTCACCAACGAGGTGAGAACCGTCAATTCCTGAATATGTCATAACTTTCTGGGTTTCAAGGTTATTGGTACCCACTGTCTGATCGCCTGAATCGAAATCAACTCTCTTATTCATCATGAGATGTCCACCATTGGTCATGGTCGAATCATGATAACTGACATCAGCTACAGATTGTCCGGGTGCCAGGATTCCCGTAGGTATGGCCCCTGGAGAAGCAATTACCCACGATAAGGACGTGCTGTCAGAGACATACCCAACAACGTCTATAACAGTTGTTATTGAGAACATCTGGTTTTCAGGAGTCTGGTTTGGCAGCCAGTCTGCTGTAACCCCTCCGGTTGCAAAAAGCAACGATATTATTCCGATATATAATATATTTCGCATATAGTTACCCCACCTGTCCACCACGACAGATATCTGAGTTATTTTTAATAGGAGTTTATAATTAGTTTCTTATTGAACTGAGAAAAAACAGATGAGAGTTCAAAAAACGGTAATTCAATTTTATATATAATGAATAAACCCGATTATCTTCGGGTTTGGAAATTTTGGTAGTCCGGGTTATTGTATCTGAATAATCTGATCGAATAGATACATGATGCCTGTTTTATTTTTAGTTCGATTGGATAATTTCAAAAATGCCTGTGATATGAATTAGTATTTTAAAAAAAGATGGATTATTTTTTGGTCAGATTATGTGTATTTAATCCGAATCGGTCCTGAGAATGAATTAAAGAGTAATTCTCCTTTCTCAAGATACTGAAGAATTGCATATGCCCCGTTTCCGAAGTTAACATCTCCAAAGATTGTCTGATGAGTTGTCTCTCCGGTGTTCCAGTCTAGACCAAGCACTTCCCATCCCTGTGGTTCACGATACCCGTTGATTAACGCCATGTTACCTGCTTTACTATAAATCGGGACCATGCTTGTCGATGAAACATCAGGTCTTGCCCATACTGATGACCATGAATGTGTTTTTGTATTCCATTCAAACCGTTCAGCACCATATGAGGTCTCATATGCCGGACCCATAAGAGCGACCTGAAGGACCTTATTTTGATTAATCATTTCAGGGCTGACATTTACAGGCATATTGTTTACGACAAATGCTCCGTATCCTGAAACAACGACTGACTGCTCAGATTGTATCCATTCTGGAAGAGTTATGAATCCACAGGTTACAGGAATCTGGCCTGCGATCCGTTCAGTACCTTCTGGGATTTCATCACGCCAGAATGCAGTCAGATTCATCTGCTTGGCACCATCGGTAATGACTACCAGTTTATCTGATGCATTTCCAAAGCCCATGAGTGTCGGGGTAGATCCAGTACCAACTCCGACTTTAATGACCGGTGGCTGCTCTGAATGGGTATATGGGGCAGACCAAGCACCATCTGCTTCATCTCCTGAAAGTTTCGTTCCAGTCCAGACCAGTTTTCGCATGATTTTGTCGCTGGCAACATATATGCTGCTGTTCTCATCTACTGCCGGAGAATTGCTGAGGAATTCAGTATCGCTAAACCGATACAGTGAGGCAGTAGAAACATCAAGATTTCTATCAATTACTGCCACTCCGTCACTGAATGTAATGATCAGGTGACCGTCATATGTCATTGCCAGTCCAAACAACAATGTTCCGTTTGGATAATCATCACCCTGTATTGCAGTTAATACGTTTTTAAGTTCGTAGCGTTTTATTATACCTGCTGCTGGATTTTGTGGATCTTTTAATGCAAAGGCATACAGATTTCCACCAAAGTCTGAATATAGAGTATTTTCGTTATCAACTACTGAGTAAAAACCGTTTTTGAACCGTAAATCATAATTTGCTCCAAATAAATTAAGCAGCGTTTCATTCATGGAGGTCGTGTTCATTCCAACAGCAGTCATTTTTCCAAAAGCGGTAAAATTTTCGTCCGGAATGGCTGGCAGCTTGCCTTTAGTTGCATCAGCAAGAGCTTCGTAACTGGAAACAGGTGTCAGGTTGTCTCCTGCGACATTTACATAAGCTACACGGTTTGTACCTACGGCCCACATGTAATTCTTGTCTGTTGAAGCAAGAGTAAGTATGTTAATTGGTCCTCCAGGAACTACCGGTTCATTTGTCGGGTCAATGTTATACTCTCCTTTAGGTGGTCCGTATGGAGTACTGTCACTCTGTGATGAATCAAAGTGAGTAATTGCATAGAGGGGAGCTGCTAAGTACGGATTAACCGGAGGTATATTGTCAAAACCGGTTTTATCTTCATTACTGATTTTATTAATCGCTGTGGAATTATTCGCTGCAGATACACATTGGAATGTTCCTAAAAAAAATACTACACATATTAGCAGTAATAATGCTGCTCTTTTTGTTGTACTGACTTATGAAAACATGTTTTTGCTATTCATATACTAATCCACGTGTAGCATATAGATATGTCATGTATTTAAGGATCATTCTTTGACATTTACGAAGTTCTAGTTATACTTTTTTAATATTCTGTCATTATCTTACTATTGAAAAATTATATGGTTCTATTTATTTAAACTCTAAAATATGAGAATTCTGTAAACTCTCTTTTTTGCATCTATCTAATATAATTTTTAAAAATCTGAAAAACTTTTCTCTGAAAGAGATATGTCACTTTTTCTGCAGTTTAGGGCTAACAAAAAACGAAAGTCCAAATAAAAAGTGAGTTTAGTAAAAAAGTTATGTGGTTTTAGTCTTCATCTCTATTACCGGACCTGCCATCTGGTTTACAAACCGCCCGATCTTGGTCCATCCATAGGTTCCATTATTATCTTTTATAGTCCAGAAATCTATGTTTGCAAATTTCCTATCCCCTGCATCTGTAACAGATGTATACCCGGAAATTCCATAGAAGTGGTTGGCATTATCGATAAAAACAGATCGGTAATCCGGATTTCCCGGGCTCATAATATTTGTTAGTGCTGCAAGCTGCACGGCATCATCGATAACAACTGCATAAGGAGTTGGTTTTATGCCGGTAGCAGTCTGCAATCTCTTGGAAAATTCCATAAACTTTGGTTCATTTTCCATTTCTCCATAAATTGTTGCTGTAAAGTTGGTCTTAACTGCAAATTCTGCAACATTTTTGTTTTTCAATGGTGAATCTGACAGAGCAATTCCATCAGTGCCCACCCATGAGACAGTACTGAGATCCTTGTTTTTTGAGGCAGTGTTAAGAATCTCTGTTGCCTCGTCAAATCCAATGATCAGAACTGCTACCCCGGATTTCTGGTTTATTGATTGAACAGTCTGGGCGATTTTATCAACAGTTGTGTCAAATTGATTTGTTCCAGCCTCGTACATGATCGGGTCTGTCAGAGTAAAGTTCCCGGTTTTTGAAAGATTACTCATGAGATCATACAGGTTTTGTCCATACACATCATCTCTTACAACCGGAATGATTGTAGTGTAGTTACTTTTCTTAAACAATGCCTGTATTCCGAGTGCCTGGATTTTATCGTCAGGACATAGTCTGATGATTGTGTTATCCTCGCTGGAAATTCCCGGTGTTGTACTTCCATAACCAATCAGGACGGTGTTGGAATCTTTTGCAGTTTTCTCAAGAGCCTTCATCTCTTCAGAAGTCAACGGACCGACAATGAAATGAGTTCCTTCCTTTATCATCTCGGTCCCGATTTTCTTTGCGATATCAGGATTTGTCTCAGTATCTACAATGTTGAGTTTTACCTGATAAGGGAGTCCAAGTGAAGTATACTTGGAATTCAGGTCATCAGCTGCCATTTCCATTGCTGCCTTATAAGAAGGACCATGTGCTGATCCGTTCCCGGTTAATGGAAGAAGGCCTCCAATGACTATCGTCTGTGTCTGGTTCTCTGCTAATACAAATCCGCAGAGAAGAGATAAACAGATGAAAATAAAAAGTGGACGGTAGAAATCCATATTGTCTTTTTTATTTACAGGTTGTTTATACGTTTTTATTCGAATCTGCTAGGATTTGCATGATTCCAGTCTTTATTACTTAATTAAATGTGTAACAGAACAACACGCAACAAGAAATATTCTCTCAATAAGATGCAGGAAAAAATGTCTCTGAAATTCCTGTATCTCAAAACATAAGATTTCTCAAAAATCAGGTCTTTAATTGGATATTGTAGAATAAATTAAAGAATATTTCATGCCTGAAAAAGTTCTACAACTTTCAGGTTTTATACGTCAGGAGGTGAAGGCCTGTGGGTCTTCAAACACCTTTTTCCCCTCAAGATATGTTGCAATCACATGAGCTTTGTTGATATCTTCTGGTGGCAATGAAAAAAGATCTCTGTCTAATACGATAATGTCTGCAAGTTTTCCCGGTTCTAGTGTACCTGTATAGTTTTCCATGAAGTCAGCATATGCCCCCGTATATGTTGCAGATTCAATCGCCTGTTTCAGGCTAATCCGCTCTTCAGGTCTGTACGGGATTGTGTATGTTGAATTTGAGGGGAGAGGAAGTCTGGTTACCGCAGTTCGTATACCATCAAGCGGATTATATGTCAGATAATCTGTTCCCACCGGCCAGTCAGATCCAATTGCAACCGGGATGTCATTGTCCAGGAGAGTTTTGAGCGTATACATATGTTCTGCCCGTTCTTCTCCAAGATACGGGAGGGAAACATTCTTGAAATTATCATCATAATAAAACCAGTTCGGCTGGAGAGATGCTATTATATGAAGGGATTTGAGCCTCTGTATATCACTGGAATTGATGAGTTGTATATGTGATATTTTATGTCTTGCATCCCTCTCTCCGTTCTCTGTCTGTGCATTTTCATAGGCATCAAGAGATAACCGAACTGCTCCATCACCAATAGAATGAATATCTATCTGAAACTCATTCCTGTCCAGGAGCGAAATCATCTGGTTGAACTCTGAGATATTCCAGTTTATCATTCCGTTTGTGTCAGGCTTATCAGTATATGGGGAGAGGAGATATCCGGTATGGCCTTCTACAACACCATCGAGAAATAATTTTCCTGTTTGAAGTCTGAATAATCCTTTTGTATCTCTGTATTCGGATATATTTTCCAAAGCAATAGAATCAGGGGGTATATTCGAGTCTGTCTGGCTGGAATTGATGTTTGTATGCAAGAGATTCAAATCAGAATAGGTATTGAAAATATCCTGCTCAAGTTCCATCAGAGCCATCTGTTTCTGACCAAGTTCAGGAACAGCAACAATTTCTCCAAAGATTCGCACTGGCAGTTTTCCCTGGCTCTCAAGATGCGAGTATGCTGCTATCATCTCCGGAGTCAGTGCTGCATCATCTGCAGTTGTTATTCCATATGATGCAGCCTTTGGCAGGATTACATTGAGTTTGTCCTCAATTTGCTTTGAAGAGAGAGGAGTTACTCTAATGGTTACAAGATTTGTAGCTGCAAGTTCTCTGAGAACTCCTGTTGGCTGGCCGTTGCTATCATGCTCTATCTTTCCACCCTGGGGGTCTGGAGTTTCTGCTGTAATGTCAGCTATTTCAAGAGCTTTTGAGTTTACCCATGAAGCATGCCCATCAAATGATGTGAGAATTACCGGTTTATCAGAAATGACTGAATCAATGATGGCTTTATCGGGTCCTGATTCAGTAAATAGAAAATAATTCCATCCGTAACCTCGAATAACATCCAATTCCGGATGATCTGAATTATAATCTGCAAGTAATTTCTGAACTTCACTAATTGAATGACAGTCAGAAAGATTTACTCCAAAGGTAAGTTCGGCTGATGCTCCAAAATGAATATGCGAATCAATGAATCCGGGAAGCACCATTTTGCCAGAGAGATCCTGTACACGTGTTTTTGGTCCGATAAATTTTTGGATATCCTGGGATGAATTAACCGAAAGTATGGTATTGCCTTTTATTGCAATTGCTTCAAGGGGGTGGTCAGACCAGTCAGTATTCTGCTCTACAGTATAGACTGATCCGTTGAGAAGAACGATATCTGCATATGGCCCGGTGTCTGCTTGTACCGGTATAAATGTCAGGGATAGAAATGCAATACAAATGAGCAGAATTAACTGACCTGAATATTGTTTCAGCATACAAGGTATATGATAAGAATTTTGATATAATAATTATCAAACAGTAGTCTGATGGATAGAACGATAGGCAATATTTCCCCCAATAGTATTACATATCGTCTAAAAAGAAAGCATTGTAGAGATCTTAATACTATCACTATAACCCTGATATCATCTAATGATTTATAAGATATCAAATTGAATGTACTCTCAATACTCGTTATCGCTATCTGGCTATTCTTTACCGTATTCTGGATTTCAACAGCATTTTATTATCGTTCACCATCTGGAAAAATTTTTTCAGGGGTCTTTTTCCTCCCACTGTTTATTATTTTTTATCGTATGGTACCTGAACACCAATGCAGGGTCTGCTTTTTTGCCAATTCTCAAGGATAATGTTCTCATATCTCTTGCCGAATTCATAATTACCTGCATTGGTTTGGGATTTGCCTGTTTTGCAAGAGTTCATCTTGGCAAAAACTGGAGTAGTATTCCTGAGGTTAAAAAAGAGCATACTCTCATTAAATCAGGCCCTTATCAGATCGTCAGGCATCCCATCTATACTGGATTTCTTGTTGGAATAATTGGTTCTGCTCTGATGATTGGATCATTTCTCTTTTTCTATATATTAGTCGTAGTTCTGATTGTTTTCATAATAAAAATCAGAATCGAAGAAAAACTTATGCTGACCAGGTTTCCTGATGAATATACCCAATATAAAAAAGATGTAAAAGCCCTGATCCCATATATTTATTAATTTTTTTAATACAAAAGCGTTTGAATTTTTGTACATTGAATCTGAATGTTTTTAGATAATATCCAGATTCGGCCATCTGTAACCGGTTTCAAAATATATTGTCTCCATTTATCAGAAATAGACGAATAGAGCCTAATCTTTGATCAGCCGTTCAGTAAAGATGGTTTCAATTTTTTTAAACCCGATACATGTAGAAAAATCTCCAGGGAAGATAAAACTTGACGTCTACCTATATACAGGATCTCCACCGAACAATACACATACCGGGAGAAATACCTATGAAAGTTTTATTGGTAAACGGGAGCCCTCACAAAAAGGGATGTACCTCTGTTGCGCTGGCAGAAATTGAAAAGACATTACAGGAAGAAGGAATCGAAACAGAGCAATTCTGGCTTGGTGTAAAACCAATTGCCGGTTGTATTGGATGTCTTAACTGTGCAAAATCGGGAAAATGCTTTTTTGATGACTGTGTAAACGATTTTCTTGAGATCGCTCCAGGAGCAGACGGGTTCATTTTTGGATCACCGGTGCATTATGCAGCAGCATCAGGGGCAATCACATCCTTTCTCGACCGGGTTTTTTATACCGATGCTCACTCGGGCAAGCAGTCTTTTTACTTAAAACCGGCTGCTGCAATTGTTTCAGCAAGAAGGGGAGGAACAACTGCTGCCTTTGATCAACTGAACAAATATTTCACAATCTCTGAAATGCCTGTAATTTCTTCATGTTACTGGAATATGGTTCACGGAATGAATCCTGAAGATGTTATGGCTGATCTTGAGGGTCTTCAGGTTATGCGGGTGCTCGCAAGAAATATGGCTTTCTTCTTGAAGTGTAAAGACGTGGCTATAAAATCCGGGATTTCACTTCCAAAACGAGAACAACGGATTTTTACCAACTTTATCAGATAATCTCTTATTCTTCCTTTTTAAAAAAGTGAGTATAGTGTATCAGAGTTCGCTTTTTATCGAATCACGAATCTTCTGAATATCAATCCACAGAACAAGTTTCTGCCCTGATGCCTTATTTTGTCTGATAACACCGAGAATAAATCTGTTTGAATGAGATACATCTTCTGCATCACGTTCAATATCTGATGAATGATGGGTACTTACAGAATATACATCATCAACCAGGATTCCGACTGGTTTTTCTGACGGGTTGCTATCCAAAATAATTATCCGTGATTTCTTTTTCCCTTTTTCTGTTTCTGGAATCTGTAATAATATTTTCAGGTCAACAATCGTGGTAATCGTTCCCCGAAGATCCATCACTCCCCTGATATATACCGGGGTGCTTGGAAGAGGTGTAATTTCTGTTGGTGTAATAACCTCCTTTGTATTAAACAGGTTAATTGCGAAAAACTCAGTTCCAAGTGTAAATTCTACAAATTGAAGATACTCTATATCTTTCTTTTTTGAGGTTTCTTTTTTTGAAATAGAGTGAGTGTTGTGATCAGTATACTTACTCATGCCTGATTCAATCTCTGATAATTCCATGTTCTCTCCAGAATATCTGTTTTAACCGTTCAATCGAGTAACTGATTCATCAATCCGGGTTGCTATGACTGAAAGGTTACTGATAATTTCTGACACCTGATTGAGAGCAGAAGCAGTCTCCTCTGTTGCTGCTGCAGTGCTCACTGCTTCTTCTGCTGTCCCGGTTGCCATATCTTTTACTTCAGATACACTGGACGTTATCTCTTCAACTGCTGCAGACTCTTCTTCAGACAGACTGGCGACTTCTGTCATATGCATTGAGATCTCTTCAACCTGCTCTGCCATGTGATGGAATAACTGGATAGTTTCTGTTATTGCAGATGATCCCTTAGAAACTTCTGTAGTTGCGAGATCCATTGCACTTGCTGCCCGTTGAGACTGTTGCTGAAGAGAAGTAATGATCTTTGAGATATTTTCAGCAGATCCCTGTGATTCCTGTGCAAGAGTCTTAACTTCGTCGGCCACAACAGCAAAACCCATTCCTGCATCACCGGCTCGGGCTGCTTCGATAGCTGCATTAAGAGCCAGAAGGTTTGTCTGATCTGCTATATCGCTAATAATTACAACAATTTTGTTGATCTCATTCATCTGGTCTCTGATTTCATTGATGATTACACCAACATCATTCACAGCCCCATTAATTGATGTAATTCCACCTTCAGCTATTGCTGCCTGTTTCACTCCTTTAGTAGAAATTCCGTTTGCTTCCTGTGTTAATCTGTTTACTGAATCGACTTTTGAGGCAACAGATGCAACAGACCTGTTGAGTTCTTCCATTGCACCAAGGACCTGGTTTACAGCATTGACACTTTTATCTGCATTTGCACTTACAATTCCTGAGCTCTGTGCAACAGAGGCAGAGCCCGATGTAATTTCTTCCACACTTGCTGCCGCTTCTTCTGAAGATGCTGAAAGAGCACTAACCTGTTCAGATATATTTTTTATTGCAGTAGAGAGTTCAAGTCCAATGGTGTTGAGACCTTCTTTAAGTGCAATTAAGTCTCCTTTTACAACGATCTCCTCATTAAACCGTGCTGAAAATTTGGCATGTGAGTAGAGATCAGCGACTCTGAGCGCTTCATTGAGCGGAGTTGTAATGGCATCAAGCATATTGTTAATACCGATAATGATATTCTGATAGGCTCCTGTAAACCTGGTTGTTTCACCGCGTTTTTTAAGGCGTCCCTCTTCTGCTTCAGAGATGAGTATCCCAACTTCACCAATAATATCGTTAATCGCACCAATTAACTGGTTGAAGGCTGGTGCAATTTCATCCTTTTCATCCTGTGCTGTAATTGAAAGTGAGATATCTCCCGCTGCTATCTGTTTCATTCCTCCAATTATGACAAACTGGAGTTGATCTGAAAAACTGTCCATGGCAGTAGTAAGTTCACCGATTTCGTCTTTTCGTGTCATCTTCAGTCTGTTGCCAAGATGACCGGTGCTCATCTCTTTCATCATGAGAACACCTTGTGCCAGAGGCCCGGTGATACTTTTACTTATGATCAACCCGAGAGAGAATGCTGCAATGGCACCTATAATAATTGATACAATAAGGAGGATAATACTCGATGATACTGTATTTGCACCCTCTTGAGATAATTCCTTGGCATCATTGATATTGAGTGTAATCAGTTTATCGAGTGCACTGGAAAAGGCTTTTCTCTCGTTAACCAGGTCTCCGGTTGTCAGTTCTGCTAGAGCTTCATCTGTCTTTCCCGAATCAACGAGATTATAAAAATTGACAAGGGCAGCTTTGTATTTTACCCATGATTTCTTGCCTTCATCATATATGGCATGTTCATTTTCCGTTGCCAGATATGGCTCATACGATGACAAATCATCATCTATGACTTTCATGAGATCGGTGCCCTCTTGTCTGTTGGTATCCCGCGTTGAGATTATCGCCAGATACCCTGTGGGATTTCCTCTGATATGCCAGAGATCAGACTGGGTTCTTTCAAGTATATCTGTCGGGATCAATTGTTGACTATACATCTGGTTGAGGTACCCGTTTGTGGTTGACACCCCGGAAAATCCGACTATTCCAACGATAATCATTATGAGAACCACAGCGAGGAAAGAACCAATAAGTTTGGGTCCGATTTTTATATCATCTAACGTTTGCATAATATCATTTGCTCAAATTGTAACCGGTTGCTCCGCTCTTTCGATCTCAGTTTACCTGGCGGAATAGACATGCCAGGGTAATTCCTGAAGGATCCTTCATGATGATCCAACCCCCCGATTGGATCATCCTGGGCAGCTTGTTCGATGTGTACAATTAACCCATTACGTGTAACTAGAAATTAGTGTGATGATAATAATACTGTGGATTTTTTTCGCCCCATCCAGTATTATAGAATACAGAGTATTGGTTGTATCAGGATAAATGCGGCGTCAACGGCGCCATTAGGAATATTATTAAATATCGTGTGTTGAAAAATCTTTGAAAATTCTTCAATATCATGTTTAATTTTTAATTAAACCAGGCTATTGTGTGATTTATCAAATATCTGTATATGATTCTTACACTAAATAATACTTTGTTGAAAGAACGAGTATTTATATCGGAAATCAAATTTCGGATTTAATTATCAGAGAGATTGAGATAACTAAAATGGATATTTATCAGAAAACACTAGCAGGAGAATTCTATATTTTTGCGATTCAAATATATATGTGACTCCATAAACCCGTATAACAGAATAAAATTTTCATGCACTCGTGTGTAAAGGTTTAATTAGGGTCAGTTCTATGGCAGATGGTCAATCATATTTTCTTTTAATGCTCGGTTTGTCAGTTCTAGCATATTTTGGATTTAGCACTCCTCCAATAATTAATACACCGGTCACATATCTCGGCCTGTTATTTGTCATTGCCGGATTATTCCTCTGTTGCTGGACCCGATCGGTCCTTATAAAAAACCACACAACACTATCGCCATTTGAAATACCCGGGGCACTTGTGACATCCGGACCATTTAGATTCAGCCGTAACCCGGTATATCTTGGAATGGCAGCAATATTACTTGGAACTGCTATTCTTATGGGAACCGGCATTTCGTTTATATTTCCTCTATTATTTATTGTAATTATGGAGGTCAGATTTATTCCCCTTGAGGAAAAAACTCTGGAGAGAGTTTTTGGAGAGGAATTCATACACTATAAGCGTACAGTAAGAAAGTGGATATGATCTTTCTATGCGGAATAATTAATACAATTTCATATCGTGAAGATCTTCATTGAGGAAAAGGAAAAATGGATTTCGAAAAACCTATGGATGAATACCTGAAAGGGTATGTAGACAAATATGACAAATGGAGAAAAACCGGAAGTTTTACTACCTCCTCCCGGGTCTATCCTGTTTGTGAATCATTTAAACCTGAACAATGGGTGATGCCATCAGATCAGGTTCTTACTATACTCAAGGAATCCCGTTCATTTGCATTAATTGACTGTCTCTGCCGAATTCATTATAACCGGTGCGACAAACCCAGGGATGTCTGTCTGCTCATAGATGATCTGGCAGATAAAATGGTATCTTTAGGAAAAGCAAAATATCTCACTTTATATGAAGCATCAGAGCGATTAAAAGAGGTAGACAAACATGGCCTTATTCATATGGCACTGTTTATGCCAGGTCATAAGATCTATGCACTCTGTAGTTGTTGTGCCTGCTGTTGTCACGATCTTCAACTTGTGATCAACTATAACCGTACAGATCTGATAGCCAGATCTGACTATGTGGCTGAAACAGATTCCGGTCTATGTACTTCATGCGGTGATTGTATCGTAAGATGCGTATTTAATGCAAGGAAAATAACTGATAATACCCTTCTGTATCAATCAGACCGGTGTCTTGGCTGTGGACTTTGCGTTTCTGTCTGCCCTACACAGGCAACAGTAATGAGAAAGAGAATTTGAATAGATCAGATATCAGAGTTCTTTTTTTGAAAAAAAACTATTTGTTGGATTTACAGTCCCATGTGAAGTGTTTTTTCATTTGAGTCAACGAGTATAAAGGCCAGTTTCATAGAATATAATAGTGTCCAAATCTGGTTCCCCAGGAATTAAAGAAACGAAAAAGGAATTGAAAATCGCGAAATTTTATGAACAATTTAAATAATTGGACCTCCTTGGACAGTCTCATCAGGTTTTTATTATTCATTAGACGGAAGTATTACCTATTTGATGATGAATTACCTGGATTAAATAATCCTTAAAATAATTTTCGCAACGGCTTCAATGATTGTTGTGGAATAATACACGATATCGATAGATAAGAAAAAGCGCAGATAATTATTTGCATCAATATTCTGAATTCAATTGAATTTAGGGTGTTTATCCATATGTTTGTTAATTCTTTCAATTTTTAGTTAGTTCAAGTAAAAAATGTTTTTTAATATATTTCATTGAATATTTTTTATTTTTCTAGTAATTAGTTTCTATATAGAGCAAGAAAACATTCTTTTATCAGGTAAACCCTTTCTGGTAATCTGGAAACCAGAACTCTTTTAACCCATTCTTTTTTATATTTATTTTCTAAATACACAGTTAGAAATCATGCACTTATGTGTGATTATCTTACTGGTTACATTGCTTTTGTATGTACAACGTACGGGTCAGTTTTTTCTGGAGCAACTACGCCGATTTCTAATTATTCCTTTGAGACTATCGTTTCATTTCCCCTTTTTGATTTTTGAACATACCTTCACCGGGAGTAGTTTCAGAGGATTAAAAGAGTACTCAATTACATGTTATGGAATACCGGGGTAGTCAAAAGGGGTATAGAGATGAAGACAACAATTTTAACAAAACTTCTTGTTGTAATGCTGATACTGACTTTGGTTCCTCTTGGTATCATGGGATACCTGGCTTTACAGGATGAGAAAGCTATCGGCATGAATGCTGCGAATAATGCCCAAAATATGGGCGATGTTGCAATTAATGATAGTTCGAAAGCTTTGATGGATCTTGGTGAAAAACTGATTACTCAAAAAGCCATAGATACAGCTGCCCAGGCAGCAATATATATCAAAGCAAATCCGACTAAAACATTGAGTGATCTTCAAAACGATACAGAATTTCAAAAAATAGCGGTCCAGAAATTAGGAGACAGAGGATACGTTTGCACTGTCGAATATGACAATATATCTTCCATTATTCGATTCCATCCAAACCCGAATTTAATAAATTTTGATACCGCTCCATTTAAAGTGAAATATCCGTCTTTTTGGAAAGTAGTTGAACCAACAATAAATGGAACACCTCATGGGGGATATTATGACTGGCCTGATCCAGATGGTGTAACAAGATCTAAATTCATGTACATACAACCCATTGGAGTTCCCACTGCTGATGGAGTGATGTTACAATCTTCCGCAACGACGTATATGGAAGAATTTACTGTCCCATCCACACAACTCAAACAAAAACTCAATTCTTCCATTCAGCACACGGTAAATGATATAAAAATTGCAACAGAAAGCATGAGTTCCAGCAATACTATTCTGTTGATTACAATTATCACCATGATCATTGTCATTGTCATTGTATGTGTAATGGCCATGAGCATTTCAAGACCAATTAAAAAGCTGACAGTGATTGCTGACAAAATAAGCATGGGTGATCTTCAAACAAAAATTGATGTTCACACCAATGATGAGATAGATGATCTGGCGGAATCCTTCAGGCGGATGATTAATGCTTTCAAGATTATGGTCTCTATGCAGGAAGATAAGGAGGAGGAAGAAAAATGAGTCTAGATGCCGATATTACAACCATACTGGCAAAAAGTATCGGTCCTTCTGCACCGATTTTTCTCAAGCAGGTATGTATGAAGATGAAAAAAACACCTGCAGAACTCACCAAAGCCGATATGAACGTACTTATTGATTTAATTTATGAAGGGGTTAAGAAGACGCTGGGTGATGAAACAGCCCTGAAGATTAAAGAAAATTTGAAGGCCATGAAATAAAAGCTTCCTGCTTTTAACTTAAGAATACACGGGAATATCTTAAAACTATGATTAACGTTTGTCATTCAATGGGTTCCATAAAAATGAAGAAACATCCATCTAAAATTCCCATGATAGAAGATAAGCAACTCAGATCTTTTTATGATACATTCCCAATTGGCCTGTATAGGACTTCCCCGGAAGGTTGTATTCTGGACTGTAATTCTGCTTTATTACAACTACTTGGGTATCCTGATCGGGATACCCTGATGGCAGTTCCCCTGAATTCATTATATTATCATCCAGAAACACGGACAAAATGGATGCAGATGATAAACCATGATGGGATTGTACGTAACTTTGAAACACAACTTATAAAATATGATGGAACTCGCATCTGGGTAAAAAATACCGGAAAAGTATTTTTTGATGAAAACGGGGTAGTCAGTTATTACGAAGGGAGTATTGAAGATATATCTGAGCGGAAACAGATGGAGGATGACCTGAAACGCTCGAATGAAGAACTTCACGCAAAAACCAAAGAATTACTATTAAAAGATGAAGAAGCACGGAGAAATTATCAGGAATTACTTAAAAAAGAACAGGAACTTATCTCGATCATGGAACGGAATAGCACAATTCTTGATGCTATACCAGATATCATGTTTATTATTTCAGATGAAGGTGTATTCCTTGATTCCCATATTCCAAAATTGTCATCATCATCAGACTTGAAAGACTTTGTCGGTAAAAATATACAGACAATTGGCCTTTCAAGAGAAATGATTGATATTTTTGAGCAGAAGATTACCCAGACTCTCAAGAATAAGGATTTATGTCAGTTTGAATATGAGCATATTTTGTCAGGCCATAGAAAATACTATGAAGCACGTCTCAAGATCCTAAATGAACACCAGGTACTCGTTATCGACCGGGATATTACTGATAGAAAGGAACAGGATTTAAAAATCAAGGATGCTATTTCCCAAATCAATACAAATATGGAAACTCTTTCTACTTTGAATGATCAGATTCGAAATCCTCTTACCATAATCAGTACACTCACAGATGACATAGAGAAACCTATTGCGGATCAGATCAATCAACAGGTGGATGCTATTGATCATATTATCGACCTTTTGGATCAGAGATTGATCCGATCAGAAAAAATCCGGAATTTTCTGTTGAAACATTATTTGATTCCAATTAAACAGTTAACCGAGGTAGCAAACCGGGTAAGTATGGGAGATCTTGATGTAGAGGTAGAAAAGATCTCTTTTGAAGAAATTGATGAATTGACTGATTCATTCAAACGGATGATTAATGCATTTAAAATTATGGAGGCAATTAATTCTCAATTACAAGGGGATGAGGAAAAATCAGAGAAGAATCTGAATTATTTAATGGAAGAGTATGTAATACCAATTCAAAAACTTACAGATGTTGCCAAGCAGGTTAGTATGGGTGATCTAAGTGCCGAGATTAATGTCGAAACCAGGAATAGTGAGATTGGGGAATTGGTCGAATCTTTCAAACGTTTAATTAATGCATTTAAGATCATGAATGCTATGAATCAGGAGGTTAATAAGGATTAAAAGGTCAGATTACTTGAACTTGAATATTGTAGTTATTAAATGATATATAATATTGTCCAGTTCGAGTTGGTTTTTATGTGAAATGGTTCTGTCCGTTATAACGTGAGGAAGTAGTAAATGTCTAATCCTGAATTAATTTTTTCTGGAGACTGTAAGAACATACTTGATGCACTCCCTCAGGCGATTCTGATTATTCAGAACGAAGTGCATGTATTTTGTAACCATTCTGCATTAACTCTATTCCATGCCAGTAATATTGCCGATATCATCGGAAAGAAACACGAAATCATTAGTTCTTCAACACAAACAGATGGAAGATCGGTTGAATATTTGAATGGAGTTATTTTTCCCCGGGTCCTTTCAGGCGATTCTGATACTGTTACGTGGAATTATAATGATCGTACAGGATATTCCTTTACGGCTGAATCCTTTTTTACCAAAATCACATGGAAAGAGTCTCCCGGAATTCTTGTAAGTATCATACCGCAAAAACCTAAAGAAACGGGAGAAAATGCATATGAGTTGAGTATTACTGACCTTGAAAAGAGTCTTCAGGCGGTATCTTCTGGGGATCTGACCCTCTTGGTATCGATTAATGACGGGGATCCTCTCTCACGGATAAAGACTGACTATAATAATACTATTATGTATCTCCGTGATGTAATTGAGAAGATAAGGCAGAAATCTGCAATTCTCGAGAAGATGATCACTGAGATCTCATCAGCTACAGATCAGGTTGTAGGGGTAAGCCAGAAGGTATCCGAAACCGCACATTCAACAGAACAGAAGATAATTCAACAGCGGGAAAATGTCAATAATATTGAATCAAAAATCAGTGACCTCTCAGCATCTATCGAGGAGATTGCCGGGAGTATCCAGGAGGTACGGAGTCTGACCAGTGATGTACATTCCATCGGTCAGGAAGCAATCCAACTCGGAAAAAACACCTCAAAGAAGATGCAGAAGATCGGGTCAATCTCCAAAGAGGCTGTAGACCAGATCACTGAACTTACCGTTCGTGCTGCAGAGATAGCTAAATTCTCAAGACTTATAGGTGAAATTGCCAGCCAGACAAATCTTCTTGCTTTAAATGCTGCTATTGAGGCAGCACGGGCTGGAGAACATGGAAGGGGCTTTGCTGTAGTTGCTGGTGAAGTGAAATCTCTAGCCCTTGAATCACGGGAGGCTACCGGAAAGATAGGTGAAGTAATTGAGGGAATCGTCAGAAGTACTGAGAAAACTGCAGCATCCATCACGTCAGCTCATGAAGAAACTATGAGTGAGATAGAGAATGTCGACAATACTATTGCCTCGTTGAACGGGATTGTTTTGACGATTGAGATGACAGTCACCAGTATCTCTGATATTTCTAAAGCCGCTGATTCACAGGCAGATGACACAACAATGGTTAACAAGGATATTCAGGATCTGTCACGACTCATCAACGATGATGAGAAAGAAATGGACGAACTATCAGATCTGGCAGAAAAATCAAATACATCTGTGGAGGAAATGGCAAATGGGGCGACAAAGATATTGTCATTGGTCAAGGATCTACAGGTAATGATGTCACATTTTAAGATTTAACCATCTTATTATTATTTTGAATAGATTTCTGACATTTTTTTCTACAATTGATTGTGTCATTACTCATTTTTCACCATTTTCAAATAATAAATACTGGTTTCTATTTGATATTTAGTTTAACCTTGTCTTGATGGTTGGTTTTAACGAATCCATGACCTATCTTTATAGGAATTTGTATTTTTTACATAAAAATAGCAGTTCCACAATAATTTTTACGATGAAAATGTACAGATGGTCAACAGAAGGGTAAATAGTAATCATTGATTAAGATAAGAAATGCAATTCAACCAAAAAAGTTGACCGAAGTCAGATTCTTCCGGTCAGAGCAGTGAGTCTGCTCACATGATCCATTGAGAAAGCAGCGAGTGAGAGGAGATCAGTCTGTATCGACCCATCCTCCTGTTCTTCAAGTGAAGTGAGTATTATCCCTACAAATTCGATGGATTCTTCTAACAAAGAGATATACCGCCGGTAGAGTATGTATAATACAATCAGGTTGAATGCACATGCACTGATAGCACCTCCTGATATCAGTTCAAGGATCAAATTTTCCCCCCGTTTTTTAAAAGATCCCTGATTGTCATGTTTCCTGAGATAAACCCCTGACTTATCATACTCCTGTTTCCATTCATCTGTGAACCCATGAAGACCATGCCTGATCCGTTTGTTTCCATCATATCAGAGAATGATTGTCCGACTTTTCGTGATGATTTGACCTCCCCATGTTGCAGGATTCCGGATATTACACTGGATGCTTCAGCGAGAATCTTATCATCAGTTTCGTCTAGAAATGAACATCTGGATTGTATATCCGAATTTTTTACAGCACCTGAAACAAATTCAGTGAATAACACCGGTCCGGTCCCAGAAACTGAAAGATCTTCATTGATATCAATGCCATTTTCACTGGTTCTACTGACTTTTGCAGAATCAAGGGCCATCACTCTTGATATCATTGATCCGTTCTCGTCTGAACCGGCAGATGAAAGCATCACTGATCCATCAGAAGTAATTGTCGTTGCGTGATATTCTGCTCCAACAAGTCCGGCAATAAGCAGGAATATTAATCCTGCTATGATGTAACTCCCTTTCATGTTTCCCCCCGGAAATGAAAAAAAATTACCAATCATGCCAGAATAGCAACAGTATCTGCCCAGGTTTCAAGTCCGGTCCGGATGGTATCAGCCTCATAACTGGAGAGGTTGATACTATCACGTTTAAACGTCACCGAATAGAGTTCTCCATTGCTTGCATGACATTTGAGTGTGCAACTGAAGGTATCTTCAGAGCTGTCACGTGATGCTGAAACACCAGAACCCATTGCAGTAGTGATTGCAGCATTGCCCGTGATCTGGGTTACTGCAGTGTTTACTGCTGCCATTGAAGGTCCACGGACAGGAATCTTTCCAATCTGTTTTGCCTCTGAATTTTCATAGGTAACTGCTGCAGCATACGTCTCTTTTGTCTTTTCTACAGCAGGTTTGGTAACTCCGACCGACTCATACGCTGTACATCCCCATGGATTGTTTTCAACTACATCCTGGATGAGTGCGCTAAAGGAAGCATAGTCCGAGATCGGTGCAGTTAATTTTCTGGTTGCAGACTTTACAACGCTTTTTTGTGTGAAATCCCCCATCTTTTTCACCCTGTCGCTCTTCCTGCGACACTATGGGGTAGGTCACGAGTATATAAAGTATTCTGGGTAGGGGGGGAAACGGGCTCAAATATATAGTCAGAAACGTGATTGGAGGTCATACAAGATCACCTGCTCTGGCATTTCGTTCCAGGCATGTTATTTTGGATATTATGTAAACATGCGCAAATATCTGGTTCAGGTAAAAAATCGTAATCCGATAAACATTATATGTACATATATATTTCGTCAACTTTTCAAGATTATTTCAAAACATTTACGAATGTCTCAGGAAGACTATGTGTTCGGTGCCAGATTTCTGGTATCAATTGAAACGAACGCATTTGAACAAGAGTAAACGAGGTATCATCATGACACCAGGAATTGTGATATGATAGACTTGTACTCCCCGGGAGTTATTTTCGCTTGCAGGCTTTGTAACTTGGGGAGTGATCATGTTTTATCGGCTGGTCTGTTAAGAATATCTGTCCTGTCTGGTAGGATAAGAGGAAAACTGATAAACCGGGTTGGGTTTTTCATTGCTCACGGCTGGAGATCAGGCGCTCCAGGGAGAAGAGTGGATGAGCCCATCATATGAGTATCAGAATAACAGAATCGCCGAGTACGCAGTCAGGGAGTATCTGAAAGGACAGGATTATCACGTTGTCAGGATAACAGAACGACGCCCCGGTTCTATTCCGTTTAATCTAATTGCATGGAGATTTGATGAACTTATTTTCATCAAGGTAAAATCCATCAGGCGTGATCTTACACGAAAGTGTTTTCGCAGAGAGATCATCGAACTTTCTGAACTCTTTCGCAGTAATACAATTCCCGGTTTGATTCAACTCTGGGTTTTTGAGGATTCTGCCTATAAAGCATATCAGATTCATGCAGGTGGAGCGGTACGAATTGGAGAGTATAAAATTAGAGAGTATAAGGATGTCAGGTCATAATTTACATAGATCTGATGTTCAATCCTTGTATCATCCAGGAGACTTCTCCTGCAGAACTGCTCGTGTAAAAGGAGTTTTTAGTATCTGTCGAGGTGGTTATGCCTGAAGAGATACAGGTAAAGGAGATAATTACTTCTCTTCATCTTCTTTCTCAGCATGACGGCATCTTTGAGATCAGGATCATTCGGGATGATGGGATCTGTAGCGGGTACTTTTCAGACCGGGAGAAAGCTGCTACAGAAATTCTCAAGTATGATGCAGATAGCAAGGTTTCAGGAATTTATGTCACTCTGAATGATGTTGATCCTGCTCTTCTTGTCCGTCGTGCAAACCGGATCAAGTTCAGACTTGGGAAAAAAGATGCAAGTACTGGCGATTCTGATATTATCAGGCGACGGTGGCTGCCGATTGATATCGATCCCCGCAGACCGTCAGGAGTCTCTTCTTCTGAGAGTGAGCATGCAGATGCCATCTGCAGGGCTGATACAATTGCAGAATTTCTCTCCGGGCTTGGATGGCCTGATCCGATTATTGCTGATTCTGGAAATGGTGCTCATCTTCTGTACCGGATTGATCTCCCTCAGAATGATGAAAGTAAAGCGATTGTTAAATCTGTTCTAGAGCTGCTTGATCGCCGGTTTTCTGATTCACGTTGCATGGTGGATACAGCCAATTTCAACGCTTCAAGAATTTGGAAAGTGTATGGGACGCTGTCAAGAAAAGGAGATAATCTTTTAGAACGACCACACCGGAGATCGAAAATTCTCAAGTCCATTGTTGATCCACAGTCTTCTGATTCTCTTGTTAGTGAAGATAAGCTTCGTCTGCTTCTTTCATCTGAGCACCCTGATCTTTGCACTGGACCGGATAAAGAACATGTCCTGAAATCTGATTCCCGGATAGATCTTGGATCATGGCTCTCTGGTCATGGTTTTTCGTATACTGAAAAACCGTATCAGGGTGGCAAGGTTTTTGTGTTTGATTCCTGTCCGTTCTCTTCAGCTCATACTGACGGAGCATATGCTATTCAGTTTGAGAACGGGGCGATCTTTGCAGGATGCCATCATACATCATGTGGAGGAGGGAAACAGAGATGGCCAGAACTTCGTGCCAGGTTTGATCCACCCAAATTGGATTTTGAGGCAAGACTCGCAAAACTGCGATCAGAACGGATCAGAGCAAAGATGGAGGCTGAAGGACGGCTTCCCCTTTCTGAAGAAGAGATGGCACAGGCTAAAGCCCTGTACGAAGCATCTGGCTCAAGTGATTCTTCCGGTCACGGTGATGATGGGCCGGATGAGGTGAATGAGTCTATCTTGTCCCGGTGCACAGGGATCCTTGAATCTGCTGATCCTCTCTCTTTCATGCTTGAAACGTTTGCATCTGTTCATGAAGGAGATCAGACTGTTGCAGAATGTCTTATTCATTCTTTTGCGTCCCGGTCTGTCATCAACAGTAAAGGTCTTCATGTTTCTATTACCGGTGAGTCAGGGAAAGGGAAGTCTCATGCTATCGAGACGATGAAGAGTCTTGTTCCAAAGAAGTTCAGACTTGAAGGCAGGCTGAGTGACAAGGCATTATTTTACATGGAAGATCTTTCTGCAGGCAGTGTCATTGCACTTGATGATGTGAGTCTTTCAGATCAGATGCAGGAAGTTTTGAAAGGTGTTACAACTTCTTTTCAAAAGCCGTTTCCCTACCGGACAGTGAGCAAGGATCGAAAGGCTGAGACCTATGTAATTCCTGAACGGTGTGTCTGGTGGATTGCAAAGGTTGAAGGTCCCGGTGATGATCAGGTCTTTAACCGGATGCTGACCTGCTGGATCGATG
Source organism: Methanospirillum lacunae (assembly GCF_003173355.1). NCBI lineage: Archaea > Methanobacteriati > Methanobacteriota > Methanomicrobia > Methanomicrobiales > Methanospirillaceae > Methanospirillum > Methanospirillum lacunae. Next base: position 805,964 of record NZ_QGMY01000002.1, on the reverse strand, counting down.
ATTCAGAAGATCAGGATAAGAGAGTTCTTGACAGGACACTTTCCGGTGCTGAAGATCTCCCTGATGCTACTAGTCCTGAATCTGAGGAAGTGCTTGTATGCAGGCAGATCTGGGAGTCTCTCTCACCGGTCTGGGTGGTCATTCCATATGCAAGAAAGATCAGGTTTCAGTCTGCTGAAAACAGACGAAATCCTGATATGCTGCTTGATTTGGTGAGAACGAATGCAGCACTCAACCAGCGTCAGCGTGAGACAAAAACCATCGGTTCTGTGACCTGTGTGATTGCTGATAGAACTGATTTTAATGAAGCAGCACGGCTGTTTGCAATGCTGAATGGTGAGACCGGAGCCCAGGCCAACAAACTGACGAAACGTGAGAGTAATCTCATTGGTATTTTGTCTTCGATGAATCAGTATGAGGTGACGATTGGAGATCTGCAGCATGCCTCAGGTCTTACAAATTCATCGGTAGGAAAACTTCTTCACGGGTATCATTCGTATGGCAAGACCTACTCCGGTCTGCTTGACAAGTGTCCGGCTGTTTCGTTTCTTGACCGGACGGTAACGAGTGGTGATGAAGGCTGCTCAACAATGAGACGGACCCGGGTGTATCTCTGGGATGCTGCGTTGTACAAAGCCTGGGAGAAAGGCGGGAGTGTCTGGCTCTGTGATGATGAATATCAGGAATCTGATGACTCTGATGGGAATGATCCTGATGATATGAATGAATCATCTTATCCGGCTCATGTAAATCCGGATGTTTGCGATACTTCGATGTCGATGGCAGATGTGCAGTCACGAAATTTTGTCAGGATATCAGGTCATGGAGATCGCCAGAGATGTAGTGTCTGTGGAAAATGCCCGACACAGTACAAGGAGCGGGTTGCTGAAAATTCAAAGGCCATTCAAAGAATGCTGTGTCGTTCGTGCTATAAACGTACAGTTTCGCGTGAGGTCGCATCTATCATCACTCTTCCGGGCGTGATTGATACAAAGAATCTCGTGAAACGAGACGTTCCCAGTGGCCGGTGTCAGGTCTGCAATCTTCAGCCTGCTGTCTGGTCTGATCCAGATTCCCGGGTTCATGTGTGTGATCAGTGCTACAAAAAGACGATCAGCGAGAATTTTGACACGGATTCTCTCAGTCCCGGTCCTCCGTAAGTAATTGGTATCCTGATTCGGGATCCGATTTTTGCATGTGTACTTGAGAGTGTCAAAAAAAGTGAGGTGAACGTTGTATGGGTCAGTTTATTGTTGAAGAAAAAGTTGAACCCGGTTTTGTGCTCTGTGGGCGGATTATCAAAGAGAATGAGAACCTTGTAGTGTTTGTTGATGAGGTGGGAAGATTTGAAATCCCGGGGAGGGTTTTGGTATATGTTCTTGCTGGTCTTGGTGATGAAGAGTTGTCCTGGGGGAGAGTCCGGCTGTCTGTGAGTGGCCGGGGGGTATATCTTGATATTAAGGGGGTGAGATATGCAATTCCGGTCACCCGGGTGAGAGCTGTGATGGAAGGAAAGAACCGGAAAGGGCCTGTTAGTTTGGTTAGATAAAAAAATTTTATTTATTATTTTTTGTCAGTAAATTCAGATCTATTCTGATTTATCTGGTAGAGCGGGAGAATAGTGATGAGAGCGGGAAGGTACCGCTCTCATATTTTCGTTGGTTATTAATTTTGTTGGTATTCCGTTGTCCGGTGGATCATTGGGCGGGAGAGCGGGATCCACAGACACACGGAGAGAGAGGAAATTCGGTTTATGGGTTTGGTCTCTCTGACCCTTTCCTCCCGCTCTCTATTATTAATACTTATAATAATTAGATAAAACTTAGTTTTACCCGGGATATATGGGGCAAAGGAGAGCGGGAGGTCCCGCTCTAACCAAGGATTGAGTTTTTTCTCCCGCTCAATATTCATTAGGAAAATATGACTTATATAAGATGAAATCTGATTTTTAAAAATGAGTTTATCAGAATTAGTAGATGCAATAGATGGTAACCATTTAATAATTTCACCTGATGAAAAGTTATCTCTGTATAAATATTATTCAAATTTTGATTGTTTTAAGAAATTTATTCAAACAAAGAAGTTATTTTTTTCTCGAATATCAGATTGGAAAGATAAGAGGGAAGGTATTATCTCTCAAAATGACTTTAATGAAATTTATGATCAATTTAGAAAGGATTATAATTTATCAGATAAGGATCCCGGACTTTATGGTAATTATGAGTCGCATTGTCAGTTCTATTCGATATTAACGCACTATTCATACGGATGTTGCTTTCATACAAGTGAAGAAGAGTCCCTATATATGTGGAATGAATTTGAAGGAGGCAGCAGTCAAGTTGCGATAAAAACATCTATTGGAAAAATAAAGAAAATAGTAGAAAATCACAGTGAACATCAATTTGTTATTGGATTTGTTACTTATGATACAACAATGTTGGATAATAAACAATACCTAACTGATAACTGTTTCAGGTTATTCTATAAAAGACCTGCATACCGTGATGAATATGAATATCGGGTCTTGATAACTAAACCAGACCCTTACGATTTGCTCAAAGATAAAAATGCCGGAATAGATTCAGAAAATGGAAAACGTATTAGTGTTAATCTTGAATTTTTAATAGATGAGATTATTATGCGTCCAAACGCTGACAATGACCTAGAATCTGAAATTAGACTACTATTGGATGATAAAAATGGTAATCCTTCAACTATTAAGATAAGAAAATCTAGTCTTTAAACTTATATAAATGAAATTTGAAAATATGGTTCAATAAAGATTTATTAGTTATTGTACGCTTGGGTCACTCATATGTTAATTCTCATATAATAGAGGGAAATATCTTCATCATTTTACAAAAATTTGAGCACGTTGACTAATTCGGCTCTGAAATGAAATGACCTAGGTTGAAATCACTTATGTCAAACGGTAACCTCATGACTCTCACCCTGACTTTTTAGTACAAAAAAAGGAGCATATGGGTATTAAATTTTCTACTTAAAAAAATTGATTTTTTTTATAACTAAAGAAACTTATTACCTTTTTACATTTGATTAATCATTCATGTATTCACTTCTCGTATTTCTTTTGGTGATTATCCTAATCTCAATAATCGGAATAAAAAATAAAATGCCTCCGTTTTTTACCTTAACCGGGGGTGCCTTGGTTTTTGGGTTAGCTATGGGAACCAGTTTAAACGCTGTATTGGTTCAAATTTCCCAGGGATCTGCATTGATTTTTAATAGTTTTGGAATCCCAATCCTTGCAGGTTCGGTAATGGCTAAATATCTTATCGAACAGGGGTTCATTCAGGAAATAATCTCTGATATACGACAAATTATTAAAAATCCATCAATTTTATCTTCTTTGTCAGGTTTTGCTCTCGCAATTCCATCAACCTGCCCGATAACATCATTTTTAGTTTTATCTCCAATGATGGAAAATTTCACTTCTGATAGAAAAAAGCAATCAGCCCTATTATACCTGATTGCAATTGGAAGTGTTCTTGGAATTGCATATGTCTATCCAACACCAATTACCCTCTCATTATTTGAGAATTTTTCATCTCATCTTTCCCCTATTATCTATAATTTGGTTGCGATACCCATTGCCCTGATTTTTCTTGGTATAATGGTTATGTATATGCAGAAAAAATTTTTGAAAACCATCACACTAGAGGAATTAGAACTTTTTCCCAAATATCATGAGAAATTTCATCCAAAGGCATGGGCTCCGTTTATCGTATTAATCATTAGCATTTTTATTGGAATTTTCGTATTTAATCTTGATCACCTTAGTCTTGTACAGTTTTTTATGCTATCAGGAATGATAACAGCAGTTGTAGTTACAAAACCTGATGAGAGATGGACCGGGTTTGTTCTTGGTGCAAAACATGCCGGTGTTATTATTTTTGATATCTGCGGAGCAGGTGCCCTGGGATATGTTATACAACAGACATCATTTGCCGATGATGCCCTTGGATTGATCTACAAAACAGTTCCATTAATAATCGTTCCATTTCTATTAGCTGCACTTATTCAAACTGCACAAGGATCGAGAATTGTTACAGCATCACTTACCTCATTATTAATGGCACAGGAAAAAATATCAGGAATATTAAACCCGATATCATTATTTTTACTTATTATTGCTGGAACGGGAGTTATTTGCTTCGTGACAGATCCATATTTCTGGTTAATTCATCGGGAGACCGGTGATGATGTTAAGACAGTAATAAAATATTATACTCTGCCCCAACTAATTTTTGGGTGTGTAACCTGTATTTTAGCGCTTGGGATTCAATGGTTTTTTCCATAACAAAATTCTTTAAAATATGAGAATAAAAGAAGACCATTATCTCAAATGGAAACGTATTCTTTACCAATAGTTCCTATTACCCCGGATAACCCCCCGGTTGGCAGCCAGTTCTCATACACCGGATGCACATAGGCAAATTCTCGTACCTGATTCCCTAACTCACCTTCAACGGTAATCTCATGACTCTCACCCTGATCCTGAAAAACATCGGCCCGTATCAACAGGCTGAGATTCCAATAACACCTCTGACCATCCTCACCGGACCAGAACATTCAGACTATCTCTATCTTCTCAGGTTCATCCACACGCTCTATCGCCTTCACGAGAGTTATGGAACCAATATCCCGGATCTCAAAAGAGCACCTAAAGTAAAACAGTATCCTGATAAAAACGTAGTTGACCTTGTTGCCACGACAGCTCTGAGAGAAGTATACGAACGAAATCTGGTGAACCGGCTTGAATCATATTTAGGAGTGGAAACTTCGGATCTGCGACGTTCAAAAACTCGTGCTGCGGAAATAATCCTGAAATCAAAAACAGCCGGGGCGTATCTCAAAACCAACGAGAGTGGCGAATTAAAATTTTGCGAATCAGAATGCCCCTTCCCTCTCGAACTGTTTGCCAAAGGACCGAAAAAACTTCCAAGGCCGGGAACATCTACAACCGCATTTAGTTCGCTTATTTCAGGAGCAATCGGGATATGGGTGATCACAATCTCTGAAGGAAATCTTCCTCACTCATTGTATCTCCCAACAAACCGGGGAGAAATTACAAATGTGTATGATCAAGAACTGGATCCTGCCCAAAATGCACCTATCGTAAATGAACTCCTCGAGGAGTTTGATGGTTGTTCATTCAGGAATGATCATTATGACTCTGAAACCTGGAAAGAAGATGAAAACAATCTCATCAGGACATCTTCCCACCTTATTATTGATCCTGAAGGGAGGTATGAGATCGTGGTCAGAACCGGTGATAGAGACATTCCTCCAAATGAGACTTCACCTGATGTTTCAAGTCTCATCCCTATCTTTCTCTCGCTGAAATACAGACATATCCCGGGCGAGGTCTTCATCATCGAACAACCCGAAGAGCATCTGACCCCGGACCAGCAGATACACCTTGCCCGGCTCTTTGTCAGGATGGTAAAATCCGGGTACCGGGTAATTATCGGGACCCAGAGTGCAATCATTATAGATGAGATCATGAGGCTCCGGGCAGAATACCTGAATGATCCAACCAATGCAGACTCAATTTCCCCGGATGATGTAACTCTCTGTATTGAGAATAAGATGGAATGGGGGAGGGGTTTATTCCCGGTAGAACTGAAGAAATGGTGAAATCCCCCATTTAATCTCTCTTCACCCAAAAAATGGAGATACCTTTGTTGGTATCAAAACCCATTCATTTGATCCATAACATCAGCGATAATTGACAAAATATGTATCCGGAGTTCACTGTTGTTACAGATCATATGAAAAATTATTGTACATGGTGAAGGTTCTTTACACGTTCAGATACCTTATTGTATACTGATCCTCCGGGGTTTTGATATCCAAATGGAATTTTGGTTGAAAATTCACCTATCTTTTGAAATTCCATCGGATCTTGTTTTCTCTGTTCAACGGGTTTTAAATGTCCAAAAGTTAAATTTGCAGATGGAATCGAATGTTCCTGAGATGATGGTGATACTGGTATGAAATTGAGGTCCACAGTATCGCTTATCTTTTGAATTTTTAAACTGCTTTTGAGGGTATCTTCCCTGATATCATTCTGCTGTTTCAGCAGTTTTGCTCTTTTCTTTTTTATATTTGCGATTTTGTGTTCTTCGGCAGTACTGTCATTCCTCTTTTGGATGCTGATTTTGAGAGTGTCATAGTTTTGCATAATAATATCCTCTATAGAAACGTGTAATGTGAGTAGAATGAACAACCTCTGAAATAATCGAATTAAAATGAAAATTATTTCTAGATGTGTTCATTAGTGATTCATTGTATAATGCAAAGGCTCTGAATTATTCGTAAGATTTTGCATTATACAATAATTTAGAACTCGGGAATCTGATATGAATTATTTCATAAAAATTCCTTAAATTCTTATAAAATATCGGGAGATTCACATCAGAATATAGGAATACATGTAGGAAGTTGTATATAGGGATGTTTGTTGTTTACAAAAAATAAATTGTACATGGACCTCCTGAAGGGTGTAAGTAAATTATTAAATACCGGAATTACTTGTTCATTCATCGATTCCTTGTGCCAAGACCCTTTTCATCTTTGATCACTTCTTCCGGTTACCTGCTAAAACCTGATGTGCTTTAATCCTAATATTTGAACTCATTTGATTTGCTTTCATTTGTGCCAGGTCGAATATTTTTTTATTTTTACCATCAGTACCGCCCTTTTTTCCTTTGGTTTTGGCATTTTCAATTGGGCCCTGGACCGGTGCATCTGGATTTTCAACCGATTCCTGAGCTGGGTTAACTCCGGCTTTCAATGTTTTTTTCTCTTTAACCGGTATTTTTTCCTTGGATTTCATGGTGTGTACTCAATTGTTGGTTATATATACCTGTCTTGGAGTTGCATTTTTTGCAACTCAAAGCAAGAGATATGAGCGATTCTTAACAATAATTAATGATAGACCTGATTAGATCAGCAGAAAAAATGAGTCCTCAATGCAGATAAATCCCGGATTCAATACAAATATTTCAGCGTTTTAGTAGAAACCAAAAATCGAATATAGTGATGAATATCGGTTCTTAATGAATATAATCCATATATCTGATTTCTTTAAGTCTATCTCTCTTTTATCTGAAAAAAAATTGAAATGCGATTAAAAGAAATCTCTAATAAGTTCTCAAAATAAATCATGTATGCTTATTTTAGTATAAATGAGCAGGATGTTCAATGAAAATAAAAATTATTTCTCTTATGATCGTAGTGCTCATCTGTATGGGAACACCTGCAGTTGTATTTGCAGAACAAAATAAAACTGTTACAATTACAGATCTTATTGGGCGAACAGTAGATATTCCAGAAACTGTTCACCATGTGGCAGCCCTTTCCGGACCTGGTCCTGAAAAAGTCTTTCTCCTGGGTGGTATTGATAAGTTGGCTCTCGTTCCTCCATTTTACAAAGGTAATTCCTGGGCTACGAAAATTATTCCGGGAATCAAAAATATCCCCTCTGATTCAATAGATGATCCGAGCATCGAAGGGTTGCTGAATCAGAGTATCGATGTTGTCTTATTCTGTGATTATCCAAAACCGATAGAAAAAATGACTGATGCTGGCATTCCGGTAGTAGTGACTCTTGCAACAACTCCGGAAACAGAGCCACAGTCGATAGATGAGTTTAAAGACAATTTCAAGAAAGATATCAGTATCTACGGAGATGTGTTAGGACCTGATGCCAAAGCAAAAGCTAAAAAATTCAACACATATTTTGATGAGAAAGTAAATCCGATCCTAAATATTACTTCATCTATCCCGGAAAATGAAAAGCCAAAGGTATACTATGTGAGGGGTCCTGATGCTCTGACAACACATGGGAAAAACACCAACACTGCGTGGCTTGTTTCAATGGCCGGCGGTCATCTTGTTTCAGATCAGTTACAGGATATGATGCCAAAAGTTTCTATTGAACAGGTTATCTCCTGGAATCCGGATATCATAGTAATGGGAAGGGTAAATTCAACTTCACTGATAATGGATGATCCAAAATGGAAGGATATAAAAGCGGTTAAAGAAGGGAAAGTCTATACAAACCCTGATGGAGTCATGTCCTGGGATTATTCAAGTGAAGGAGTCCTATTATTGGAATACCTTGCTAAGATGTTTTACCCGGATAAATTCTCTAACATCGATATGATTAAAGAAATTAAAGAATTTTATTCAACATTCTATAATTACTCTTTGACCGATGATGAAGCAGACCGGATATTAAACCATCTGTCTCCTGCTTAATTTCCCATTTTTTATTTTTTATACTTTTTTTCCATATAAAAATAATGTCCGGTATTAAAACATATGCCTTACAACATTGCTGGATAAAGGAATAAATATGAAATTTATGACTTAACCGAATCCTGAAGTGCATACATAATACAATTTTTCCCTGAAACATCAATATAGCTGAGCGATGCAGTTCCGGTCCAGAGAATTCCATTGGACTTCAGATAAATAACCTCATATGCGTCATTTTCTGATTTTTGATTCATTTCAAAATGATTGTACAGATTATCAACACCTAAACCGGGTTTTATCGTAAGAATATGTGGTTTCTGCCCAACCAGTTCATCCAATGAATATCCAAAAAAGAGCGATGCAGCCTTATTACCTTCAAGTATCGTCAGTGTTTGTGCATCCACAAGAATCAGTGGAACCGGTGCATTTTCAAAAAGTGAGCGATAATATTTCCTATTTTCAACGAGAGCATGTTCCATCTGAAAATTATCGGTGATATCAATCATTGTTCCCCGGTACCCTGAAAAAACTCCTTCATTGTTGAAAATCGGAAGACCATTACTTTCAACCCTGATAATTGAACCGTTTTTGTGAACAAGATCTATCTGGAAAAAGCGAATACATTCATGACGAAGAGATACTGACCGGAGAATTGTTATGAGTTCTTTCCTTGATTCAGGATGAAAAAAATCATAATATTTTCTGCCGATTACTTCATCCGGAGAATATCCGATAATCCTGGTGCCAACATCGCTGGAATAGGTATACGTACCGTGCTTATCAATCTCCCACACCCAGGTTCCTGATGTCTCTGCTACCTGTTTGTACCGTTCTTCATTTATCCGAAATTCAGATTCTGCCAGAATCCGAGCCTTTATCTCTTCCTGTAAACTATATGTCCTATCCTGTATGAGTCCTTTAAGCTCAACCAGATATGATTTATTCTGCCCATCAGTTTGAATACGCTCTGTAATATCTGAAATTATTGCATAATATCGAATAACATCCCCCTCTTTATTGAAGATCATATGGGTAGATATTTCAAGGTGTACATCAGTTCCATCAGGCCGTTTTATTGAATATTCACATGTAACAGGATGATCTTTTTCATGAACCTGTTGGACAATGTTCCTTGCGATAGTAACCCATTTCTCATATCCGGTCCTGTTTGTCCGGCTCATGTCAATAAGTTCTTCCATATTATACCCGATGAGGTATTCAAAAGACCTGTTACAGTAGTCTATGCTTAAATCAGGATTCAGTACAATAATTGGTTGAAAAGAGTGCTTCAGAATCTCTCCAAGAACTAATGCCTGTTCATGAGTTTTTCTTAAGGCATTTTCTGATCTCTTTCGTTCTGTGATATCCCTGGTGACTCCGAGTATCCGGGTTATTGTTCCATCCTCATTTATAAGAAGAGTGGTAACCATTTCAACCGGAATAATAGATCCGGTTTTCCGGATAAGTTCACTTTCATCCATGCATACTTTTGCTGATTCATCTCCTGCTAAAAATTTCTCTATCCTCTCGGGAAAGGATTGTAGTAGTTTTAATTCCTGAGGGTGATTTACCATGTCCTTTAAACAAATCCCAGTTAAATCTTTACTTTCAAACCCGGTCAAATCAAATATTGACGGGCTCACATACAGTAACCGGAATGTTGTGGTATCTAAAAGCCAGATAACATCGGTTGTATTTTCTGAAATCAGTCTATACCTGGCTTCACTATCTTTTAATTTCTGTTCAGCTTCCCGCTTTGTTGTAATGTCACTTGCAATGATGGCTATAGAAATGCTATTGATATTTAGTGAAAGAGCCATTATACTGATTTGATACCAGAATGTTGTTTCATTAACTACATACTCAATTTCAGTTTTGAATACCTTTTCACGGGAGAAATTCTGAAGACCCGAAAGAACTTGCGGAGTTGAAAATATGTCCAGATGTAATGATTCTAATTGTTCTCCAATTATTTTCCGGCTTTGTAAGGACAGGATTTTTTCAGCAGATTTGCTGATGTATTGTATCGTATGATTCGTATTGAGGATGAGAATAAAATCGGAACTTATATCAATGAGATTTGAAATCGGCATCGTATCAACAAGGTAATATTTTTTGGCATGACCCATCTGGATCTTTCTGACTCTGCCAAGAGCTTCGAGTGTTTCAAGTTTCCTTGCAACAGTCTGAGGATGAAGACAGCATTTTTCCGCAATAATTTTTATCATAAGCGGTTTTCTTTCACCAGATAGGGCGTGGATTATCTTTTCATATATACCATCCATTGCATAATCTCCAGTTTTTTAAAGATTCCAATGATGTCTACTTTAGACACCGGGAAGATAGATAAAAACTAAATTTCCATACAGAATTACTATCATTCTCTCAAAAAAACAACGATATTAGTTTTGAGGTAAAAAAACCAAGAATCATATGTTAAATGGTTGAAAAGCAGTTATATGAATTTTAAGTGGCAATATCTATACCAGATCGTCTCTTGATAGCTCTTCCAAAGTGATAATGCAAGATTTTTTTAAAAAATCTGGCAGGATTTATTATTATCAAATGTTTTTTATATTAGACTTCTCAAAATCCATTAATAAATCATGACATTATCCCAATTGAACTCGTATAAAAGAACATAGAATTAGTATAACTCATAAAACTCATTTAATTTGATCAAATATCAAAGAACTGTTAGGCACGATTTTTTTAGCATTAACGTAACACCCGGATTTTCTCTATTTGAATTTATCCCCTACGACACCGCCGGGCACTTATATAAATGGAATTCACTCAAAGAATTTCTTATCTAATAGAAATTCATTGACTAATTCGATATTAATATATTGAATTATTGATTTAGCATCTTCTTACCCGGGAATTGTACGCTTTGGCAGTACTAGGCTAGTGGGAAGAAACTATCAGTTGAATATTGCGGAAAAACTGGGAAAAATCGTTACGGTGTACCTTTCTGATAAATATGGATAAGTCAGGGAATCGTGTAAGGGTATCTGTTGTTACATTTTTGTTATTTAAAATTTTTATCATACATATTCAGTTTTTTTCAATAACGATTTTTTATCCTCGTTTATTAAAACCTCCTCCGGTACAGTGGAAAAGGGGTATAATCCAGAGTACAGCCTGTAGAACATTATGTCCAGGATATTGAAAAAAAGAGAATATTGATTATTTAATTATTCAGTGTATGGATTCCCTCGATTCATTCAGATGGATGATAGAGTGGAATGAGATCATCTTGGTTTCATGTAATGGTAGAAAATTATGGATTGGCTTGATAATATTAAAATTGGAAAAAAATTGATTGGATCATTTATCGTTATCGTTCTGATAATGATAATCATTGGAACTGTCGGATACCTGGGAATTGTATCGATTGATTCCAGATTAAACGAAATGTATGATGAACAACTTATTCCTACTGATAATATTGAGACTATCAATGCTCATGTCTGGGAACTCCGGGGCGATGTATACAAATATATGAGTATAGATGATGCCCGTGAAAAAACCCTAAAAACAGTAAATGAAAATACTGCAATTGTTGAAAGCGATATAAAGAAGTATGAGCAGTTTGCGGTCACAGATGAAGAAAAGAATTCATATAATGATATTGTTCAGGCATGGGGAAGTTACCACAATGCAATTAATAACAGTATAAAAAATGTAGATGATGGAAAAATTGATGATGTAAAAGAATCTCTTTCGACCGGAGAATTGACTGCCAGTAGGCAGGCAACATCAGATGCACTCAAAAATGTTATTGCTCAGAATTTGAAAAAAGCAAAAAAACTCAATGACGATAGCGAAGTGGCTGTGGCTGAAATTATAATTCAGATGGTTTGTGCAATTATTTTGAGTATTGTAATAGCTCTAACCCTTGGATTTCTTATTACCAAAAGTATCACAGTTCCGCTTGCAAGAGGAGTCTCTTTAATCCAGGAAATGAGTCTTGGTCATTTAGGAAACCGGTTAAATCTGGAAAGAAAAGACGAAATCGGTGAGCTTACAAAGGTCATGGACTCTTTTTCTGATGATCTGCAGAATGTAATCGTATCTTCGATGAAAAAAGTTGGCCTTGGTGATCTCTCAGTGACGATAACTCCAAAGGATGAAAATGACGAGATTTCACCGGCAATGATAAACATGGTTGAATCTATCCGTGGTCTGGTATCAGAAGCTAAGATGCTCAGTCAGGCTGCTATTGAGGGAAATCTCAGAATTCGCGGAGATACAAACCGGTTCCAGGGGGGATACAAAGAGGTATTGCAAGGATTCAATGCAACCCTTGATTCGGTTATCAATCCGGTAAATGAAGCAATGCGTCTTTCCAATTCATATGCTGATGGAGATTTCACTGATGAAATCAGCGAAAAAATTCCGCTTAAAGGAGATTTCATCCAGTTCAAAGAGGCACTCAATAAGATTGGAATTCAGATTAGCAGTGCTATCGGTGGCGTAAAGGATGGAGTTGAAAGTCTCAGTGCCGGGATGGAAGAGACCAACGCCAGTGCAGAAGAAGTCGCAAGTACTTCCAGTATGCTTGCACAGAGTTCCAACTCAGTGAGTGTTCTTGCCGAAAAGAGTGGATCCGGAGTCAAACAAACTCTGACAGCGATGGATGATCTATCAAACACAGTAAGTTCGGTAGCTACCAAGGCAGAACAAGCCTCTACCATGGCGAAACAGACCGTGGACCTCTCAGAGAAAGGAGTCATGTTAGCCGGAAAAGCTGAGAAAGGGATGGAAGGAATTATGCAGTCTGTTGATGAGACGAGTGTTATAATTACTGATATCACAAGTCAGATGGATGAGATTGGAAAGATTGTTGAAGTTATTACCGGAATAGCAGAACAGACCGGACTTCTTGCTCTAAATGCAGCTATCGAAGCAGCCCGGGCTGGAGATGCAGGGATGGGTTTTGCAGTTGTAGCAGATGAAGTCAAATCTCTTGCTCTTGAGTCACAGAAATCAGCAGAAAATATTGCAACAATAATAGGAAACCTCCAGAAGAAGTCTCAAAAAGTTTCTGAGTCCATGAAGGTTTCAGCTTCAGAAGTAAAATCCGGAAATGAGGCTGTAAGTGCCACTCTCAATGTCTTCAACGAGATTGTCCAGGCTATTAATATTGTTCACAATAATATGACCGAAGTGGCAGGAGCCACTGAAGAACAGGCTGCAGCTGTTGAAGAGATCACGGCGAGTGTCCATGAAGTCGGTGGTCTTGTACAGCAGACTGCTAAAGAAGCTGTAGATTCAGCAGCCGCAACCGAGGAGGTTACAGCATCTATAGATCAGATTACCCGGGCGATATCTGAAGCATCAGCATCTATCCAAAGAATATCTGTAGAAATGAGTAAATTTACCACCTCGTAAGGAGTGATTATGGGAAAATTACTGATTGACGAAGAAATATCAGAAAATTTAGATCCTGGATCATCGATGAGGAGTATTCGAACCAACTCCTCTCGTTCCCGGATGAATGGGGCAGAACAGGTTGTAGAGTTTGTCATCGGAAATGAGCTATTTGCCGTTGATCTCTTTGATACCAGGGAGGTGATAACAACACCGGAAGTAACTCCAATTCCGAATGCTCCTTGTTTTATTACCGGTATGATCGATCTCAGGGGGGTAATTACAACAATTATCGATCTCCGGGTCATGATGAACATTACTCATGAGTCAACCGGGAAAAAACGATCACGAGTAATAGTGCTTGATAAAACAGTCAGTGAAAAGATGATAGGAATCCTGGTAGATGATGTTCATTCTGTTACAACATACACAAAAGAGGATATCGATCAGGATGCCCATTCATCACATGAGAGTCATCGTGATATTATTGGAGTCATTAGAAAAAAGAGAAAAGATTCCCGGGGTAAGGAGAAGAGTGTTCTTGTTATCTGGCTGGATATCAAGAAGATGATAAAAAAAATTGAGAAAGATCTGTAAAACCAGGAGTCAAGATCTCTGAATGTGTACCGTTTCAGATCAATTATTCACCAGAAATACCAGAAAAAGATCTGTATTCGATAATAACCGGACTTTAAAAATAAATTCACAAGCCTTTTATTTTCACTGATACTAGATATTCATATTATGGGATTAATCTGGGAAATGCATCAACAAAGCCAGGGTAGAAGACGGAATGCCAGACAAATGATGGCATCTGCTTCACTTGAGCAGAGAGTGGCTGAACTTGAAAAAGAGATCGACGAGATGGGCACTCTGCTTGAAAATGTCATCACAAAATTAGAAGAAACTCTCGGGACAGATCTTGATGGGGATGGAAAAGTCCCGATGAAAAAATAATATATTCTTACTATCGATTTTTTTTTAGAAAAGGTGGAGATTTAAATTCTCCATGTAGTTGATTGTCTTTGTATCTAGATACTGGGCCATCCTGATTTCTTTTCTGATGGCGCAGTGTTTTTATTTTATCCATTTAATTTTAAAGTAGCTTCATTTATCCGTGATGCAATGACCGATAAATTACTTACGATTGTTGAAACCTGTGATAATGCAGAAGATGCTTCTTGTGATGCAGCTGCAGATTGTTCTGCTTCTTTTGCAGATTCGATTGCCAATGTTTTAATTTCAGAGAAACTGGCTGTGACTTCTTCTACAGATGCAGCTTCTTCCTCAGACAGACTGGCTACTTCAGTCATATGATCTGATATCTGATTTATCTGGGTTGCAATCGTATGGAAGAATTTGATGGTATCAGTTATTGCCGTTGACCCTTTTTCAACTTCAGATGTTGCATTATTCATTGCTGTAGCAGCACGTTCGGATTGATTCTGCAGTGATGCAATAATCTTTCCAATATTCTCTGCTGAGTGCTGTGACTCCAGGGCTAGGGTTTTAACTTCATTGGCTACTACTGCAAAACCCATGCCGGCTTCGCCAGCCCTGGCAGCTTCAATTGCGGCATTTAAAGCAAGTAAGTTTGTCTGATCTGCAATATCAGTAATTATATTTACAATTTTACCAATTTCACTCATTTGTCCTTTGATTTCAAGAATAATTGCTTCTACATCATGAACAGCACCATCTATTGTAGTAATTCCATTTTCAGCTACAGCAGCCTGTTCGATTCCTTGTCTTGATGCAATATCTGTCTCCTGAGACAAACGACTTACTGAATCAACCTTGGTAGCAACCGTGGATACTGATGTAGATAAATCTTCCATAGCAGCATGGATTTGCTCAATTGCCTGAACTGAACTAGTAGATTGTGAACTGACCATAGAAGCACTATGAGCAAGAGATGCCGAGCCTGCTGTTATCTCTTCAACACTTGCAGCTGCTTCAACAGACGAAGCTGATAGTGAATTTACCTGTCCTGAAATCTCTTCAATTGCTTTTGATATTTCTATACCAACATTATTGAGACCCATCTTTAAAGCTATCAAGTCCCCCTTTACTTGTATCTGCTCATTAAACCGCGTCGAAAATTTAGCCTGAGAAAAAAGCTCACAGACTCGTAATGCCTCATTTGTTGGAGTCATTATCGTTTCGAGCATATTGTTTATACCGGCAATTATCTCCCTATATGCTCCGGTAAAATGAGTCGGGTCACCTCGTAAACGTAAATTTCCCTCCTCTGCTTCATGAATGAGTTTATTGATGTCAGTAACCACAGAACTTATTGATTCGACTAATTTATTGAAAACAATCGCAATTTCATCCTGTTCATCCTTTGGAGGAAAATGAACCGACATATCTCCTGCAGCAATACGTTTTAGTCCATCCAGAATTCCGAATTGAAGGCCATCAGACCATGTATCCATAACATCAGCAAGTTCTCCAATCTCATCTTTTCTATTTAATTTGAGCCTGGTATTGAGATGTCCTGTGCTCATCTCTTTTAGATTATAGACTGCCTTTGAAAGTGGAACTGAAATGCTTTGACTGATGAGAAAACCAAGAACGAGTGATAGAACTATACCAATGAATAGACCGACAATAATTTCATTGCTAATCAGAAAGACATTGTTGTTACTGAGATCATATGCGGCTTTAGCCTCTCTCAATTTCATTTGATTGAATTTCTGCATCGTGTCATCGATGATGTTTTTCTGTGTAATGAGGTCACCGGAATTTAATGCAACCTTTGCTGCATTTACATCACCAGAGTCTACATTGTTATAAAAGGTCGAAAGAGCGTTTTTATAGGTAGACCATGATTTCATTAATGCTGAATATAATTCCTGATCTTCATTATCAACAACCTGAGATTTATATTCTGAAATATTTGCATCGATATCTGCAATAAGTGCCTCATTTTTCTTTAATATCGCTGTTCTAGTTTCTGGTGTTGAATAATATAGTAAAGAATTTCCTCTTATTTCTGAAATTTCTTGTGCAATTATCTCCAATTGGTAGGTTGGTAAAAACTGATCTTCATAAATAGCATCGGCACAGGCATCAGAAGTCGTAACTCCCAGATATCCAATTAACCCTACGATAAAAAGACCCAGTGCAATAAGTAAAAAGGAGCCGATTAGCTTGCGTTTCATCGGCATATTATCTAAATATTTCATATTGATGCTCCATTTTTTTCCTGTGAATAACAGTTTACTTATGAAACTTGTTTGCAAAAATATAAAGGGTCTCTGTAACCGGAAAATTATTGCAGAATCATGAAGAGAATAATCGAAAATACAATTGATTAGTTGTTTAAGCGTAGTAATTAATTGATTATCTACCCTTATTACACAATAATCATACCATTATTACCTCAAATCTAATTTACTATCCTTATTAAATATAGGATTGAAGAATTTAGGAATAATTATGGAATCTAAGGATATTTTTATCATTTTTCTTCGAGGGATAAATGTCGGAGGGAATATTATGGTCTCAATGAGGGACTTAGTACAGATTTGTACTGACCTGGGTTTTGAAAATGCCAGGAGTTATCTAAATAGCGGGAACCTAATTATTAGAAGTTCTATTCCTGAAGTAAACCTTCGTGAAATTCTTGAAACCGGATTGTTCAGAAAATTTGGAAAAAAGATTCTGATTACTATCCGTAATGCAGTTGAACTTGAACAAATCATTAATAGTAACCCCTTTTCTGTTCAAAAAGGATCACAAGTAGGTGTGATGATGGTAAATGATATAATAGAGGACATGAGAATTATTGAATTTGGGATCAAGGGAAAAGAGGAGATAATTCTAGGAAACAGGGAAATATATGTGTATTATCCGGATGGAATGGGTCGCTCTACATTAAAATGGCCAAAGCGGTTTACCAACGGCACTATAAGAAATATCAATACACTTACAAAGCTCGTGTCAATTACTAAGGAAATGACATACCAAAACAGTTCATGAATTGTTAGATTATTGTATTTTTTTAAATATTTAACAAATAATGCTTTTATAATAAATTCATCTCGTATATGAATTGATGATATTTAAAAATTTTATACGATTTTAATATAAGAGGATCAAAGCATAATTATGAGTCGTAATATTCAGAGTTTTTTTGTTTGATATATTGGTATTATTAGGTTAGGATTTATATGAATAGCAGGGTGGAGTAATGACTGATACCATTATCCATACATGTAGTGCTTTTATGTGTCAATCTCGCTCATTTGAAGACGGCCGATGCAGCCTTAAAAAGGTCCATATCGGAGAAGATGGACGTTGCAGAGAATTTTTTGAGAAGAATTATGATACGATAGACTGAAAAATACCAGATGCGGTCCTGCTATTGAACAGGTAAGTAAACATTCGCGATGATTATTTTTCATATAATGTTAGCGAATATTTCGGTAATCATAAACTTTGGACAAAGAACATGGATCATTATCTACATATTAATAGTGGTAAGAATAATTTTGAAATTTGTAAATATTGCATTTTTTCCAGTACATTTAAGGCTCTTAAAACATCCTGGAAGGTTTGAATGACTGAATCTTATAAACCATGTCCGTTTTGTGGAAGTAATTATGTTAAAATAAAACCAGATGATGATTATAATCATGTATGGACTATCCATTGTCCTAGATGTCACATGGTTTATATCCCTTATGGGAAAACCAGAGAAGAGATTATACTTAAATGGAATCAAAGAGTTTGAATCAGTAATTCTTTCAATTCGTAATTTCTCCTCTTTATAGTAACTATAATAATTTCAATGGAATCTATTTTCAGGTTTGGTTATAGTATTCTTTCCCCGATCCTGATGGTTCTAGTAACCAATTCTATATTTAATATCAAAATTCTGTTGCTAACTACGAAGAATCATCTATACATGCATATTTCGAACAAAAAACTAATTATCCAATATTGATATGCTTCATCAAATATATTCTGAATCGATGAATCATTACAAATTAAACCGGTATGATCCTTTGGGAATTAATATCTCAAACCTGGCCCCCGACCCAAATATTCCGGTTTCTTGAATAGAAATACCAGTTAAAAATAGTATTTCTTTTACCAGAAACAATCCCAAACCGGTATGTTTTCCATAGCCTTGTTCAAAAATTTGATTCTTCTCATTATCAGATATTCCAACCCCATTATCCTCCCAGATAATGAGTAGAGTATTTTCGGATTCCTTGGCCATAATTTTAATATCTTTAACATGTTCACCATGTCTTTTTGAATTATCTAGAAATATATCAAAGATTGTTTTTACTAATGGATCGACAAGAATAGAGATTGTACATATTATGGGTTCATACGATATCGTGATTGAGGAATCAGAATCCGGAAGAATTGAGGATAAAGAAATCCAGGATGGTTTTTCTGCCCCTAACTCTTGATATATCCGGGTAAACTCTATTCTGGACTGGATTATATCGACGACATCCTCCATTTTTTTCAGATATTCATTGAAATGTGAGTCCGGACAGTTCGTCCTTGCTGCATCAAGTTGCATATATAACACTGAAAGGTTATTAAGAATATCATGTCTGGTAACCCTGGTTAGAAGATTTATTTGACGATATGCTCTTTTTAATGCAAGTTCCGTTTTTATCCGTTCCGTTATATCCTGATTTGCACCATATGTCCGGATAATACAACCATTTGCATCCCTTACAATACCTGTCCCCACTAAAATATTTCTAACCTCTCCATCCCGTCGAATTATTCGATGCTCGATGTAGGTCACCGCTTGAGGATCAGGATTTTTAAAAACTCTTCTTACTTCTGATAACACATACTCACGATCATCAGGATGAATAAAATCTTTAACATATTGATCTGTTGATATTTGATTACCGCCTTCGCGGTCGGCTGAGGTTCCATACATGGCAAAAAACCGGTCATCAAATGTAAAAATATGACTGACAGCATCACATTCCCAGCTTACGACGTTTATCAGATTCATTGCTGTTGCAAGTTTCTTTTGATATTCATCGAGCCGGGATATCTGATTATTTGCCCGGTTATGATCAACTGCCAGACGAATTTTATGTACTAATTCCACAAATAAGGAGACCGGATCTCCTCCTTTCTGAACATAATAATTAGCACCATTATTGATGGCTTCAATAACAATTTCTTCTCTTCCACGACCCGTAAAAAGAATAAATGGAATGTCTTTATACCTCTTTCTAACTTCCTTAAGAAATGTAATACCATCCATTCCTGGCATCTGGTAATCAGACACAATAGCATCATATATTAATAAATCGGAACACTCCAAGGCTTTAATTGCTGATGAAATAGTGTGTACTTTGAAACCTTCTGTTTTTTCTATGAAACACTTTCCAGTATTGAGAAGATCTGGTTCATCATCTACGTAAAGAATTGAATATTGTTCTGGATATGATGGGTTACAATCTTTTCCAGACATAATCAAATAAACACTGTGCCGATATTTAATAATATGTTTCTTCTATGACCTGGAAGATTTATGATTTTCGTATTTGCTAAATAGAATCTATATGTTTTCAATAAATTTTGAACAAATGAATTTAAAAATAACATTCTATCTTAAAATGGTATGTATTCTTGAGATTTATGTTGAAGTGAAGATAATAACGTTGTCATAGACTAGTTCCGGATATAATGATGCAACATTAGTTTCTGGTTCCATATATATGTTCTCGAGCCGAGTCACATATTTTCATGTAGCCTAATTCCCTGCAATGATGGACCCTTTGGAACTGTATGAGTATAACGTTCCATTGAATTTGTTCGGGTAATGATATATGCATAGAGTTTTACATATTTGGGTTATCTTTCACATAACGAGTAGCACTTCCTATTAATTTCGGACTGTCAACAGAGGAACCCCATTGAAGTAATCTGAACCATATACCACTCCATCATTGTTTATTGCCTTGCCCGTTACCATATGGTTTACTCCATAGGAAACCGCAAAATCCCCTTTTTTAAAGACTAAATAAGAATTCATAGTTTATAGATCGGTGTTTTTGATCAGGAAATGACTGAAAAAATATGTGGATATTAGATTATTGATTTTTCTTATGTTTATTAAATTTTTTACTTGGTTTTATACACTCCAACACAAATGATGTATCTTTTCCCGTCACTTCCGGTTACAAGCTGGCATCTGGTACTCTTCCAGAACAGGCCTGTTTCAGCAGGACTACTGTAGATATAATCCACCCAACCAGATCCGTTAGTCAATGCTTCCCGGACAAGCTGGTCTCTGAATGGTTTGCCAGAAACATCTCCTTTATTATGATAATTGAGCCCCACCATTCCGGGATTTTCAGCATGGGCCACCATGTTTACATCTGGATCATAGACAAAGACATAGAGGTCAGGTTTTTCGGTATTTCTGTAAGGTGTCTGACCTGCATTGATATTTTTTATTGTACCTGGTGCATCCAGACTAATATCATGTACGGTCTGATTAATCAGACTTGTCACTTCTGAAACTGTAACATTTGAATCTGAAAAGACCGGTTGAACATATCGATACAGGATTTGGTCATATATACTTACTCCTGAAGTATCTTTTTCAGTTCTCAATAGATCCATTGTATCTTGGAGTGAATTAACAATATGAGGAGATGTATTCCGGTTAAAGGCTATATAGAAATCATATGTCTGTAGAGTTTGTGCTGGAACAATGGCAGAAGCATTAGCAGCATATTGACTAATTAACTGACGACCCGGGAGAAGTGCATAAGCCCATCCATCAACCGATCCATTTTCAAGCATTTTAATTTGTTCCTTGGGCTCAGTTGAGTAGATAATATCCTTTCCTCCGGCATTTACGAGAGTAGTGGCAGCTATATCTTCAGTAATTGTAGCAATCTTCATCGTAGACGGACTGGTATTTCTGAACTTATCAGCAGAATCACGAATGGTGAATATGACCACCGGTGTTTTATCTACAGGACCTGCCCATTTGAATAAGTTTTCACGTTCTGGAGATCTTGCAAGAATGGCAAGAGCAGTTCCATTCTGGTTCATAGTAGTCTTATAGACATCTTCCCATGTTCCGAACGTAAAGTGGTCAACAGGAATTTGTGCTCCATATTGAGATGCAATGTATTGAAGAATATCTATGGAAATTCCCTTCGGAGTTCCGTTTTCAATAAAGGTATATGGGTAGTATCCTTCAGTATAATACTGAGTGTTAGAAAGCCCATCTCCAAGCATCCATGAGGATAATACCTGATCCAACTCACTCATTTCTCCGGATTCAGGCTTATTTTTCAATTCATCAAAGGCATTCCTGAATTTTTCTACCACGTTATCTGGAGTTTCTTTATTAAAACCGATGTAAATCGGAACGGTTCCAGTTTTACCAGATAGTTTGTAATATGCAGAATTTCCAGTTACATTTTTTATATAATAATTTGCTGCAATGTCGCCATAAGATAAGAGATCAATAGACCCATTTTCCAGTTCCTGAACTAGGATTCTCGGATCAGATCTAGTAAAAATATCCTCTCTTTTAATTCCTGCCTGAATCAGATTATCGATTGCAACATCATCTGTTACGGCTCCGATTTTATATTTTGAGAGTTCATTAGAATTGGTTATAGTAATGTTATTGCTTCTCTTTGAATAAAGAGAGATATTGTATGTTAAAATAGGTCCAACCCATTTGAATAGATCTTCACGATCTGGTGTTTTAGCAATTGCAAAAATAACCGTATCAGGATCAGTTATCGCTTTATGATATGCTTCATTCCATGGTAGAAATATAAATGATTCTATAGGAATTTCTTCACCTGCTTTTTGCGATATTGCAGAAATAAGATCTATCATAAGACCTGATGCTGTACCATTTTCATGAAAATTAAACGGTGGATATTCTTCAGTAACCCAAGTAAGATCATGCAGAGTAGTTGTCTGGGTGTCTGCGTTAACAGATATACTGGTAATAATTAGAAAACAATATAAAATAAAAAGAAATAGATGTGGTTTTAGAGGCATAATCTGTATGTGAAGTTTAGTTATATAGGCCTGTCGAATTTATTGAATATTTTTTAAGATGATTTGGAAAAAAATGTTGGTCCGAATCTATCTTCAGACCCGAAAATATGATAATTGTATGAAATTTATTATTAATCTCTCTAATAAATAAAATCTAAAAATCAAATATACATTCTACCGAATGATTATTTTCATAAACATCACATTTTGACTAATGGAATAATCGATAAAAAATAAGGTCTGGATATTTATAAAATAGTCAGAAAATAAGGAAGAAATTCAGATTCATCTCTTTGTCTCATTGAACTGGTTGAGTTGAGATATCAAAATCCCATCTCTTAACTATAATCATTATTGAAATAATTCATGATTATGGATGTTAAGGTCCTATCTTGATGCATTACATGAGTAATTTCAATTAAATTATTAACTAGAGATTTAGAAGATGTATTATTCTCTTTTTCAACAGCTATCCCTGAATACCCTAAAAATGCATATGGTTTTAATGCAATTATCGGTGTACCATTAGCAATTACTTTATCAATTTCTGTATCTGGAAATAAAATTGCATCGATTTTAGAAGATACAAGATCATGTATCACATCATTTTCACTGGTGTAATTAACAATTTTTGGATTCTTTACTGGATTTTATTAATCATCCCGATCATACTAAAAATGTTGTTCAGGTAACTAATCAGAACAGATTGAACATATGTTCCAATTGTCTTCCCAGATAGGTTCTGGATATTAGCAATAAAGATGATATCTCTGAATTTTCTAGTTTTACAAACTTATTATATGGTGTAACTCTTTGACAAATTCAAAAATGTTATACCCGCTGGATGATTATTCCTTATTGGAAGTGAAACATGAGGTTTAATTGGGTCTTAGGAATTATGACTATTTGTATGATATTCTCATCTTGTATTGTAAGTGCTGACAAAAATGAAACTGGTTCAGATATACAGCCTTCCTGGAGTGGTGTATGGGAGAGTCTTCTATATACCGAAACTTTAGAGCAGAACAAAACAAACGTCACCGGAACGTATGTTCCTTTTACGAACTCTCTGAAGGATAATGGAATAATTAATGGTACCCTTACAAATAATGGATCTAGACTCACCGGATCCTGGACAGAAACCGGGGACGTATTATTTAATGTATCTAATGATAATTCAACCCTTGATGGTGTATGGGCATATAGTGATGAAGTCCAACAGTTCTTGAAAATGGACAGTAATAATGACATTGATGGTACATGGAATTCTAGCAGTCTGTCATTAAATCTTCAGAAAAAAGATTCTCTCGTATTTGGAACCTATGAATCAATCGATGATCAAACGGGAGTAAGTGGGTTTATTAATGCAACCGTTTCTCCTGATGGAAAAGAGATAACAGGAACGTTTAATGAATCTGGAAATATTTTGTTTATTCTTTCAGATGATGGCTCATATTATAATGGGACATACACATATGGGAATAAGCCTCAAAAAGAGGTAGATACCTGGAATGCAACACGTATAAAATAACTCTTTCTTTTTTGATATTTAACTTTTGGATGATTGGGAATAAAATAATAATGATCTCCATATTTTTTAAAGATCAGGACTGATATGTCAGTAAATAATACAAAAATTATGTGTTGAAGAGTTATATCTTTCAGATTATTTGATATAATCTACTTGTTTCCAAAAATTGAATCTGAAGGTATACCATTCTCATTGGAACGATGAATTGGGAGTTTTGGATCTGGAAGAACTGGTGGCTTTGTATTTGGGAATAAATCCTTAATATCTGTCCAAATTTCCATTGCATCAGAGTAATAACTTCTGGCTTTTGTATATTGATCATACACCGGACTACCTAAAGTGTCAGGATGTTCAGTCAACCTTTTTGAAGTACCATACGTTTCACCGGCCTGCGAGATTTTAAATAAGTATGCGTTAATTTTCGTAGCCTCTGGATAAAAGTCGGGACTAATATTTAAACGTGACAACTGGATCTGTTCGGACTTCAGATTAAGGAGGTCAGGCCCTTCAATTGGAATTATTTTTCCAGATAGTTTTGTGAGGATTGCAGTAGAATTATTCAAAAATTTTTGATCATCGTAAGGTCCGATTGAAGGTGATGGTTTTAATGGATATGTTAGTCCATCATCGTTTGCCATAACCGGGATTATCATTTCTATCATGAGTAAGAGTATAAGTATAGATGCTAATGATTGTACTATCAGTTTCATATTAATGGGTATCCTTAAATACCTAAATAAATTTCGAAACTGTTTCTTGAGTAAAAAAAGCCCTTCTTCTTTTAATATACATGTATTTTTTATTGAGTAGTAGATTCATTCCCAAAAAGTAGACAATTTATCACCAGTAAAGTGAGATAAGGTAAAAAAAGAAAATATTATGATGAAAATTAGAGATAATTTTTAATTCATCTGATTGGAAAAGTTGTAAATCTTTTTGTGAGATAATGAGTCCGATCAATATTAATTTTTAAGGTATTGATTTTTTCTGATAAATAAGTAGAGTTTGTCTCATGATATACAAGGAATACAATTATCAGAAAAAACTCATAATAATTACAAAATGAATTTTAGGTTATTGGTAAGAAATCCAAAGAAAATTAACCCCGTATAAATAGAAAAAAATTTGATGGAAAATGTTTTCAGATATCTATTAATTTTTGATATTTTCCAGAATATCAGAACAAACCTAGCCATAACGAGTACATATACAGTCTACACCACTCTTGAAGGTCCAGGAAAGAAAGGAAAAAATTTTTAGAGATAGTCGGAAGAACAATATTGACAATTGCAGCATTGAAGGCTGCAATATAGTTTGCAAGAGAAAATGATTCAACAAGAAATGTATATGTTAGGTTGTATTTTTTCCCGGATGGGACATAACTTACAATGATATTGTTTCTATATCTTCAGACTAGATTTTACGATACCTTCACTCTATTTTTTTACCGATAGTTTAAGATAGCAGTACTAATAATCAAGATTATGATTATTGAATGGTCTATATATGGTCACCAAAAAATTTGGGAAATTCAATTGTTAAAGGCAAAACATAACTTTAGTTTAGGGTTTTTGTAAAAAAAAGCAGGTATGAGGATGAATTGTGAACCAGCAGAGGATCAAGATCTCCATATTTTAATTATTGAAAATGCTCAAATATTATATCCATTAATCTTGAAGGCATTTGAATCCTGGGAAAAAAAGTCTCACTTCACATGTATTCACTCTTTAGAACAAGTATACCAAGTAATTCATGAAGATCCACCGGATATAATCTATATCGAAGAAAAATTTTTAAATTCAGAATCATCTTTTTTTGGAGAAAATGCTGAATTATATAAGATTCCAATTATTTTCTTACTTCAAAATAATATCAGCGATCTACCCGATCTCCTCTCCCAACATCAATTTATTGAATATATCCCTATAACTGAACGGATTCTTAATGCTTTACCAGAAATCTGTGATAGAATATTGAAAGAATGGAAAGCAGTATCTGCACGTCAATCAGTTGAAAAGGAATTATCAAAATTTTATCAGATTTGTAACAATAACGAATTTCAGGCATTGCCATCAAAATTAGATGACCAAGGCAATACCATTGATTATCTCCAACTGATAAAATTGTTTTGGGAAAAAAGTAATGATGGATTAATAATATGTGAAATAATTTATAATTCGTCAAAATTTCCCATTGATTTTAAAATTATAGAATCTAATCCTGCTTTTGAAGAAAAATTTTCTCAGGTAACTGATAATATTCATGGAAAAAAATTAACCGAACTTAATTCGCAATTCTTAAATGATTTGACGGATCGATTATTACATGTTATTCTAACTGGAGATATCTCAAATGATAAACTCTTTTTAAATGTTAATTATTTAAAATACAATATAAAAATATTCGATATAAATGAAACTATTATTGGTATTCAATTTTTTAAAATACAGAATACTCAATCCGATAAGGTTGACCAAAATAGTGAAAAGAGAACATCATTTTTTAATGATATTGCAATTGAAGATTTTTGGGATTGGCAAATAACAGAAGATTTGATTGATATTAGTCCAAAATGGTATGCTGCATTTGGATACAATTATAATGAAGTTGGAAATAATCTCCAATCATGGAAGTCTCTTGTCCATCAAGAGGATATACAGTCATTAGAAAAAAAAATGCACAATATCATCCATCGGGAAGATACTGTCCTTGAACATGAATTTCGAATTAAAACTAAAACTGGAGAATGGAAATGGATACTGATCAAAGGTATGGTTGTATCAGGATTTGGAAATGAATGTCTTAATAAGATTTCTGGATTGATAGTAGACATATCTGCATGGAAAAACCTGGAGACTCAGTTTGCACAAGAACATCAGGAATTAATTGAAACGTATAATCAATGTTCACTCAGTGAAGAACATCTTAAGCGAAAAGTATCTGATCTTTATGTAAGTGAGCAAATGCTCAAGATAAATGAAGAAAAATTACTTTTAGCACAAAAAATTGGAAAAATTGGTTGTTGGGAATATTCTTTTCAAACAGAAATTGTTTGGGCATCTGCTGAAACGTTAAAAATTTTTGGATATCCCCCAATTGCTGGAGATGTTTCATTAGAAAAAATAAAAAAATGCATTCCTGATTATGATGATTTCATTCAATTACTTAGTAAACAAATAATTGAAGTTGATGAGTTTAATCAAGTTCTCATGATTCATCCTGTAGATGGATCTCCACAAAAATTTATCCACCTCGTTGCGATTATCCAAAGAGACGAATTTGGTAAAAACCAAAAAATTACCGGAGTAATTCAGGATATTACTAAAATCAAGGCGAATGAAGAGAAACTTAAAGAAACGAATAATTTCTTAGAAAACCTAATTAACCTCGCAAATGTCCCTATTATTGTATGGGATTCTGCTTTTAGAATAACTCGGTGTAATCATTCATTTGAAAAACTTACTGGATTATCAAGTCAAGATGCTCTTGGAAAGTCACTAAAAATTATTTTTCCTCCTTCACTTGTTGATCGTTCAATGAGGTTGATTAAGTCTACCCTTGAAGGTGTAAGATGGGAGACAGTAGAACTTCAGATTCAACATACTGATGGGACTATAAAAACAGTAGTATGGAATTCATCCACACTTTTTTCAGATGATGGCAATGTGCCAATAGCTACAATAGCCCAGGGGCAGGATGTTACAGCCAAAAATAAATACGAAAATGAACGAAATATCGCCATTGAACAGGTAAAACAGAACCTAGCCCAACTTGCAATACTAAATGATGGAATCAGAAACCCTCTAACAATCATTTCTCTTTTATCAAGTGGAGAAAATGAAAATCAGGAAAAAAATGTAATATTAGAGCAAGTCAATATTATCAATGATATCGTTACTCAATTAGATAAAAGATGGGCTGAATCTGATAAAATATTAAAATTTTTGACCAAACATCACCAGATAAGTATCAATCCAGTAACAAATAATCAGGAAATTCAATTAAAAATAAATCAATCTATCAGTGAAAAAGAAGAGCCTCAATTATTAGTTGAAGAGTCTCAAGGTCTTTTATTTTCAATATTGGATTGTCTTGATGATTTTGTGTATGTAGTTGATATTGAGTCATATGAACTTGTATTTATAAACCGCCGCTTAAGAAATCTGGTAGGGGATTTTCCCGGTAAAAAATGTTACCAGATTTTTCAGAAGGATAATGACAATCCCTGTCCATATTGTCCGAATTCATATTTAATAGATGAATATGGCCCTACAGGAGTTTATCGATGGGAATCTACCAAACCTGATAATAAAAGAGTATATTCCTGCCGGGATTGGGCATTCCGTTGGTTTGATGGAAGGTTTGTAAAAATTGAAATTGCATCCGATATAACCGAACAAAGACAAACTGAGACCGGAATACGTAATGAAGAAGAAAAATTCAGAACTATTGCAGAACATATAAAAACCGGTTTTTTCATATTTCAAAATGATTCTTTTGTTTTTGTGAATGATGCTCTAACAGAAATTATTGGTTATTCACATAATGAGATTTATAATAAAAAAAT
Organism: Methanospirillum lacunae; assembly: GCF_003173355.1. Taxonomy (NCBI): domain Archaea; kingdom Methanobacteriati; phylum Methanobacteriota; class Methanomicrobia; order Methanomicrobiales; family Methanospirillaceae; genus Methanospirillum; species Methanospirillum lacunae. Next base: position 777,165 of record NZ_QGMY01000002.1, on the reverse strand, counting down.
GATAGAATTCCTTGATCCAATTGACTATGAATGGATAAAAGAAATATCTCGTCAAAGAAAGGAAGGAAAACAGGTCCCGGATAAATATATTATCCATGTAAAAACAAAAGATGGTTCAAATAAAACGTTAGAACTTTTTATATCACAAATATTCTTCCAGGAAAGCCCTGCATTGCTTGGTACTATTAATGATATAACTGAAAAAGAACATATTGAACGTGAATTATGGGATAGTGAAGATCGCTTCTGGACACTACTCCAAAATATTCCGGAATATATAATTCTCCATAAGAAAGGAAAAATTCTTTTTGCTAATAACTCAGCGTTATACGCTTTAGGTTATACTTCTGAAGAGATGGTTGGTTCTAATCTTCTGGAATACCTAACTCCAGAATCTAAGAAAAATGTTATAAAAATAATTTCTGGATCTGGTAATAAAACTATTCCTCCCGTAACTTTCATTACAAAGGAAGGTATTGAAAAGATAACCATTATCCACAAATTTTTTATTCAATATGAAAATTCCATAATTTCTCTTGATATTCTGAAAGATATTACAGAACAAAAACGAATTGAAGAAACTCTTCGAAAAAAAATTGAAAATGAAGTTGCTATTATATCGATAATACCAGATCTAATTTATACCATTGACTGGAAAGGTGTTATATTAGAAAATAAAACCAAAGGATTATCATTATTTTCATCTAATCCAGAATTGGATCAAGGGAAATCCCTTCATGAATTGTTACCCTGTCATCTTGCAAATCAGATCATACAAATAATAAATATAGCGATTTCTACAAATCTAAAGCAACATTTTGAATTTTTCCTAGATGATGAAAAACAACGTCACTGGTATGAAATTTACGTTATATATTGTTCACCAAATGAAGTTACCGCTCTTTTCCGTAATATTTCCGGAATAAAAAGTCAAGGTACGATGATAAAAGAATTAAATATGAGATTTAATCTTTTAATTAGTCTATTAAATCAGGATATTGATTCATTAATTGCTACTATCAATTTTCTCGAAAAAAAATCATTAGAATCATCAAATTTAGAAATGATTCATGAAAATATTCAACTAGCTCATAATGAGGGTAATCAAATTGAAAAGATTATCAATTTTTTTGTTCAATATAACAATCATAACTCTCATCTCTGTCAATGGCAGAACATAACTTCTCTAATCAATTCAATAACTCTAATTTTTAAGTCGTCAGATATCGAAATAATTAATCAAATTGAAGATAATATCGAGATATATGCTGATTTGATGCTCCGGCAGGTATTTTTTATACTGATAAAAAATTCGATAGATCATGGAGGAGATGTTCAAAAAATCAAACTATTTTCAGAATCAATGAATAATTCTCTCATTATTATCTATGAGGATGATGGAAGAGGTATTTGCAATAACGATAAGACCCACATTTTTGACAGGAATTTTAAAGGAAAAATTGGATCAAGTCTTTTTCTAGTCCGGGAAATCCTCTCTATGACAGACATTTTAATTCGGGAAACAGGGAAAGAAGGGGACGGTGTAAAATTTGAAATCGTGCTTCCTTCAGGCAGTTTTAGAAGAACATTCATAGAGTAAATAGCGAACCTTTTATCAACTTTTATTTATTTTAACGCTAAATAACTTGATTAAATAAATGTCTTATATAATATATTAATCAAAAAATAAAATTTGTTGAGTTATTTTATTTGAATTATTGTTTACGATATAATTTGATAGATTTCTTGTTTGTACAATCTCTTTCTAATGTTTGTGTGTACCCCCTATTATGAATCGTTGATTAGGCAATAACTATAAGAGTTATTCCTCGAAAGTATCTCATATCCGGGGAATACATGATCAAATTAGTTGCCGTTGATGACGAACCTGCATTTACGGAATTACTTGAAATATACCTTAAAGATTTTGGAGATTTTGACATTGTCACCTATACCTCACCAATTGAAGCATTAGACCATCTCCTATCTGATAATGCTGATGCATTTATTTCTGATTATTCGATGGCGGAAATGGATGGGATATCATTTTATAATGAAATAAAGGCGAGACATCTCAATATTCCCTTTCTTCTTTTAACTGCATACGATGAAAAGAAAATCATCCTGAATGCTATGAATTCAGGGATAGATTTTATCCAATTTAAAAATACTAAGCCATCTATTTTATTCACTGAAATCGCCCAGAAAATTAGATCAGCCGTAGCAAAAAATCGCGCACAAAAAGAAGTTCAAAAGGGAATTAAAAAACGCGAATATTATATTAATATTCAACGAGAATTGATGAATCGTCTGACCTGTTCAACAACTCTTAACCAGGCTTCAGACACCTGCTTGTCATCGGTTAAAAATCTTCTGCATTGTCAAACTGGAAGTATTCACCTCTATAATCCAATTTCTGAAAAAATTGAGTTATTAATAGCACACAATCTTCCGAACGAACTTTTAAAGCACTTTACATATGGCGATGTTTACAAAGTCATTAATACAGGACAACCATTGTATTTTTCTGCAGAAGATAGTGAAAATCCATTATTGATTACTGGCGGTCAAATCCCTATTTCTGGTAGCAACAACATAATTGGTGTCCTTTCCTTCATATTTGATATTCATCAGACTGTAAAACCAGATCTCCGTGATACTGTCGAACTTCTCGTTTCATTATTGGGTAATTCAATACTTCGAATAAAGTCAGAAGAACTTGTGAGAAATCGGCAGGAAGAATTAAACGAACTATATAATGCAATGGAAGAATTAGTCGTAGTTATTGATATGGATGGTGCTATACTCAATATCAATCCAGCGGTAACTCGAACTCTTGGGTATTTTGAAAACGAACTTCTTGGTGAACCAATACATATCCTTTATCCTTTTGAAATTAGAGATTCAATTGTTTTTCAATTTCTTGATCTAACACGAAATGGAGGGAAAATTCGAAATGCTCACCCATTTATGACTAAAAATGGAGTATTGATTCCCGTTGAAACAAGAGGCACTATCGGAGTATGGTCGGGGCATCATGTCTTATTTTGTATCAGTAGAGAGATTGGTGACAGACTAAAAGCTGAACAAAGTCTATATGAGTATGTTGAAAGATTAAAGGCGATTTTATCCTCTTCAACTGCTCAAATATATATGAAAGATGCATCTCTGAAATATCTTACTGCTAATGAACCATTTATACAGTTTGTGAATGTAAAAGACCAATCTATTTATGGACTTACTGATGATGATCTTTTCTCTCCCACTGTTGCAAAACAAAAAAAAGAAATCGATCTTAAGGTAATTTCCGAAGATTCGCCGGTCTATGATGTAGAAGAAGAATTCTTTTTTAACGATGGAACCCCTGTTTGGCTGGTTTCATCTAAAATTCCAACTCACGATCAAACGGGAAAAATTACTGGAATTGTTGGAACCTCAGTTGATATTACCTCACTCGTGCAGACTAGGCAAGAATTGCAAATTAGGGATAGGATTCTAAGTGCCGTAAGTACTCTTGCTTTTTTATTGGTCCGAAATTCAGATTGGGGCCCTCTTATTCCTCAATGTTTATCTCTTCTCGGAGAAGCTACAGAAAAGGAATGCGCCTTTTTTTCTTGTTTAACTTCGAATGACGGCTCGCTATCCTGTAGACCTTCATATAATTGGTGGAAGAATAATCCATCGGATCTTATGAGGTCGAAAATTTTATCGGCAATAAACGATCAAATCGTTAAAAATTTCGATATTTTAAAAGACAGTCCATCAATTCAAGGAACTATTGAGATCAATTCTGATGATATATCTGAAGAATCTAAAAATACATCTCTTTTTTCATATATTATTCTTCCAATTAATACATCGGTATCTATACCTGCTGTTCTTGGTTTTATAGGTTCAAATAATTTTAAACCAACCCCTGCTGAAATTGATACGTTAATTACGGCATCAGGAATTATGGGTTCTGTTATCGAAAGAACCCAAACTGAAGAATTATTTCATAAACCAGTGGATCGATCTCTTGTGGGTATTTACCTGGTTCAAGATAACATGTTTATGTATGTGAATCCTCGAATGTCAGAAATTCTTGGATATCCACGTGATTCATTGCAAATGATGCCCTTTGCTTTGTGTTTTCATCCGGATGATATCAATATGGCGATCTCTCGTCATAATCGGATTATTGAAACTCCAGAAGCTCATGATGATTATGAGATCCGGGCTATTACAGCAGATGGTCGGACAATCTTTTTAGAAAATTTATTGAGTCAATTTACATTCCAGGGAAGGCCTGCAGTAATCGGTAGTATAATGGATATAACAACCAGAAAGAATTCTGAAATTGAACTTAAACAATCTCTTAATGAAAAAGAGATTCTTCTGAGAGAAGTCCATCATCGTGTAAAGAACAATATGCAAATAATTGTCAGTTTACTTCGAATGCAGAAAAACATGATTGATGATCCGAAAATTGTTGATATCCTTCAAGAAAGCAAGAACAGAATTTTATCTATGGCGATGATACATGAAAAATTATACAATACTGCTAATCTTGAAAGTATTAATCTTCTAGAATATCTCGATACTCTTGCAAATACCATTATCTCTGATTTTTCTCTGAAAAAATCTCTTATTACTTTAGATCTCTCATGTGATCCAACAATAGAGATGACAATAGACGTAGGAATTCCATTAGGTCTTATTATTAATGAACTATTAACTAATTCATTTAAACATGGTTTTTCTAAGGATCAACAAGGGAAGATTAGTATTAATGTAAGTCGAGAGGAAGAGGGGTGGATTAATATTATTTACCGTGACACTGGAAAAGGATTACCTGATGGATTTGTTTTAGATAATTGTGATTCATTGGGGATGCAGTTGATACAGAATCTGGTTTTCCAATCCAGTGGGGAGATGACTATGTCTTCTAATAAAGGAATTATTGTTACTTTGAAAATTCCAATAAATGAAGGTTTTTTTACAAAAGAGGAGAATTAAATGCCGCACGGAAGTAAGATTCTTGTTGTAGAAGATGAGATGATCATTTCAATGGAAATTAAACAAAAACTCCTTGAGATGGGTTATATTGTTGTAGGTCAGGCTATTACTGGTGAATCTGCGATACAAAAAGCTGGAGAGACAAAGCCTGATTTAGTCCTTATGGATATTAGACTAAAAGGTGAGATGGATGGTATTAGTGCGGCACAACGGATCATGGATCTGTATGATCTCCCAATTATTTTTCTAACTGCACATTCAGATAAAGCAACTCTGGAACGTGCAGTTGCTCTTTCTCCCTCAGGTTATCTTCTCAAACCTTTCAAAGAAAGAGAATTGATGACTAATATCGAAATGAGTTTACACAAACACCGCATAAAACAAAAAATCAGGGAAGAAACAACTCCAAAAACATCTGCTGGTTTATACCAGGATTTGATGCAATTTCCAGTTCCTGTTATTGTTACAACTAAAAATGATATTATCGAATTTATCAATTCATCAGTTTCAAAAATATCAGGATTTTCATTACATGAAGTTTTAAATAAACCTCTTTCTATTTTAATTGGAGAGCAGACACAAGCAATAGAAGAGAACAATGAGCGGTCAGAACCGAAGTATCATTTGGTTATGCCTGATCAATTGGTACTCAAGAAAAAGGGAAAACTTGAAATTCCAGTTACCGTATCAGTGGGCCTTATATCCGGTGAATTAAAAGAATATGATCGTAATCTGTATGTAATCCAGACGGAAGAGATTGCTGATGTCTCATCTTCTCTTCTTGGTCCTGGAGCGATAAAATATTTCATGTCCATAATGGGCGCTTTGGATTTTCCTGCCTTTGTGGTTGATAGAAAGATGATATTGGTTGGTTATAACCAACAATTCTGTGATTTAGCACGTAAGGTGGGTATTAGTCAATATATGCTGAATCGCCCTCTATTTGAAACTCCTAACTTTTCTATGTTTGCTGATATTCAGGATCTTCAGGATGCCTATAAATTAGGATATCAAGATAAAAAGGTAAAAAAATTTCGTATTAATGGTGATTTTATTTATATCCAGATTATTCGGATACCACTAAAAAAGGATGATATAACTACTCATATTGTTATGATTTTCCAGGATGTAACCGCAGAAAAACAAGCTTTATATGAGTCAGAAAAAATTAAACAGGTTTTTTCTAATTTAGTATCTTCTCTTGAAAGTTTCCAAATTCTTTCAAAGGAAATAAAAGCTCCATTTCAGGAAATGATCAGAAAAATTGAAGATGAACAGGGAAATAGCGGGAAAAAAACTGATGATTGGGTCAAAAACCTGAATAATCTGCTTCATGAACTTGATGTCGCATGGGTGGATTATGCAGCAATAAAGGACCAGATACAAAAAAATATTTAATATTGTTATCTTTACACAGACAGGTTTTCAATATTATGGACAGGTCATCTCACTCTGATTTAATATATGGTATTGATTTGTGATCATTTTTTTAAGATGTTCAATAGATTCTAGAATATCCGATTGTTCAACTGGACGAAGAGAGAGCATTTTCTCCTGTTTTACTAGTAAATCTTTAAGGTATGAAAGTACTTTTCGCTTTCGAAAGATGCGTCGACATTGAGATGCTTCCTCTTCAGACATTCCAGTTTCAAGTGCTTTATAATACCTGGAAGAACTTTCTCTGGAAATCTCCATTATTTCTTCGATAACAGACAATAATATGGAACGTTCTAAAGGTTTCATAACATATCCATCAATATTCATACCATAGTTTAGCGCTTCCTCAATTGTCATCACTTTACCAGTGAGTATTATAATGAGAATATCATCAAGATCAGGTTCTTTTTTTATGAGTTCAAGTACATCCCAACCGGATAATGGCTCCATCATAATGTCAAGTAAAAGAAGGTCTGGTTTATTTGTTTTTAATGTTTCAACTATTTTACTGGCATCTCCAATAATTTCAGTATCATAGCCCTTACTCATGAGAACTGACTGGTATACCTGAGCCAATCGATCATTATCATCAAGCAATACTATTTTCATTTAATACACCTCCATGTTATTTTATAAAAAACTAATTATTCAAAAACTTCACATGAAATCACTTCTCTTTGATAATACATTTCTCAACTATGTTAATGTTATCTCAAAAGATTGAAGAGAGGTAATTCAATGAAAGATGTGTGTTCTTATTGATGTTTTTCGAAAAACCTATTCCTTGTGATACCGACTCTTACTAAATGAATACTGATGATATTCCGGTGAATAGTGTACCTTCTCTTTCTCTTTTGATCCCCCTGAGTATCCAACATTTATTTGCAATGTTTGGAGCCACAGTTCTTGTTCCAGTTCTTCTTGGTATAAATCCTGCAACTATTTTATTGTTTAATGGAATTGGTACCTTGATCTTTCTCATTATCTGTCAATGGAAAGTTCCTGCATATCTTGGATCAAGCTTTGCATATATTGCCCCTTCTCTTCTCATCATTGGATCTTATGGATATGGAGCAGCATTATCCGGGTATATAGCAACTGGAATATTTTTTCTCATTTCTGCTTTGATAATCTATTGGGTTGGAACAAATTGGGTAAAAATTCTTTTTCCCGATGTTGTTATGGGTAGTGTAGTTGCAGTTATCGGTCTTGCACTGGCACCAACAGCTGCTAAATTGTCGGGTTTATCTCTGGATAATTCTGATTTCAATATCGTTGCAATTTCACTTTTTACTCTTCTGGTTACGCTCATCTGCATGACAGTCTTTAAAGGTTTTCTCCGGGTTATCCCGGTTCTTGTTGGAATTATCTGTGGGAGTTCATTGGCTGTCCTGCTTGGATATTTTTCTTTTGATAAAATCATTGAAGCCCCATGGCTGGCTTTTCCTCCAATATACTCTCCGGAGTGGTCTATACATGCCATTATAATTCTCATCCCGGCTTTTTTCGTAACTCTCGTAGAATTAATTGGACATCTGGAGGTTACAGGCAGTATTGTTGGGTCAGATATGATGAAAGATCCTGGGCTGTTTCGGGTAGTGGCCGCTAAAGGAATAGCCTGCACAATATCTGGATTTTTTGGATCCACACCTAACACTACATATTCAGAAAATATTGGTGTAATGGCTATCACCAGGGTATATAGTACAACTGTGTTTGCAGCCAGTGCGGTTTTTGCAATTTTAATATCCTTTTGTGGAAAATTTTCATCAGCAATTATGAGCATCCCTGATCCTGTAATTGGGGGGATATCTCTACTACTCTTTGGGGTAATTGCAGTTCAGGGTTTTAGAATGTTAATCGATGCAAAAGTAGATTTCTCTAAAATAAAAAATATGGTTCTTGTTTCTATAATATTGGTAGTTGGATGTTCAGGAGCAGTGATGAAACTCGGACCATATAATATGGAAGGGATGTCTCTCGCGACCATCATTGGAATATTTTTAAACTTGTTTTTTATAGCATTATCAAAATATGGAATAGTTTGTGAATAATCCCCGAAATAAAATTTTCAATTGTAATTTTCAAGAAGTTCGTGATATGTCGAAAAGGTATTCGTTAATTATATATGTTTGAGAGAACTACTACTATTCATCACACCGTCATCTTTTGATGAGAGGAGAAGGAGTCAAAAAAGAATTCAATCTTTGAGGCTTTTTACAGTAATCCTACAACTGATTTCTCCTACATTTTTGGGGGGAAACCCCCACAACACGAATGAAATAATCGTGATTTAAAATTTTCTTCAATCATGTATTTTAGATTTAAACTCCAATTATTCAAAATTGTATTAAGTTATAATCATCAGAATTGAAATCTGAACTCTATACATAAATACGATATGATCACTTTATATGATCAGATATCATGTTTTGCCCAAATTGTGGTGAGAAACTAGCTGATTCAGCTAGATTTTGTCCGAAATGCGGTACACAATTAGATGGAGGATCCCAAATCTCTCAAAATAGGAGATCATATTCAGGCAGATATTCAGACATGGATCCAAAAGACCGGGTTATGCGGTTAGGTTGGGCCCTTATTGTGGTTCTGGTTTTTATGTTATTCTTTGCAGGGTATCATTACCTTAAATCCGGAATCGGATTGCCTTAATTTGATAATTTATTTTCTTTTTGGATTCCGATATGAATGCATGTTTTTTATTTAATAGTCCTCATCTTTGATTTATATACAATTTCTTCTTAAGGAGGGCCGAAATAAAAAAAATGCATTTTTCCTAGCAGTGGAAAATGTTTCCCGGTATCAATTATAATTTCTGATACGTGTACATATTAATGTAGGATTGTTCGATTATATGAAAAAAACAATTATCACAGTAGTTGGAAAGGACACAGTAGGAATTATTGCCAAAGTTTGTACATATCTTGCTAATAATCAGGTAAATGTTGAAGATATTTCTCAAACAATAGTGCAGGGCTACTTCAATATGATGATGATCGTGGACACTGAACGGCTGGAAAAATCATATTCTGATATGGTAACAGACCTTGAAAATCTTGGGAATGAGATTGGTGTAAAAATTAGATGTCAGCGTGAAGAGATTTTTACTAACATGCACCGGATCTGAAAAATTCCTATGATTAATATCTTCGAGGTCAATGAGACCAATAAAATGATTGAGCAGGAGAAGCTTGATGTGAGAACGATTACGCTCGGCATCAGTCTTCTTGATTGCGCTGATTCAAATCTGGATTCGCTAAATAAAAAAATATATTCCAAAATTACAACCCTAGCAAAAAATCTCGTTTCTACAGGAAAAGAGATAGAACGTGAATATGGAATACCGATTGTTAATACAAGGATTTCCGTAACACCAATTTCCTTAATAGCAGGCCAGGCCTGTAAAACTCCGGAGAATTTTGTATCAGTTGCCAAAACCCTGGATAAAGCTGCATATGATATGGGTGTCAATTTCCTGGGTGGATACTCGGCAATTGTCTCAAAAGGAATGACTCCTGCAGATGAGAATCTTATACGATCGATTCCGATGGCTCTCTCTTCTACAGAGTGGGTCTGTAGTTCTGTTAACATTGGTTCAACGAAGACCGGAATCAACATGGATGCCGTGAAACTCATGGGAACTATTGTAAAAGAGACTGCTGAAGCAACAAAAGAGAATAATTCTTTTGGCTGCACGAAGCTTGTAATCTTTTGCAATGCACCAGATGATAATCCCTTCATGGCTGGAGCATTTCACGGAGTTTCAGAGGCTGATGCGGTTATAAATGTTGGTGTAAGTGGTCCCGGAGTAGTGAAACATGCACTAGAAGGGGTTCGTGGTCAGGATTTTGAAGTTCTTTGCGAGACTGTGAAAAAAACTGCCTTCAAGGTTACTCGTGCAGGTCAACTTGTAGCACAGGCTGCTTCAGAACGACTAAATATACCTTTTGGGATAGTAGATCTTTCCCTTGCTCCTACTCCATCGGTTGGAGACAGTGTTGCCGAGATTCTCGAGGAGATGGGTCTTGAATCAGTTGGAGCTCCGGGAACAACTGCTGCTCTTGCTCTTTTAAACGATCAGGTTAAAAAGGGTGGAGTGATGGCCAGTTCATTTGTTGGAGGATTAAGTGGAGCCTTTATTCCGGTTAGCGAAGATCAGGGAATGATAGATGCTGTTAATCGTGGAGCCCTAACTCTTGAAAAACTCGAAGCCATGACCTGTGTCTGTTCAGTGGGGTTAGATATGATAGCAATACCGGGGTCAACTCCGGCGTCTACGATATCAGGAATCATTGCCGATGAAGCCGCGATTGGTATGATTAATCAAAAAACCACTGCAGTTCGACTCATCCCGGTAATTGGAAAAGAAGTTGGCGATATGGTTGAATTCGGTGGTCTGCTTGGTCATGCTCCGGTTCAACAGGTCAATAAATTTGGTTGCAGTGATTTTATTAACCGGGGTGGAAGGATTCCTCCACCGATTCATAGTTTTAGAAATTAAAATTCTCATTCCTTTTTTATTGAGTGAATGATGCCAAACATATGGTTCTCAAAAACAAACTTTATAAAAGGGACAGATAACAGAAAGAAAAAAATGTTTATACTATATATCCAAGCAAACGTGCTTTGTTGTTGGCATCAAGTGCATCATCTTTGTTGCCCTGTTGCTCATTAATTATTCCCTGATAATACCAAGCCGATGCATTTTTTGGATTTAATTCTGTTGTTTTCTTAAAGGCTGCCAGTGATTCTGAAAAACGTTTTGCCTTGTATAGATCAAGTGCTTTTTGATATTGTGCGTCTATATTCGTAGAATTGAGTTTCAATGCAAGGTCATAATTATCTATGGCCTGGGTATATCGTTGTTGGTTTTCAAAGGTGAGAGCTTTTGACATATAATCCTCAAAAGTTTCAGCTGTAACTCCGCCAATTACAACTGCCATGAATAGGAGTAATGAACCAATGATCAATTCTTTTTTCATATTATCTATTACATACCTGTTTTAATCAGATATGGGTCTTCCTGTTACAGTGAACCTGAATATTATATGATTTATTAATTTATATGTGGTTTAAAAGAAGATTCTTGAAAGATTATAATGATTTCAGAATCTATACGTGATATACTTAAAATCGGGAAAAAAATTGCACATTTTTTTTATATCTCTCCGGTCTCCCGGTATTTCCCAGACGGCACAGTTATTTCAAACCGGGCTCCTACGCCCCATTCTCCATTCTCTTTTATTGAGATTGAAGTAAAAATTAGGATCTCCCTTACAAGAAATAATCCAAAACCCGTGTTTTGACCAAATCCTCGCTCAAATATCTCTTCCTTCTCCTCCTGAACGATCCCGATTCCATCATCTTCCCATATTATCTTGAGATAATTATCATATTTTATTGTTGAAACACGGATTCGAGTAACCTTTTTTCCATGTCTGATTGAATTATCCAAAAGATTTGAAAAGACAGCACTTAACATTGGATTGGCAAAGACAGAGATGTCTGCAATCTTTTTCTCAAAGATAATTGTTTTTGGAACTACCATGGGTATTGCATTATTAAGAGAAATCCATAGTGGGTCATGAGATCCAAGTTCCTGATATATCCGTGTGAATTCAATCTGATCCTGTATACCCTCGAAGGATTGTTGGACTTTCTCTAGATTGTTTATTAATCCCGGGTCGGTATATGTGGTCAGTACATTGTCAAGATATATTTGGCCAATTGAGACGTTATTTAGAATATCATGCCTGGTGATATTTGTCAGAAGATTTAGTTGTCTGTTTGCCCTCAGTGTTCTCTCTTCTGTCTCTTTTCGGTCAGTGATATCCTGATTGACACCTTGAACCTTGATGGTTTTCCCTGATTGATCTATTGTGATGGCAATTCTGACATGAACTGTTCGAATAATGCCATCTCTTCTGATAATCCTATGTTCAAAGGTGGAAATGTACGCTGGATCGAAAGCGTTTATGGCATTTGTAACTTCTTTTATTACTTGATTGATATCATCCGGATATACAAATTTATGTAAATATTGCTCTATTGTCATCTGATATCCCCCTTCAATTTCTGAAGTTGTATTATATAATTCGTAAAAGCGTCCATTAAAGATGAATAAACGAGTAGCAATATCATATTCCCATGCTGCTAGATGGGACATACTCATGGCATCGCTTAGTAGGTTTTTGCTTACTACCAGTTCCTGTTCTATTCGGGCTCTTTCAATTTCTGCAGCTGCTTTTACTGCAATAATATCTACAATCTCGCGTAATGTTTCAGAAATCGTTATCGGATTTCTAAAAAGAATACACAGAATCCCAAAGGGATTACCAGATGAGTTAACAAGCGGTGTACCAACATATCCACGGATTTTTAATGTTTGGAGATCTATGTCATCTGGAAACAACGACGCAACATTATCTTGATAGATTTTAAATCCATTTTTTGTGACACTTTCACAAGGAGATCCTTTAAAACAATATTTAAAATCTGAAATAATATTGCCATCCAGGTTCATTGCTAGGACATTTACAAGGTCATTTTTATATTGAATTTCTCCGATTAAAACACAATCAGCATTCAACCATGATCTGATAGTATCTGTAATAAAATGAAGGGAATTAATACCACATGTCCCGACCATACTTCTTACTAGTGCTTCAAATGCTAATTTCTCAGCTTTACGTTCTGTTATATCATCAAAAAAAGCACAAATACAATCTGGAGATTTAGAAGGGCGATACGCATTACAATGATACCACTTGTTAGTAGGTTTATGAAACATTTCAAATATCTGATGAGTTCCGGTGGTGGCAACTAAACCAAACATATCTATCCAGCTCTGTTCAGTTTCCGGCCACACTTCGAAAACACATTTGCCTTGAACTTCCAATTGGTTTAGTTTGGTTCTCTCTGCAAAGGTATCATTGAAATACCCGAATTTGTAACTGACATACTTACCGGTTTCGTCAAAAACGGATTCATAAATAACGAAAGCGGAACTCATATTTCTGATTATCAGTTCCATCTCTTTCGAGGTTTTTTGGAGGACATCCTCCGCCAGTTTTTTTGCCGTGATGTCACGTATAGATATTAGAATAGAGGGAGAATTTTGAAAGAGAATTTTTTTCCCAATGCTTTCGAGCCATCGGGTTTTTCCTTTTAATGTTATAATTTTGTATTGTGCAATATAGCCATCAGTACCATTTGCAACGGTTTCAAAATCCTTAATAACATCATCGACTGATTCGGGGGCAACAAATTCGATTACATTTTTATTTTCTATTATTTCATCCGGATGGTCAGCGCCAACCATATCGGCTGCTGATGTAGAGGCAAATCTGATATTCCCAACTGGGTCAAGAATAAATGTTCCATCAAGTGAATATTCTACTAAGGTCCTGAACTTATTTTCACTTTCCCTAAGTTGTAATTCAGATCGCTTTGCACGAGTAATATCACGTATTGCAACCTGAACACCGGATATATTATTATATACATATGTTGGGACAATGCTCATACTGACAAATCCCGCCTCCGCATTTTTCTTAAAAATCTCAAATTCGAGGTTTTCTATGGGATCACCATACGTTGCATTCCTGACACAGGATAAAAATTCCCGGTGATTTTCTGAGAATAGCCGTTCCGAAAATTTTTCTTTTAATGTTATGAGTTCATCCGGGTCGTATCCTGTGATCAATGTAGAAGAAGGGGATGCATATGAGACACATAAATTGGTATCAAGAAGAATAATTAAATCAGAAGATCGTTCAGCCATATTTCTGAATCGTTCTTCACTTTTTGCCAGCTCAATTTCACGGCATTTTAATATTTGATAATTATTTCTGAGTATTTCTTCACTATTCGCTAGATCTTTATACGCAGATGCAAGATCATCAGCCATTTTTCGAATTTCATATTCAGCAGTTTTAAGATTTTGAATTGAATGAGTTGTTGTGATAATTCCATCAATACCAGAAACATCTAAAAGATTAGATCCAACGGACTCTACATACAGATAGGTGCCATCAGATTTTTGTATCCGGTATTCATGTAGTGTTTGATTGGTTGTAGTCCTCAATATTTCCTGGAATTCTGAATAAATTCGGATTTTATCTTCGGGGTGAATGTAATCAAAAAAATTATGCCCAATGAAATAACCTTCTGGAAAACCCAGAATTTGAGATGAGGATGGCGAATCAAAAATTATAAGGCCATCTTTATCATGAATCCGGATTATATCTGAAGAATTCTGAATTAATAATTCAAATTTAAGTTCATTTTTCCTTATGAGATCTGTGTCTCTTCTTCTTTGTACAGCGGTTCTTATCTTATGGGTAAGTTCTGTAAACTGGGGTGTGGGTTTCCCACCTTTTTGAAGGTAAAAATCAGCCCCGTTTTCGATAGCTTCAATTACTACATCTTCTCTTCCCCTTCCAGTAAAAAGAACAAATGGAATGTCCGATTTTTTCCTGATGATCTTTAATAATTCTATACCATTCATTCCTGGCATCTGATAATCTGACACTACTGCGTCAAATTGTTGATTCTCTAATATTGAGAGAGCTTCAGAGCCCGATGATGCAATTTCCACTAGTATCTTGTATCTTTTCAGATACTCAACAGTAGCTACCTGTAATAATGGTTCATCATCAACATACAGGATTGAAAGGGTTGACTCTGACATTTTTTTGGTACATGTTATTCAGCAGGTTATGTTTTAATAAGTGGGATAGTATCCTTCCATGAGATGAGGATTTCGTGCCTGACCTTGATGATAAGATTAAGAAATAGAAAAGTGCCTGGAAGAACTTGTTATTTTTTAGGAATCAATAATAGGCAGTCAACAAAAAAAGGTGTTAGATAATTTGAGATGCGTTCTCAACATCTTCACCTTTGAGGGTCTTTCTGCCAGCTTCTGAAGCAAAATTTGTTGCTTCTCTAACGAGTTTGCCAATATATTCCTCTGCAAGTAACAATATTGAGGCAGCCCCATCGGCCCCTACTCTCTCAGCTCCACTTGCTTTTGCAATCCTCATTATTGCCGCAGTTGGCAAATCTGTTTTCTTAGCCGCAATTTTTGACTTTACCGTGGTTGACTTTTTAGATTTTACAGCCTGTTTTACAGAAGTTTTAGCTGTTGCTTTCTTAGATGTGGCTTTTTTTGCCATTCATTCCCCCAATATCATGACGCACTGTATGTACAATGAGAAATTGTCTAACTGATAAAAGTTCAGACCAAATCCCCCCATCAGATATCATCATGAATATTTTATAGTATGAATAAATAGTTTAAAAATATTTTGGTATTTTGGAAGATATGTAGTGATGTTGCCATATCTTCTCAAAAAAAACCTGATCTAAACCTATAATTCATTAATGTAATACGATTATTCATATCGTGGAATTATAATAAAAATGGGTTTCATTGGTTTATAAAGGTCAATATGCCATTCTCTTCATTGACAATAATCTCTTTATCCTTTGATACTTTTCCTTCCAGGATCATTTTAGAAAGTTCATTGAGAAGATTTTTTTGAATAACTCGTTTTATAGGTCTTGCTCCAAACTGTGGATCAAAACCACGTTCTGCAATATATCTAACCGCTTGATCAGTTGCAATAAACCTGACATCATTTTTTTCTAACATTTTTTGGATATGGCCTATCTGCAACTTTACAACAGTTTCAATTTCATTTTTAGTAAGAGGCTTGAACATGATTACTTCGTCAATACGATTTAGAAATTCAGGACGTATGGTCTTTTTTAGGAGATCCATTACTTGTATTTGGGTCCGGTTAAAAATCTCTTCTCGGTTAGCGTCAGTTATATGTTCCAGATTCTCCTGAATAATTGGAGACCCAATGTTGGAGGTCATTATTATTATGGTATTTTTGAAATCTACAGTTCGCCCTTTATTATCCGTGAGACGGCCATCATCTAGAACCTGAAGAAGAATATTGAATACATCCGGATGAGCCTTTTCGATCTCGTCTAATAAAACAACAGAATATGGCTTCCTTCGGACAGCTTCAGTAAGTTGTCCGCTCTCTTCATATCCGACATATCCCGGTGGAGCTCCTACAAGCCGGGAGACAGTATGTCGCTCCTGATATTCGGACATGTCTATCCGAACCATACTGTTTTCATTATTAAACAAAAATTCTGCAAGAGCCTTGGCAAGTTCCGTCTTTCCTACACCGGTAGTTCCAAGAAAAATAAAGGAGCCGATGGGACGTTTCGTATCCTGAAGGCCTGCTCTACTTCTCCGAATAGCATCCGACACAGCTTCAATAGCTTCATCCTGGCCAACGACTCGTTTGTGTAATTCAGATTCAAGAGTGAGAAGTTTCTGTTTTTCACTTTGTAACATCCTGCTTACAGGAATCCCGGTCCATCGGGAAACAACTTCGGCTATCTCCTCTGCATCTACTTCTTCATTCACCATTGCGGAATCTTTTTGCAAATCAGTGAGTTTCGTCTTTAATGATTCAATATTCTTTTCAATCGCAGGAATAAGGCCATATCTTATTTCAGCAACCTTTCCAAGGTCGCCTTTACGGTTTGAATTCTCTGCCTCGTATTTTAAAGTCTCAATTTCGTTCTTCTGCTGTTGAATCTGTTCTACAATTTCCTTTTCTGATTGCCACTTAACCTTCAGCTGGTTTCTCTCTTCTGATAAATTTCCGATCTCCTCATTTAGAGAATTTAGTTTATCCAGGTCTTTTTCTCGTTTGATTGCTTCTCGCTCTATTTCTAATTGGCGAATTCTTCGCTCAATTATTTCTAGTTCTTCCGGAACCGAGTTTATCTCAAGACGAAGCTTGGATGCTGCTTCATCTATCAGATCTATTGCTTTATCAGGAAGGAATCGATCAGATATATATCGTTGTGAGAGCTCCACGGCAGCGATGATTGCTTCATCCTTGATTCGAACATGATGATGAGTCTCATATTTCTCTTTTATTCCCCGAAGTATGGAGATTGCATCCGGAATATCAGGTTCGTCTACCATTACTGGCTGAAATCTCCGCTCAAGCGCTTTATCTTTTTCAAAATATCGTTGATATTCTTTCAGGGTTGTAGCCCCGATGACATGGAGTTCTCCTCTGGACAAAGCTGGTTTTAGAATATTTGCTGCATCCATAGCCCCTTCGCTTGCGCCTGCTCCGACGAGAGTATGAATTTCATCGATAAACAAGACTATCTCACCTTCAGCAGATATCACCTCCTTGATAACACTCTTGAGTCTCTCTTCAAATTCTCCCTTATATTTTGCCCCGGCAATGAGGGCTCCCATATCAAGTGAGAAAATTTGTTTGGTTTTTAGATTATCTGGTACATCACCATCGATGATCCGGTGAGCAAGCCCTTCTGCTATAGCCGTCTTTCCAACCCCGGGCTCTCCTATAAGTATTGGGTTATTTTTTGTCCTTCGGGATAAAATCTGGAGCACTCTACGGATCTCTTCATCTCGTCCGATAACAGGATCTAATTTTCCACTACTAACTAAGTCATTCAGATTTTTTGCATACTGATTCAGTGCATTGTATGTTTCTTCAGCAGTCTGACTTTGTACGGTTGATCCTTTCCTGAGGTTTTGTATTGCATTTTTTAGATCCTTTTCAGAAACTCCATTCTCTTTGAGCAATTTAGTTGTAGGATTATTCACTGATAATATTCCTAATAGCAGGTGTTCTATGGAAACGAATTCATCTTTAAATTCCTGGGAAATTGATGATGCTTTCTGCAACGCCCTGTTTGAATCTTGTGAGAGATATTGCTCACCACCACTTACTTTGGGATATGAATCAACGATGCGATCTAATGAACGAGAGAAATTATCTAGATTTACATTCAGTTTCTTCAGCAGATATGGGATAACATTCTCGTCAACAATTAACATTCCCTTCAGAAGATGCGCTGTTTCAATTCCCTGATTTTGTTTTGCAACAGCAATCTCCATAGCTTTCTGGACTGCTTCCTGAGATTTGAGAGTAAAATTGTTGAAGTTCATAAATGAATCAATCCTGATTTTTCAATTCGAAATTATCAATATACTACTTGTATAATTCCTTTTTTCAAATAGTTTGTCCGCGTGTGCACTCACATAGGTGCACCATGAGTACTCAGATTTTTTTCATTAAACTAAATTCATGGAAACCTGCAGAGATCCAGTAAAAGTCATGAGAAACCTATTAGCAAATTACTATACTAAATTAGGGACTTGCATGACTACAAAAGTAATGTATTTTTCTTTGGCCTTAATTTTGTGTCTTATATGTACAGGAGTTTCATCAGCTGTATCTACAACAGATCCATCTCCTAAAACTACGGTTATCTCATCAAACGTAAAAGCCTCAGTAACCTCAATTACTCCGGCAACAGGAAAGTTAGGGGAGACAGTCCCGTTTATTTTAAATGGAACTGAATTATCAAAAAATATCAAGGTCTATCTGGAAAATGGGGATACGAAAAATTCAAAAAGTATTATTGCTAATGCAGTAAATGTGACATCACCCACATCTTTGACTGGTTCATTTAATATTCCACAAACCAGCACACTAGGTGCATGGAATGTTACAGTGAAAGAAGCAGGAGAAATCTTTCCATCCAATGTAACGTTCATGGTAACTAAATAATCTGGAACGGCGTCAGAATTCTCATAACCCTCACATTTTCCGACCTAGTTTTTGAGAAAGATACCGGGTTATAACTTTTTTCGTATCCGGAAATATCTGGAAGTTGTAGAAATATTAAACGGATGAGTTTTGAGTCAAGTGCTATATCAATGAAAAAATTCTCAAATCTGTCTGTATCATTATATTCCATTGAAAAATGAATAAAAATTTTCGGTAAAACCAGTTGATGCAAGGAAGAAAGATTAGAATTGTCTCTCTACTATTTATTATATTCATATTATATTTCAAATTGGATAATTCAAGTATACATCATATGGTATAAAATAACAATATAAGTATTAGATTATTTTTGAATAGTTGTATTTTTCGATGCGATGTTGAACTTCTATGACAAAATTCCGGGTTATCTTATAAACATTTTTGTAAACATGATGCTTGGGCGAGGTAATGTTATCTTTCTGAGTGTTGATCTGAGATCATGAATCGATTTTTGATACTTTTACTTTTATTTTCGATTGCTATACCTGTTCTGGCCGTAGATACATCAAATTGGGTATCTCAGTCTACGGATAATGGATATTCATTCAAAGTTCCACCTACGTGGCAATACAACGAAATTGGAACTTCTGATAATAAGGGAGTCCAATTTACGATAGAAGAGTCTGATACAAGTGCGTCGGTAATATTTGGATATAAAAAAGAACCACAGAATCAGGTATTAGGAGAAACAGAGTTGAGAAATTTTGTTGAAGAAATAGCTACGAGCAAAAACATAACTATTGAACAGACAAAATCGTATCAAAATGGTGGAATTGTTGTAGCCGGAAAAGACGCAAGTGGATTTATAAATACTATAGCAGTTGAAAACACGTCTGGATACCTGAAAATTATTCTCTTCATTTTTTCAAATCAGAAAGCTGTATCTAAATATTCTGATATTATCCATGAGATTAATAATACCCTCGTATATCCTCAATAATTTTCTTCTTTTTTTGAAAAACAGGTGCTCTGATATCGCAAATAAATAGCTGCAAACAACTGAATCATCCTCTTGTACAAATAAATCACATCTTCGACCTTGTATATAATCTAAAATTCGAATGATAGATGTTGTTTACAAGAGATTTAGGTATTGATACAAACATCGAATAATTACTGATATGGATATTTTTATTCAATGTGCAATAATTTAGACCATTATACTTAATCCATATCTTGTCTTAAATAATGAGAGAATTTTAAAAATGTTCAGTATCGGTTTATTAAAACGATATGCCATACTCATTCTGGGTCTCTTTTTTATGGGTTTAGGCATTAGTCTCATAACAAAATCAACACTTGGGACCCCACCCATATCCAGTATACCCTATGTGCTCTGTCTTATATATCCAGTCACTTTCGGTTCTCTTACTTTTATTTTTAGCCTCATATTTCTAATTGGAGAAATATGTCTCTTGGGTACAAAATTTCCTCGCGATCAATATCCACAGATTTTTGTAGGTTTTTTTTTAGGTTTATTCGTTGATTTGGGTATGCTGATTGTTTCATCAATTCAACCCTTTTTATATATCTTCCAAATAATTGTTTTATTAATTGGATGTGTTATTTTGGCTCTTGGTATTTATCTTCAGGTCTCAGCCAATGTTTTAATGAATCCGGGAGAGGGCCTTGTCCAGATAATTGCAGTGAAAACCCGGATAAGATTTGGTATCATAAAGATTATTTTTGATTCTGCGTTAGTGTCTGGAGCAATTATCATATCCCTTGTGAATTTTGGGACATTAAATGGAGTTAGAGAAGGAACAATCATTTCTGCTGTCCTTGTTGGCTATATTATAATCCTTATTGGTGGTTTAATGAAAAAAGTTCATTTTCAAGATTGGTTGTCAAAGTAACCGGAATATGAATCTAAATAGCCCTTTTTTATTTTTCATCTGAAGTCTTTTTTGAATTTCCATCAATGTTTGGTATATTGAAACGTTATTACAATTATCCGGATATAACCAAAATAATTACTACAAAAGAGATCCTCAATATATTAATACTTTAAATGAGACTATCCCATGGGATCTGAAGAATTTTGTAGGTAAAGATATGGAATCCAGATTTATCATATTCGTCGTTCTTATTCTCATTATGTTATCCGTCGGCGTATATGGCAATAATCTTAAAGCGTGGGATGATTGCACCTGGACATCAGCTAACGGAAAATTAATTACCGGAATATCTACATCAGATCCACAGCTTACACTTGCCTATCCGGCACATATTCTTCAGATTGGTACTAATCATTGGAATCAGGGTAACGGAACCCAGATATCGGGAACTATAACGTTGATTCATGAAGATGGTACTTCATACGGTCCTTGGCAAACAAAGGGCCAGCCAGTGTATAATGTATCAAATACTTGGTGGTGGGCCTTTCCTGATGTTCTTGTAAAGCCAGGCAATTATACCATAATTGATTCTGATAAAAGAACCCTCTCTGCCAATAATTATTCTCAGGGAATGGGGTTTTCTTCGATCGATTATGATTATGTAAAGCCAAAGATTGAAGAGAACCCTACAAGATTGAGTATTGAACGTGTAGATGCTCCATTATCTGTTACTTCCTGTGGAAATCCTGAAGATATAAAAATATATTGGGCTGGTGATCCTCAATATCCAATAACTCTGTATATTCTCCCTGGAATACAGGATATTCAAACGTATGACTGGAAGACGATAATATCGAAGTATACTTTTATGAATTTTTCATATCCGCTGATAGCTCCCGATGCATTGTCATGCTGTCAAGTAGATAATGTTACAATTCCTTATGATCTGGTTCTTGTAAATGGTGATGGCAATATGAGTGATCCATTTCCCATTTCATTTACCTGTCCCCGATATTATTTAAAAGATTAAATTTTAAGCACATATGGATGAAATGTATAAAAATATTACATATCGGTGATATGCAAAATGGATTCATCACAAAAAATGGTAATTTATACGTTCGTGATGCTGAAAACCTAATTAATAAAACCAATAATTTTCTAAAATTGGTAAAAAATACAGACTTTGATTACATATTCATTGTATTAGATACTCATTTTGCAGAGGAATATTATTTATCTGAGGAAGGAAAACAGTTTCCAATTCATTGTGTTTTTGGTTCACCTGATTGGAATTTATCTATAGATGTTCCTGATCTGTCACACAAATACTATCTACTAAAAAACCGGTTCGATATGTGGGGGATGAATGATAATCTAGATATCCATATCACGTCTCCCTCAAAAAAAGTAGCTTATGATTCATTGTTTTATCTTATTGATAATCCAATTAATCCACAATTAAAAATTGAACGTGACAAGTTCATATCGACAATATATGCAGATAATACAACTACAAAGATAGATGTAACAATGATAGGTGTTGCATCAGATTTTTGTATCAGGTACGCAATGGAAGGATGGCTTGAGAGAAATGCTCAAGTGACAATTATTTCTGATCTTACTAAAGGCATTGAAAAAGAAATCCATCAGGTTCTTGAGGAAGAGAAATATTGCAGTTTCCGTTCTGACAAACTTCGATCAATTTCATGTAATGAATATCTGAAAGAAATATACGGATAAATTGTGTACAAATACCTTGATGAGAAAATGGAAAATCAGGTAATTAGACTATTCCTGATGTGGCAGTAATGAGTGATGATGTTATAAAAAAAACCAAAATTAATCCCGTAAATAAAAAGATAATTGGGATTATAATTATAAGAGCCGATTTCCAGACCGGAATTTCCTGTATGATATGAAAACCGATAACACATAATATCAGAGTCCAAATCAACCCTAATATGGAGATATATGGTATCCATCCAAGAAGCAAGAATGGAGTTATTGAATACATAAGAACCTGAATTGTTTTTGTTACTCCCTGTTCTCCTCCAAGAAGTATCACAAAAACATGGAGAAAAAACCCTTTGAGAAAAATTCCAAAAAACAGAGTTATAAAAAGTAAATATACAGAAAAAAAACTTAAATTGAGAATAATTGGTTTAAATAATTCGATTTTAGGGAGAAGAAATTGACCGATTATTGGAATTGAGATAAGTTGAATCATCATATTGTAGTAGGCCATCAGTGAAGATATTGCAGTGACAACACCTACAAGAACTGTGTATACGAGAAGAAGAATTACAAAATGCTGGTGAGATTCAGATAATGATGATTTTTTAAGATTTTCAAAGGTTTCAACAGGTGATAATAGCAACCCCCTGATATTAGGAATAAGGTCTTCGAACATACATTTTTATTTTCTTGATAAGTATTTGAAGGTTATAGAAAAATATGAAGAATTTTAGAAAATTCTTCTAAATTAATTGTTTTGTTGCTACTATGATTGTAATATCAACTACCATTGTATTTCTTTTTCTTAATTAGTGAATTCTTACAAGTATGTAGAAAAAAAGATGTTCATCAGATAACTGATCTTACCCATGATCTGACTTCTGTAAGGGGATCAGTCTTCACATGATTCTGATACCAGAGTGTTAGAAGATCGGTGTAAGTCACAATATCAGGACTTCCCATAATCCCAATATCACCGATAAAAATTACTGGATAATATAGATCTGATCGGTTATACTGCTTTTTTGCTTCTTCATATAATGCAAAACTCTCAGTGTTATTGTATAGATCATGATATTCAACCCCTATATCCGGGTGCTTTATGGTAAAATTATCGATAAATTTTACAGATGATACACATGATCCACAATGAGTATTGTAAAAGAACTGTATTGGGAATGGAGATGATGAGAAATTTGTGTCATTGTTTAAGAATTCAACAAGATGAGCACCAGGAATATCGGTTCCATTATTGTAGAACAATACAGCAGAGACTGGATGAATTAATAACAATAGAATCAAGATTAGAACAATTTGTAAAATCTTAATCATATTTGTATAAAATAACTGTAACATATTTTATTCTCTTATCAACACCCAATCTGGTGTTGAAGTACGTATATAGATATATGTAGAGCCTAATAATGATTATAATTTAATAAATTTTTACGTGGCCTCTTAACTATAAAAAATTCACATTTGATTCAAAAAAAATTTTGTACATCATTGATATCTTTTATAAAACGTTTAGAATGAAAATACATTCTAATAATAAATTCATGAAGTTCCAAAATGACCGATCTATATAATAATCGGAGCAGCACATTACAGCATCATATAGTGATATCATGAGAATAAGTGATGCATTAAGTGAATCCTGGGGATTTGCTCAGGAAGCTCTATTTGGAAAATGGGTCCGATGGATTATGCTCGTTATCAGTTCGATTATCTTTCCAATTATGTATGGATATACAGTTCGGGTAATGAGGGGAAATCAGCCAGTATATGAAGAAGAATCTTTTTTTGGTCTCTTTATTGATGGGGTCAAATTATGTATCATAAACATTGTATACATGATTATACCGATGCTGGTACTCTTTGCTACAATTGGTTATGCATTATTTGGAATCATCATCTCAGGAAAGGAAATTACGATTAATTCTGTACTACCAATTCTTGGTGGATTTATAACCGGAATTCTTATTTTTATATTCCTGGCAATAATCTTTGGAATGGTTGGTATCATTGGATCTGTCAGGTTTGCAAGAACCGGATCCATGGGTGAGGCATTCGCGATTGGAGAGATCGTATCTACCATTGGTAGAATCGGGTGGATTCATTATATCGTTTCCCTTTTAGCCCTCATGGTAGTGGTTTTTATACTAATGACAGTTGTAACTATCATAGAACTAATGCTCATCATAATTCCTGTAGTCGGATGGATTGTTGGATGGGTTTTGAGTATGTTCCTGGGACCATTTATCTCACTTATGTCGAGCAGATTTTACTCTCTCCTGTATGATTCAGGAATCTAACTTTTTTTACTATTTATTATTAAATCTGAATTTCCCTTTTGGGACAAGAATTTCAAAACGACATCCGAAACCGGGTTGTCCACTCTCAATTATACTAATATCTGAAATCGATAAGATTTCTCTGGTAAGAAATAATCCATATCCTGTATTTTTTCCAAACCCACGTTCAAATATGATCTCTTTATTTTCTGTTGAGATTCCGATCCCGTTATCTTCAAATATTAACGTGAGTTTTCCATTTTGCTCAACACCAGAAATTGAAATCTCTGAAAGATTTTCTCCATGACGTATAGCATTTTCGATTATGTTGTAACAGACTTTCTCAAATAAAGGATCAGCAAGGATAGAAATACCAAAAACGTTATTTAGGATGATTATTGACCCTACATTGATGTCCTTTATAACCCTATTACATGTTTCACCTACATCCTGCCAAATTGGTACATGTAATCCAAGTTCCTGATACGTTTTTGTGAACGACACGAAATGCTCGATTTCAATCATTGAACGTTTGATCGCTGAAGTAGATTCTATTTGTTCAGATGTAAGATTGGTATCATCAAGAAGGAAGAGATGTGCTTTCGTAATCATTATCTTATTCAGAATATCATGACGAGTAATACTTGAAAGAAGATTTAATTTTTTATTAGCGATAAGCAGGGCTTCTTCATTTAGTTTGTGTGATGTGATATCCCTGATAGATTCAATGGCTCCAATTATCTCACCGACTTTATTGTACAATGGTCCGGCCAGACAAGAGAAAAACTTTCTTTCTCCTGATACATCAATATCGAAACTCGTTTTTAATAGATCTCCGGATTGTTCGATATCTGGATATAAATCCAAACCATACCTTTTTGGAGAGAGAGCTATATCAATAAGAATTGGTTTTTCTGTATTATGAAGTGCTTTAGAATATGCATAATTCTTCTTTCCAATCATCTCATCCCAGTTTTTTCCTGTTAACTTCTCAATTGCCCGGTTCCAGATAATGATCTGTCCTTCTGCATTTATAACAAAGGTTGGATCTGGGAGTAATTGTAGGATTGTATTAATTTGGTTATAGGATTCTTTTAATGCATCCTGCTCTGCAAATGCAATAATGGCTTTTCGTTGATCTGAAATATCTCTTATATGAACCAGACTTAAATTTCTATTTTCATCGGGAATATGCGTAAGACGGATATTCATATACTGCTCTTCGCTGTTATTGGTCCGTGATATAGTCCGATCCAAATAGGATTTCCCACTTTCTGATCCCTGGCGGATCATATCTCCAATCCCGAGTCCAATATCGGCAAATAAATTTCTGATATCTAAACCAATTGCATCCTTTGATGCAATATTAAACATCTCTTCTCCGGCTTTATTCATCTGGACAAGAGTGAAATTATCAAAGAGAAGAATTGCATCTGCTGAAGATTGAAATAACCTGATGTATCGCTCCTCACTACTTTTTAAAGAAACAAATGTAGTCCGCAATTGATTGGCCATTTGCTTGAATGACTGAGAAAGCTCACCAATTTCATCATGTCGATCAAGATCAGTCCAGTCTGTCCAATTTCCTCTGGAAAGTGATCGGGCAGATCGGTTTAATGATAAGATTGGTCTGGTAATCCATCGTGCAAGACCAATACAAAGGAATATAATACATATTACTACGGTAACAATAAGAAGAAATGTCAAATTATTGTTATGATTAATCTTACCCATTATGTCTGATTCAGGAATGGCAACAACAATGAGCCAATCCAATCCATATTGATCCTGGTATGGCGTAACCTGAATCCACTCACGAGTATTGTTGATATCGAGTTTAAATTGCTCTTGTACAGTGATATTACCATTTAAGTGGGCTTGGTTTATCAGATATCGGGTTGTTGCTTGTATTATTAAATCAGATGAATTTAGAGCTGATAGGCGGATTAAGGTCCCATTTTCATTAGAATATGTATTATTTGACTCTGATGAAGCGATAAGAAGTCCGGATTTTTCTAATATAAATGCCTCTCCATTTTGGGAAATTTCCAGATTTTGTAAAAAATCAGATATACCTATAAGTGTTAATGAGGTGTCCAATACTCCGATAATACGATTATCAATTGAGTGTACCGGAATAACTGCATCCTGGCTTACTACTCCCTCAACCCACATATATATCGGAGTCCAGGAAGGTTTATCAGAAGTTATGGCTGTTTTATACCAAGGTCGTGTCCTGGGATCATATGGTAATGGTTTTACTGTCTGTCTGATTATTC
The DNA here is from genome assembly GCF_003173355.1 of Methanospirillum lacunae. Lineage (NCBI taxonomy): Archaea > Methanobacteriati > Methanobacteriota > Methanomicrobia > Methanomicrobiales > Methanospirillaceae > Methanospirillum > Methanospirillum lacunae. The sequence goes on along the minus strand of NZ_QGMY01000002.1, from coordinate 749,878 downwards.
TGCCTTCATTGTCAGTCAGGTATTCTTCGAATGAATAATTTGTACTTGCTCTTGAGAACCCTAGATATCGGTCAGTTCCATTTGTGATACCTTCAGATCCTATAGTAGATATAATTGTGTAATTTCCATCCTCCTCATTTGCGTAACATATTGATTCTACAGTAGGAAATCGATATGATAGGGCTCTGAAATATTTTTCAAGGGCAGAATTATCATGGATATCTACTCCTCCAAATTTGATACTATCAAGACAAAGTTTATTGACAAGTTGTGGAGTTTCAAGATATACATCTAGGTGCTGGACAATCCTATCCGATATTTCATTCTCTAATTGTCCGGCGAGATCTGAAACAATATACTGGCTATTGAGAAATGAAAAAACCCAGATAATCCCCATGGCACAAACAAGTAGTACCACCAGCGAAATCGTCAGTACTGTGCGTAATCTGAATTTTCCTATCAATCGCTTAATGGTTTTAAGAAACATTGTAGAACTCAGGGATTGTCCGACCGTTGATGTCGATGCCATCATGGGTCTTTAATACCTACATTATAGGTCTATTCAAATGAGTCTATCGTATACATTTACACATTCATAGATCTCTCTATTCTTTTTTTATATGGAATTAGGAATATTGTATAGAATCAGGTAATGTTTTATCAAATCCTATGGATGAGATATTTTCTCCCAGAGAATAATGTGATGGTATAAAAATAAAGAAACAGGGTAATATGATTACGGGTTTTCACATTATTGCAGTTGTTCTAAAAAAGAATAATCCATGAAAAGAAAAAACTATAATATTATACATTGGTACGCCTGTTGTTAGTTAACGGAATACTAAATCTGTATCACCACTTTGAATATTATACCCCCAAAAAAATACTACGTCTTCCCTTTACCAGTAATCCTTTTCGGCTGATCGGTTTTTTCATGTTCGCGCTGTTCAATAGCATCAAATCCTCTTATCATAAATCCAATTTTTGCGGCTTCTCGTTCAAGTTCTTCATCTTGTTTTATTAAAATTTCGATGGTTTTATTGAGTTTATCAATTACTTCGGGAGCTGTTTTTGTTTTGTTACCTTTTAAAATATCAAAGACATCGTCCAAATATATGCCAGAAACTTTAGAAATTGATACCGGTGAAAATTCTCGTAATCGAGATAGAAGATCAGGAGGGATAGGCACACTCCATGCAATGTGTTCAATTTTTCTTTTCGTATCCTTACTTCCAAAAAGATAGAGCATCCCTAGCCCGACCATTAAAACATGACTTGTTGTATAAAACCAAGATATGGTAATCATGCCGCTCATACCCATTTCTGTATGGGAACCAGATAGTATTTTCGCACCATATCAATGAAATTGCCTATATAGGTCCCCATCCAACGGTATAATCGCAAATTTTGTAATTATGATTACCGTCTTACTTGTTGATGATGAACCCGTCCTCCTTGATATTGGTCGGATGTTTCTTGAAAAAATCGGTGAATTCAAGATACATGTAGCACAATCAGGGGAAGAAGCAATCAACAAACTTCATATTGGGGAATATGATGCAGTAGTATCTGATTATGAGATGCCTGAGATGAGCGGGCTTTTACTCCTGCGTGAAGTTCGGACAACCTGGCCTGATCTTCCTTTTATTCTCTTTACTGGAAGAGGAAGAGAAGAAATTGTTATAGAAGCCCTGAATAGTGGTGCTGATTTCTATCTTCAGAAAGGTGGTGATCCTAAAGCACAATTTACCGAACTTGCTCATAAAATTAAAAAAGCCGTCTCAACCCGAAGTGCTTCTACAAAATTGAAAGAAAGTGAGGAGACATTCAGGCAGTTTTTTGAATCGGCAGGAGAGGCAATTTTTATTCTCGATCATGATCGTATTGTTGATAGTAATCAAAGAGGGATCACGCTTCTTGGTCTGGATAGGGAAACAGTAATTGGGATAGTTCCTTCAGAGATCTCAACATCGGTTCAGCCGGATGGCAGATCTGCGAAAGATCTTTTTGAGTTAAATATTTTCAGGGCTCTTTCAGGAGAAATACCAGTTTTTGAGTGGCAATTTTTCAGACCAGATGGAACTGTGATTGATACTTCAGTAACGATGAGTCAACTGGTCATACACGGTCGCATACTTCTGCAAGCAATTGTTCGTGACATTAGTGTCAGGAAAAAAGAAGAGAAGAGCCGGATGCTAAATGAGATTCGGCTTGAAGCAATGATTGGATTATACGCAATCAGGGATAAAAACCTGAAAGATATAACTGATTTTGCTTTAGAAAGTGCTGTCACTATAACCGAAAGCCAGTATGGATATCTTGCGTTTTTGACTGATGATGAACATACTATGACATTATATTCCTGGTCAGAACGAACGTTAAATGAATGCGTCGTATCTGAAAAGCCAATATCTTATCAGGTAAAAAATACTGGACTCTGGGGTGAAGCGGTAAGAAAGCGGACAGCAGTAATTACAAATGAATATTCTCCAAATCCATCTGAAATTAAAGAATTGCTTCCTATAAATATTCCATTTAAACGTCACATGAATGTTCCTGTTTTTAATAGTGGTAAAATTGTGATGGTGGCAGGAGTTGCCAATAAAACAGAGGAATATAATGACGAAGATGTTCGTCAGCTTAACCTTCTCATGAATGGAACGTGGGGTATAGTGAGGAGGAAAAAGACAGAAGAAATCCTTCAGACAAAGAATTTTGAATTAGCTGCAGCTTATGAACAGATAAGGATCACTGAAGAAGAACTCAAGATGAGTGAAGGAAGGTATCGGGGTCTGGTAGAGAGGAGTGAAGACCTCATTATAATGTTAAATGACCAGTATATGCCCATATATATTTCTCCTTCATTTTATGAAATGACCGGATATGATATATCAAAAGTATTGGGCAAACCTCTCCGGTTGGATCTTTTTTCTCAAGATGATCAAGATAAGATTGCTCGTATGCAAATGGAAGTTTGTACTGGAAAGCCCATTTCTCATTTTGAAATACAAATAAAATGTAAAGATGGTAGATATGTTACCCTCGATATGCGTGGGGTACCGATTTATCATGAAAATCAATTTAATGGTATACAAATAATTGGAAGAGATATTTCTGCATATAAATCAGTACAAAAGGCGTTAATGCAGAAGAATCACCGCCTGCAATTATTATCTGATTTAACACGTCATGACATTTTAAATAAATTAACAACGTTAGGGGGATTTCTGGATCTTGTAAAAGATGGAGATGAGTATGATAAATATATTTCTGATACTATCAATCAGGCTCAAAATGCTGTGGATGGTATCAAATACCTTATTGAGTTCACTCGTGATTATCAAAGCCTTGGGATCAGAGAGAGTGAATGGATTAATGCTGGAAAGGCTTTTGATCAGGCTGCCAGCCAACTGAACCTTAACGGTATCACCATTGATAATCAGGTTTCAGATATTTTTGTCAGAACAGATCCTCTCTTTTCACGAGCTCTGTATAATCTGATGGAAAATTCACTTCGCCATGGCGAAAAAGTAAATAATATAAAAATGTCAGTACGGGCTGATGGTAATTCAATAACTCTTATCCTGGAAGATAACGGTGTAGGTGTCCTACCTGAAGAGAAATTGAGAATATTTGAGCAGGGTGTTGGACACAATACCGGGTTAGGTCTTTTTCTGGTACATGAGATATTGACATCAACCGGACTAGACATTAGTGAAACTGGAATACCTGGAGAAGGAGCACGATTTGAGATACAGGTTCCAGTTGGATTGTATAGAATAGAAACGAAGAGATCTTAAACAGAAATTTCATGAGTGAAGAGTTTCATCTTAAGTATTTTTTTATAGGATAACCAGAAGACACTCATATCATTCAGAGTAACCTAATGGTAATCTGTGAATAATATGAAACAGTATAAACGTCTTCTTCTGATAATTATCCTGATACTGGTAGTAATTTGCCTTCTTACAGTATATTTCTCCACAGATCTGAACAAGAGAGTTCAAAATCAGACCCATTCATCTACATCAACAGTTATCCCAACCATGGATAAAGATATAAATTCTTCTCATAATGTTTCAGTTGGTGGATCTGATTCATCAGATAGTAACCTATCTATAATTACCGGAACAGGAATAATACAATTTCAGGATCTTGAAGGAGGGGCTTATATAATTAAAAGTGATGACGGTCATCACTATCAGCCATTATCTCTTCCTCCAGATCTTAAAGTAAACGGGACCAAAGTTACATTTCAGTTACGACCAGTACATGATGCTGTTTCAATTATAATGTCCGGTGATCCAGTAGAAGTTATTTCTATCGAACCAGTAGATGGTAGCAGGATTGCAAATAGATCTGAATCGTTAATTTCATTTGAAAAGTCAGGAGGAACAACAGGGTCGTATGAAGAACTAAAAATTTTTCCAGATAAACACGGAGAGATAACCAAATGGTCACAAATCCATTCAATAAACTTATCTGATAATGAGATGGATAACCTGACATCAATCTGTAATAAAATGAATATTACAGCGATAAAACCACAGACTCAGTTAACAAACCCATCTCCTAATGCTATTATCTATACTATAAGATACAAGAATCAGACAATTAAAGCAACGAATGGATCAATACCTAATCTCCTCGAACCTATGATTATTCATCTTGATAAAATTCTTGAACAATACACTGTTTCACCAATTAATTCCAATAGAACATTAAGTAACACGGCCTGGTATCTCACTACATATCTTCGCAAGGATGGTATTCCTGTCCGACTATCCAATGATACCCGGATTTCAGTTACATTTGATAAAAATGGTTCCATTTCAGGAACATCCGGATGTAACTTATATAATGGTCAATATAGTCTATCCGGTAACAATCTCTCATTCTCCCGCATTTCGATGACTCGAACAACATGTCAGGATCAGATAATTATGGAGACAGAGTCTGCATACATCAAACTTCTAAATCAGGTAATGATGGTTTCTGGTCAAGATAAAAACCTTACAATGGCGGATCGAAACAACACGGCCCTGCTCACTTATTCACTGATAAAAGGATAATCTCTCTATTAATAATTATTCACTGAAAAAAATGAAAAAATGTGTAACAAGAGAAATAACTGTCAGATTCTATCCTGAATTAAGATAGCCTAATACCAGATATTATCCAATTATTTTACACATGATACTTCATGGCCGAGGTATTTCCCAGGGAACGGCAACAGGGCCTCTTTTGATCGGGCCGGATCCCATCTCATTTTTATCAGGTGTTGATCCTGAAACTGGTATTGTAATGGAGAAAGGTCATCCTCTTGAGGGAAAAGATATAACCGGTACCGTTTTAGCATTTGAATATGGAAAAGGTTCCACAGTAGGAAGTTATATTCTGTATGCGTTATCAAGAAGCGGTCATGCTCCTGCAGCCATCATAAATACAGAAGCTGAACCAATCATTGTAGTAGGTGCCATTATAGGGCATATTCCCATGGTTGATCGCCTGAGCATTCCTCTCATGGATCTTCCCTCTGGAACTATTGCAGAAGTAAATGGAACATCCGGTATAGTTAGTTTCTCATAAATTTTTTTAAAGGATTATTTTATTTAAAAATTATTAAAGAAGATTTATACATATCTGTATGCCTGAACCGTAATCGGGTTTATAAAAGTATATTTAAAGTCGGTACAATAATCAGAAATTGTTTTTACTTCTGCAATAGCCTGTTTTTCAAATTGATCTGCAAGGTTCTGATATCTGCGTGCTGTCTGAAGAGATTCAGAATCGCCACCTTTTTCCTGATAATAAACAGCGTTCTTTAGATTTGTTGCGTAACTCTCCATATCGCTCAGATAGCCGACATATTTCAGAAACACTATCTGTTCTCTACTGTTAAGATTTGGAAAAACAGTTTTCTCAGGGTTAGGTACGTCGAGTATGTATGTTTTTTTAAGGGTTTGAATCTGTACCTGAAGGCTTAAGGCCTGTTCCTGTACTTTCTTCCAGTCTAGTGCATTTCTTGATTTTTTTATTTCTACATATTTCTCAGTAATTGCCGGGAAACTTGTTGATATAAAACCTGCCATATCTGAAGATTTCTCTATAGAAGTGGAGGGAATGTTAATAGACTGAGACGATTCAGATACAGATTTTGTAGTTTCAGGTTTTTCAACTACATTCGGAGTCGGTATCACAACTGAAGAAGTCGTCGCAGGTTGTACTCCAATATTTCCAGAAGTATTTACCTGCTTTACTGATGTACATCCTCCAGAGAATATGAAACCGGTAAGAAGAATCGCCGTAATAAGTATGGTATAATTCATACAATTGGATTGGATCCGGACTATTTAAATTTTCGTGATTTCATTGTTACCATAATCTCCCCAGATGATAATTTCTGACGGGAGATTAATAGATCCAAAAGTCGAATATTTACTGTGGATATTGTTTCTATCATCCTGATCATCTTTGGTCTTTGTCTCTTTGAGATCATTTCGAGCATTGATAACGCTATTATCAATGCTGAAGTTCTCTCTACCATGAAACCTCAATTCAGGCGATGGTTTCTGTTATGGGGAATCCTGTTTGCGGTTTTTGTTGTAAGAGGACTTCTCCCGCTGATACTAGTCTGGGCAGCAACCCCTACACTTACTCCCTGGGAAGTTTTCACTGCAATGTTCAGTGACAGCCCGGAGATAAAAGAAGCGATAGAAGCATCATCTCCGATGCTTCTTATTGGTGGTGGAATTTTCCTGATATTTCTGTTTCTTCACTGGATTTTTCTTGAAGACAAGGAATACGGGCTACGGGGAGAACGATTTTTTGAATCCAAAGGGGTATGGTTCTTTGCTGTAGTATCTCTACTGCTGGCCGTTATTGTCTGGTTCGCCCTGGAGCAACATCCGTTAATGGCATTTGGGGCTGTTGTAGGCTCAAGTGCTTTTTTTATTGTCCATGGGTTCAGGCAGAATGCAGAGGCTCAGGAACAACAACTCATTGGAGGAAATATGTCTGATATCAGCAAGATCTTTTATCTTGAAGTGATAGATGCAACTTTCTCAATAGACGGAGTTCTCGGCGCTTTTGCTTTTACTATGTCTGTTCCTCTGATTCTTGTTGGCAATGCTCTGGGTGCGATTGTAGTAAGGCAACTCACCGTGAGTAATGTCGATCGTATCAAGCGTTACCGGTTCCTGAAGAATGGGGCTATGTATTCAATTCTGTGTCTTGGTTGTATCATGGTCATCGATTCATTTGGTGTTCATATCCCGACTTATGTATCACCGCTAATCACATTCGGGGTAGTTGGGTATTTCCTTATTAAATCAATGAGAGATCCGTTATATTCACAGCCAGTCTGCTGATTTTTTAATTACCCTTTTTTCTGATGATCAATCCTGATGATCATCCACTCTTTTTTTATAAATTCATAAAAATATTTCAACAAATGACAAACAGGAAATTAAGGATGATATTTTTCAAAGATTTTTATTTGAAAGTCTTTTGTCTGCTATAACGTATAGCGGGTGATCTGTGTATAGAATATCTGGATTGTTCTGATTATTATAAAACCCGAGTTTTAAGTCTCCAGAGGACGATATAATAGGGTACTATCGTAACTTTTCCATTTTGAATGGGGGTTCAATTTGTCAGACACGTACGATTCTGGAAATATCAAAATATTGCGAGGGCTTGAACCGGTACGTGAACGCCCGGCAATGTATATCGGTTCTACCGATACACGGGGTCTACATCACCTGGTATACGAAGTTGTTGATAACTCTATTGACGAGGCACTTGCCGGAGTCTGTAACCAGATAGATATTATCATACATCAGGACGGGAGCGTCAGTGTTGAGGATAACGGCCGGGGTATCCCGATCGATCCGATGAAGGAGAACGACAACAAAAGTGCTCTTGAAACGGTGCTGACTGTTCTCCATGCTGGTGGAAAATTTGATAAAGATACCTACCAGGTCTCTGGTGGTCTGCATGGTGTAGGTGTCTCGGTTGTCAACGCTCTTTCTATCAAATTAACCGCAACGGTCTGGAAAGAGGGTAAAGAATACGAGATGCAGTTCTCACGCGGAGGGGTTATCCAGGAGATGACCACCCGTGAAGAGTCACTAGAGGAACTCAAACAACGGTATATACGCAGGTACGGTTCCATTCCTGCAGATGCTCCGGATAATCGTGAAGATTTTCTCAGGGCATACAAGGTTGCAGTCACTGGTACTATTATCACATTTAAACCTGACAGTTCCATCTTCGACACTGTAGAATTTGATTATGATGTCCTGGCTCACAGAATGCGTGAACTTGCATTTCTTAACAGTGGAATCACAATCAAAATTTGTGATCAACGATGTGAAAACTGGAATGAATGTAGTGAAACCTTTTCCTATGTCGGTGGAATAACCGAATATGTGAGGTTTATCAACAAGGATATTCCTCCAATTCATGAAAGTGTCATTGCACTTGAGAAATGTGATCTTGAAAATAAAGTAGAAGTAGATATCGCGTTTCAGTATACCAACGCATATTCTGAAAAAATCTTCACGTATGTCAACTGTGTCAACACTCGTGAAGGTGGTACTCATCTTGAAGGTTTCAGATCTGCTCTTACAAAAGCCATCAACAAGATGGGTAAGGAAAACAAGGCTATCAAGGATCCGAATTTCTCATTAAAAGGTGAAGATGTCCGTGAAGGTCTGACTGCCATCATATCAATTAAGATGGCAAATCCTCAGTTTGAGGGTCAGACCAAGATGAAACTTGGAAACAGCGAAGTTAAAGGTATTGTTGATTCGCTGGTGTATGCCTCACTGTGTGAGTACTTTGAAGAGCATCCCAAGGACCTTGGCTCTATCATAGAAAAGGCAGTCCTTGCATATCAGGCACGTGAAGCAGCACGCAAAGCCCGGGAACTTGCCAGAAGAAAAAGCACTCTTGACTCATCTGGACTTCCTGGAAAACTTGCAGACTGTTCTGAACGTGCTCCTGAAAAGAGTGAAATCTATATTGTAGAAGGAGATTCTGCAGGTGGCAGTGCAAAACAGGGACGTGATCGAAGGTTCCAGGCAATTCTTCCGCTCAGGGGTAAAATCCTGAACGTAGAAAAAGCAACAGTGCACAAAATCCTGAAAAATAATGAAATTCAGGCACTGATATCAGCAATTGGCACCGGGGTTGGAGAATCTTTTGATCTTGAGAAAGCCCGTTATCATCACATCGTCATCATGACTGATGCTGATGTTGATGGTGCCCATATTGCAACTCTGCTTCTGACGTTTTTTTACCGGTACATGCTTCCCCTGATCGAGGCTGGATATATATACCTGGCTCAGCCTCCGCTATACCGGATAGCCAAAGGGAAACAGGAGGTCTACGCGTATACCGAAGATGATATGCGCAGATTGATGAATGAGATGGGCGAAAAGGGTGTCGGTGTCCAGCGGTACAAAGGTCTTGGAGAAATGAATGCTATTCAGCTCTGGAGCACTACCATGGATCCCGAGTCACGAATACTCAAGCAGGTGAAGATCGACGATGCCAGTTATGCAAACGAGATCTTTGAAAAACTGATGGGTGATGATGTGACTGCCCGAAAAGATTTCATTAAAAGACACTGTAAAGAGGTGACCAACCTTGACATCTGAAGAACAGCCGGAGGTAAGTATCCTCAACCCACGGGTTAACAGAGTCAATATTGAAGAAGAGATGAAGACATCGTACATTAATTATGCGATGTCTGTCATCATCGGCAGAGCAATTCCTGATGTCAGGGATGGACTTAAGCCGGTTCACCGGAAGTCTTTGTTTGCCATGTGGGAGATGGGTAACACCCATGACAAGGCTTACAAAAAGTCTGCCCGTGTAGTCGGAGAAGTCATGGGTAAGTATCACCCGCATGGTGATTCTTCGATTTATGATACGATTGTCAGAATGGCTCAGCCATGGACATATCGTATGATGCTTGCAGACGGTCAGGGAAATTTTGGTTCAATAGATGGTGATGCCCCTGCTGCAATGCGTTACACTGAAATCCGGTTGAAACCTGAAGCTGAGGAGCTACTCGAAGATATCGAAAAGGAAACGGTATCATTCTCTCCAAACTTTGATGAATCACTTCAGGAACCGGATGTTCTTCCAGCAAAACTTCCAAATCTGTTAATCAATGGATCAGATGGTATTGCCGTTGGTATGGCAACCAAGATGCCTCCACACAATGTGGGAGAAGTCTGCAGAGCCATAACATATTATCTGGAAAACCCTGAAGCAACAGTCGATGATCTGATGAAGATCATGCCAGGCCCTGACTTCCCAACCGGTGGAGTTATTATGGGTACTGACGGGATCAAGTCAGCATACCACACCGGTTATGGGAAACTCACCGTCAGAGGCGTTGCAGATATTGATGAATCAGGTAAACGGGAACAAATAATAATTACTGAACTCCCATACCAGGTGAACAAGGCACGTCTGATAGAATATATTGCAGATCTTGTCAGAGAAAAGAAGATAGAGGGAATATCTGACATCAGAGATGAGTCAGACAAAGAAGGGATGCGGATCGTCATCGATCTGAAAAAAGGAACTCATCCCCAGATGATTTTGAATCATCTCTATAAGCATACAGCCCTTGAATCAACATTTGGTATAATCAACCTTGCTATCATGGATCTACAGCCGAAAGTTTTCGGTCTGATAGGTCTCATTGAGCAGTTTGTTCAGCACCGGATTGTTGTTATTACCCGCAGAAGTGAATTTGATAAGCGGAAAGCAGAAGAACGTGTCCACATTCTCCGTGGTCTTCTTCATGCTATAGATAATATTGACGCGGTGATTGCAACAATCAGGGCATCAAAGACAGCTGATGAAGCAAAGCAGGCTCTGGTTACGAAGTTTGATCTTGATGAAGCCCAGGCAACAGCAATTCTGCAGATGCAACTTCGTCGGCTTGCTGCACTTGAAAAGCAGAAACTTGTTGATGAACGTGATGAGCTTGAGGCAGTAATCCGCCGTCTCATTGATCTCCTCTCGACAGAGAGTCATATCCGAGCAGAGATTGCCAGAGAGTTAAAAGAAGCAGGATCGAAATATGGTGACAACCGCAGAACACAGATCACCATCGATTCCACCACCATTGACAAAGAAGACCTGATTCCGAATAAACAGGTACTAGTTTGTCTCACTCACCATAACTACATCAAGTACATTGATATTGATGCATACCGGACCCAAGGGCGGGGTGGCCGGGGTGTTATGGGCATATCAACAAAGGATGAAGATTTTGTTGAACAGGTATTTGTTGCATATACCCATGATCATCTTCTCTGTTTCACCTCTGAAGGAAGGGCGTACTGGCTGAGAGTATTTGATATTCCTGAGGGTTCACGCCAGGCCAGAGGAAAGGCAATTGTCAATTTACTGGACCTTAATGCTGATGAGCGGGTTACTGCTGTAATTCCGGTAAAAGAATTCTGCGCTGACAGGTTCTTCTTATTCCTGACAGAACATGGAATGACCATAAAGATCCCGCAGGATGAATTCTCACGTCCACGTTCTACCGGAGTGAATGCAATAACGCTACGGGATAATGATCATCTTGTCCACGTAATCGTCACCGATGGATCACAGGAAGTATTGATTACAACCAGGTACGGGCAGAGTCTGAGATTCCATGAGGATCAGATTTCTCTGAGACACCGCAATGCACTCGGTGTTATCGGAATGCGGATGCGTGACGATGATGTTGTCCGTAGTTTAACAGTTGTGGAAGAAGGAAAACTTCTGCTTACCATCACGGAAGCCGGATATGGAAAACGAACAAGCTTTGATGAATACCGGGGTCACGGAAGAGGAACACTTGGTGTCAGAAACATCAAAGTTGGCCGCAATGATGGTGTAGTAACAGCGTTTGCCTTATCAGAAGATGAAGAGATTATCCTGATGAGTGCAGAAGGAAATGTTATCAGGACTAAAGTAAACAAGATTTCGATTCAGGGCCGCAGTACCCGTGGTGTCAGGATTATGAGAATCGGAACCAAGGACCGTGTCGTGGGAGTTACTTCACTCTCACCAGAAGAATCACAGGAACTGCAGGATATTCCTCAGGCTGAGATCATCGACGAAGGTGACGATGATTCAACTCCTGATATGGAATAAGTAGGTCCACGAATTACTCTTTTTCCAAATCTTTCGTATTATTTTCACCTTTTTCAATGTTCTTTCTAACTACCAGATTGATAATCATTTGTGGCGTATCAGGAGAAAATTATATTAATTCAATTGAGATTTATCACGATTAAGATCGCAATTAAATTTATTTATATTTCAATTTTATTTTTTTGAATGGGAAGTATTTATATGCCTCGCTTACATTATTAGAATCAGCACATTATCGCGCAGTTCTTATTGGGGGTAAATGAATGATTTTGGATAATATCGCACTAAAACCGAAATTACTTGGTGGTTTTTGTGTAATGATTCTCATTGCGGTCATAATCTCAGTGATTGGATTCTTCTCAATGGGTATAATGGCTGAAAAAGCCGATAAAATGTATTCTGAAAGGTTAGTGGCGCTGGATGGCCTTATGAATGCAGATACCAGTTTTTTGAATATAAGGGTTAATATTTATAAAACTGTCTTCGCTAATGATGAAAGAATAGAAAAATTTGCTGAAGTAGACGCCGAAGTAGCAAATATTAAAGATAAGATTGCGGCCTATCAAAAAAATGCCACAACAGAAAAGGAACTAAACCTTCTTTCTACATTTAATACAAATTGGCCCATTTTTGAGAATTCATTGCGCAAGGTTATAGAAAACATGAAGGCGGGCAATGAGGAAAGTGCCCTAACTGGAATCTACAGTGAGGATTTTAAAACACCGAGAGATGCTGCTCAAGATGCCATTGATCAGTTAGAAATATATAATCAAGAACAGTCAAGAATTCTAAAGGATGATATTACTAAGCTCTATCAGGAATCATCCCTTATTTTTTTGTTTATAACCCTTTTTGCCCTTATATTTGGGCTATCATTCGCATTCATTCTTACAAATAGTATTACCAGCCCTCTGGGTCGGACGATGAATATGATTCAAGAGATGGGTAAAGGCCATTTGGGAATGAGGCTTAAAATGACTCGGAACGATGAAGTAGGGAGGATGGCATATGAGATGGATAATTTTGCTGATATACTCCAGACTTCAGTTATAGGTATCATGAAGAGGATATCAATTGGAGAGAAGATTAGTAATGTCCCGATTATTGATGATTGTGATGAGATTGGACCTGCTCTCAAAGCTACAGTGGATACTATCAATAATCTTATTTCTGAAACTAAATCTCTCACCGAAGCCGCAATCCATGGAGAACTATCTAAACGAGGGGATGAGACAAAATTTTTGGGTGCATACAAGGAGATTATTACTGGTATAAACACTACTCTCGAAAATATTGTCCGTCCTGTTAATGAAAGTATGAAACTTGCGGGCATGTATGCCAGAGGTGACTTTTCTAAACGATTTTCAGATTCTGTTGTGGTCAGTGGCGACTTCATTCCCTTTAAACAAGCTATGGATACCATCGGGAAGGAGACTGGGGTTGCAATAAGCCTGGTCGTGTCAGAAGTTATGGACCTGATGAGCGGAATGGAGGAAGTGAATGCAAGTATTGAAGAAATATCAGCAGGAGCCCACAACTTAGCTCAAAATGCATCACAGGTTAGTGGATTTTCTGAAAGTTCCCTACAAAGTATTCAGCAAATACTTGATTCTATGGATGATTTGTCAGTCGCAGTCACCGCTGTAGCTACAGATACGAACGGTGTGGCTAACTTAGCACAAAATACAGATTTACTTGCAGATGAAGGAACTCGAATCGTTGGGAAGACAGAAAGTGGGATGGAGAATATTAAAAAATCATTTCAGGAAACAAGTTTAGTAATAACAGAAATCAACCAACAGATGAAAGAAATCGGATCTATTGTTGATGTTATCGGAGGAATCGCTGAACAGACTAATCTTCTTGCCTTAAATGCTGCCATCGAAGCAGCACGGGCTGGTGAGGCTGGAATGGGATTCGCAGTTGTAGCTGATGAAGTAAAGGATTTAGCAGAAGAATCACGTACATCAACCGACAAAATTGCAAATCTGATCTCAGATCTTCAGAAAAAATCAAATAATGTTACATTATCAATGGATCGTTCACTAAATGATGTTACAGCTGGTGATGTAGCAGTTAAAGAAATTCTAGGCGTATTCGAGAAGATAGCCGCAGATATTGCTGAGATTACGAAACGAATGAATGAGGTTGCAGGAACAACCGAAGAGCAGGCAGCATCAGTGCAGGAGATCAGTGTAAGAGTGCATGATGTTGGATCTCTTGTAGAAAAAACTGCAAAAGAAGCGGTGGATTCATCAGCTGCAACAGAGCAGGCATCTGCAGCCCTAGACCAAATAACTCAGGTAATTGGCAAAGCCACTGTGTCAGTTGGTCATATTTCAGGAGAAATGAACAAATTTATCATATAATAATTCTTATCATCCTTTATTCATTTCCTGATATCTGGTAATTTCGGTATATAATCCTACAAGTGATAGGCTGATTAGGTTAAGCGTGGTTGCAAAGTACCAAAGATATGACTCAATCCGATTAAGTTGGACTATCCAACCAGACCACAGTACTAAACAGATGATTGTAAATGTGATGACCGTATCAAATGCTAAAAATATTGCTTGTGCGTTAAGGATTCTTCCAATTTGGGCTATAGTGCAAAACTCAATCAATTGACTTTTTCCAAAGATATCAAGGGTTGCACGTGTTAGATTCATAAGAAGATCTGCACAAGCCCAGAGCATGATTATTACTCCAGATACTACAAGAGGCCAGATTGTCCCTGCTTCACCAACTCTGATGGACAGAATACCAAAGAGAATCTTAAAGATACAAAAAGGGACACCAATGGTGAGTGATAGAAAAAAAGGAGTCTGAAAAAAGGAATTATATGTCATACAATTCAGGAAGTAGTATGATTATCTGTTTTCTCATCAGGGTTCTCATCACCCCGATGTCTGATTTTTGAGACTATGATCTTATCGATTCGTCGTTTATCCATATCTGCTACTTCGAATCGTATTCCATTCAATACAAAGTGATCACCAGGAATGGGTATTTTTCCAAGTTCAGACATGACAAACCCGGCAGCTGTACGATAAACTCCTTCATTTTCTCCGGGAAGGATTTCGAGTTCAAGTAATAATCGAAGTTCTTCAGCAGGAAGCATTCCGTCTATAAACCAGGATCCATCCTCTCGTTCTATAATTCCCGGTTCTTCGTCTGGCTCATCTACGGTAGAGAGGTCTCCGACTATTGCCTCAAGCAGATCGTGTAGTGTAATAATGCCTGCTACTGACCCGTATTCATCCATAATAACTGCTAAGGGAGTGGTAGCTGTTCGAAATAGTTCAAGCAGTCGGAGAGCAGTAATATGCTCTGGAATTACAAGTGCTTCCTGAATGAGTAATGTTAAGTCTGGTTTTTCTCCAGCTGTCATCTGAGACCAGAGATCTCTGACAGAAACAACACCAATTACTGAATCAAGTCCACCTCGGCAGACCGGATACCGGGTGTGACCACTAGTCAGTATCTTTTCTTTGTTTTCTTCAAAAGAATCTTCAAGATCCAGGAAGACAACATCGGGCCTTGGAGCCATGAGAGTGGTAACTTCACGATCACCAAATTTGAAAGCACTTTGAACAAGTTCCTGTTCTGCCTCATTAAATACCCCTGCCTGTGTACCTTCCTCTAGCAGAGAGGTAATATCTTCTTCTGTCACTACCGGGTCCTGTGGTGCATGTGAATTAAAAAGCCAGAGAACTGCATCGGTTGTTAAACTTGCCATTTTATTGATAGGACCAAATATCCTGGAAATGATGACAATTGATCCAGCAGCCTTTACTGCGATCTGTTCTGGATATACAAGTCCGATACGCTTTGGAATAATCTCTCCGAATACAAGAGTAAAGTAGGTGATTATGAGAACGACCACAAACAGACTTATAATTCCTGCATATGGAGCAATTTCAGGAATTACAGTAAAGGTTCCCTCTAATTCTTTAGCTATCGCAGCGCCACCAAATGCACCAGCAAGGATGCCGACGAGTGTTATTCCAATCTGAATTGTTGAAAGAAATGTGTTTGGATCTTCAGAGAGAGATAAGGCGATATCTGCCCCTTTTTCTCCACGATCAAGCATCTGTTGCAATCGAATTCTCCTTGCAGAGACAAGGGCAAATTCAGCCATAGAAAAAAGGCCATTCAGGATAATTAAGAGAATAATGATAAGAATTTCAATAGTTACAGCCATAAGAAATCTGGGGACATATCCCCGGTTATATACTAATATGCATGCTTAAGTCAGGAACTTTACGGAAGAGGAGATATATATCATGATAAAGAGGCTTTATTCTGTCTTAAAATATCTGCGATTTTCCAAATTGTAAATAAGATTGTTTTCAATATCTTTGAATTTCAAATATATTTTTCTTGATAATGAAATAGCCTTATTGGAATCTGGTTTTTGGTCGGTATTTGGAGGTTGCAAACTAAATCGTCTCAATTGTTCATTCTCGTAGTAAAAATGTCTGAAACCAAAGGAATTTTCGAATCCCTTTTGATAACTCATTTTTTTATTTCCGGTTTAATTAAACCTAAATTTTTTGGTCAATGGTGGAAATCACACTTGATGTATGGGTAATAAAAAAAAGATCATGTACCGTTTTTCTTTTATGATAATCAACTTGGTAATCAGATACGAGAAATAGAGATCAAAAAAAGTTAGAGATAAATAAATGCTACAAGCATAGCTCCGGTTATCAGAGTTAAAATAATTGCAACAGATGCACATTTTCTGATAACTTCACCTTCTATACCAAGGCTGTCAATAACTGCAGCTGCATTGATAATTTTTGCAGGAGCGATACCTGATGCAATACCACCTGCTACAGCATGTGCTGCATATACTTTCATGAAATCCAGATTTAATACATCTGTTGATTTTTTGAGGATTCCATAAAACATAACATTGGACGATGTTTCACTACCTGATACAAAGGAACCAAACAATCCAAGAATCGGGCTTACTGCAGGGAATCCAACTCCAAATACAAGTGCCAGTGTCAGGCCTATTACTGCATTCATATTTAAATCAGACATTCCCGGTGCAAACGTGAGGGTATTGTTTATTACACTCTGCCCTGACCAGTCCATAATGTAAGCAACTGCAAAAAGGGCTGCAGCAGCAACCGTTGGGGCCCATGCTCTTCTTGCCCAAACAGTGACAATCTTTTGGGCCTCTTCTTTTGTCCGAATCAGTACCGGTGCTGCGATCAGAGTACTAATCATGACCCAGAAATATGCCTGGTTAAGAATTTTCAGATCTACTGATTTGTTGGCTACTATTGTAATTTTCTGAAGTGGTCCAAGTAATCCATACAGACCAGTCTGAATAACCGGGATACTGATTATGATACAGAAGACCACGAGTAAGAGCCATGGTAAGACTGCTTTCCATAGTGGCATTCCTGCCCTGGCAATTTCCTCTTTATCAAGTCTTGCAATTATTGGTTTTCCTTTGAGAGCCCGGAGCAGGAAAAGGACAAAGATGGTAACAAGACCTGAGAAAACTCCTACCAGACCGATAGCAGATGGTGGAAGAATATGGACAAATAATATACAGGAAAATCCCAGAGTCAGCCCTGCTATTATAGCTGGAACCAGACCTTTTTTGACTCCTGCAATTCCATCAGCAACCCAGAGCATGCTAAGTGCGAATCCTGTAGAAATAATCGGAAGAAAGAGAGCGATGTTGTTTCCAAGGTGACTTACATCTAGATTGTAAACAGTTGCCGGGAGTGTAATTGGAACAGCAAGAAGAGAGAATGAAGTTAGTGGATCATATCCAAGACAGGGTAAAGCAACTGCTGCGAGAGGAGAAAACCCTAATGCTAACATGATTGGTGGGAGCATTGTTACCGGAGTTGCTCCAATAGAAACGAGAAATGATCCAAATCCCACATTGAGGATCATAATCTGTTCATAACGTTCAGCAGCGATTGATTTGATGTATACTGTTATTGCGGTAATTGCTCCGGTTACGTCCATCATTGTTACCTGAAGGATAGTAAACAGAACCATCAGTGAAATACCAAATGAGGCCAGTATTCCATTCCAGGATGCATAAACTGCAATATCAGGAGCAGTGTTAAAGAATAGGATTGCGATGATAGCGGTTACTATCCATCCAATTATACTCATCAATGTCCCTGATAGTCGCAAGAATACAAGACCGACAAATATTACCAATATTGGAATAATTGCAAGAATAAAAAGGGTTATCTGTTCCAATCCAATCTACCATCCATTATCAGATACCGGAAAGATATTCATTTTGATACAGGAACATTATCCTGATTGATCATGAACATCTATTTTCCCATAGATCATTAATCTGTTAGGCATTATAAACCTTGACATGCTTTAGCATGTCATAGAAAAATTAGTAAAGCAGAATTGTACTCAAATCCCAGGAATGGAATATTAAATTAAAAAAAAGAGTTTCTAAATTATGAAAAATTCTATCTTTTATCCTAGGTTAGGTTTAATGAGAAAAAATATGGTATAGAATTTTAAATGTGAAGAACTTCTAGAAACTTGATTTTATCTAAGTTTTTGAAATATTTCTATAATTCATAGATATTTATTTAAATTTATTGTAATCGGCCTCCAAACTTTTTATGCATATTACAAACAAAGGAGAAAACACATGTACTCAACTACAAAGCAGGTTCAAATGCTTAATAGTGAGTAATCAGTATTTCTGGTGATATTCCTTTCCCGAGGACTATCATATACAAGCGGAAAATCTGGGATGAGATTTATATCTCATCCATACTCATCAAAATATTCACACTTTCGTAGCGCAAAAAAAAATCGCGAAAATGTGTCTCTTTCAAAGGCTCTACCATTGGATAATATTTGGTTCGATTTTTTTCACAATATATATAACCATATTTGATTACCTTTGGTTATTACAAATAGGATCTTTTTTTCAAGAATAAGAATTCCGTATCGATAAATTTATCCCCTGTCCTTTAAACAGATTGTATGTTTGCGATGTTTCTTTCCGGTAACGGACGTTCATCAGATCAATCCTAGGACTGACAGATTTGTCTAGACTGTGGAGTGATTTTTCTAGGATTCAACGGGAAGAATCCTGGTTTTTAGATGAAATGTATGAACCATGGTAAACCAGGGGCACAGAAGTGTCCTTTCGCTTGTATATAAAAACTCGGGGATACGAGATGACTACAAAGCCTACTAGTCTTGTTCGATATATTCAGACTACCTGCCCATATTGTGGTGTCGGGTGTGCACTGAATCTTGTCGTCAAAAATGAAAAAGTGGTTGGGGTTGAACCCTGCAAACGAAGTCCAATCAATGAGGGTAAACTCTGCCCTAAAGGTGTAACCTGCTGGGAATCTGTTCACAGTCCTGATCGACTTGTCTCTCCTTTGATAAAGAAAAATGGTTCTTTCGTGGAAGCATCATGGGATGAAGCATTAGATCTGGTTGCCAAGAAATTAAAAGAAACATGGGATAAGTATGGATCCAGAGGACTTGGATTTCATACCTCATGCAGAACCGTAAATGAAGATTGCTATATCTTCCAGAAATTTGCACGGTGTGCTTTTAAGACTAATAATGTCGACAATTGTGCACGAATCTGCCATGGTCCTTCAGTAGCTGGCCTGTCTCTTTCGTTTGGCTCAGGGGCAGCTACAAACGGTTTTGAAGATGCCCTGAATTCTGATCTCATCCTGATGTGGGGATCAAATGCAATGGAAGCACATCCTCTTGCCGGAAGACGTGTTGCCCAGGCTAAAATGAAAGGGATACCCGTATTAGTTGTTGATCCACGATTTTCAACAACTGCACATATTGCAGATACCTGGTATCAGTTCAACCCATCCACTCATATTGCTCTCATAAATTCTATGATGTACTGGATCATCAAAGAGGGCAAACATGACAAGAAATTCATAGAAGATAGAACCGAACATTTTGAAGACCTGAAGAAAGTTGTAGAAAATTATAAAGATGCAGAAAAAATCCATGGTGTTCCACTCGAAAGAGTAAAAGAACTTGCATTTAGATATGCAGATGCCAAAAATGCAGTAATCATCTACTGTCTTGGTATCACTGAACTGACTACAGGTACTGATAACGTTAGATCCCTCGGTAATCTTGCCATGCTTTGTGGTAATATTGGTCGCGAAGGAGTAGGTGTCAACCCTCTTCGTGGACAAAACAATGTGCAGGGTGCCTGTGATATGGGTGCATATCCGAATGTGTATTCCGGATATCAAAAATGCGAAGTCGCAGAGAACCGGGCAAAGATGGAAAAAGCCTGGGGAGTTACTGATCTTCCTGACTGGTACGGAGTTACCCTTACCGAACAGATCAATCAGTGCGGCAACGAAATTAAGGCACTATATATGCTTGGGATCAATCCGGCTGTTACATATCCTGATTCCAATCATGTGAAACGACAACTTGAGAAACTTGACTTCCTTGTTGTCCAGGATATCTTCATGACAGAAACCTGTCAATATGCTGATGTAATACTGCCGGGAGCCTGTTTTGCTGAAAAAGATGGAACCTTTACCAGTGCTGAACGTCGCGTAAACCGTGTTCGAAAAGCAGTAAACCCACCAGGGCAAGCAAAAGAAGATATCTGGATCATTGCTGAACTGGCAAAACGGTTCGGTCTTAAGACTTTCAATCTCCCAACAGGAAAGGATGTTTGGGACGATATGCGGGCTGTTACTCCTTCTATGTTCGGTTGTACATATGAACGAATGGAAAAACCGGAATCTACCATCTGGCCATGTCCAACCGTTGATCACCCGGGAACACCAATTCTCCATCGAGAAAAATTTGCAACACCTAACGGTAAAGGTCAGTTCTTTGGTCTTGAATACAAACCACCGGCAGAAGTGGCTGACAAGGAGTATCCATTCACACTGATGACCGGACGGCTGATCTTCCACTACCACTCCCGGACCCAGACGGGCAGATGTGGAGCTCTCGACTATGAGGTACCCGCATCGTATGTACAGATGAACACCTCTGATGCCAATCGACTTGGAATTGTCCAGGGTGAGAAGGTTCTTCTCAAGAGCCGCAGGGGTCAGACCGAGACAGTTGCATGGGTCGGCGAGGATGTTGCTCCAGGTGTCCTGTACATGTCCATGCACTTTGCAGAAGGTGTAAACAACCTGACAAACACGGCACTCGATCCCCTGTCAAAGATGCCGGAGCTGAAGCACTGTGCAGTTTCGGTTGGTAAGATTGCAGGAGGGAAATAATCATGGCAACAAAAGGAGATCTCCTGTATGCATGGACCACAGACAGCGGACTTGCAAGCAAAGCTGAATGTGGAGGTGCAGTAACCGCCCTTTTACGGCATGCTCTGGAGACCAAAATGGTTGATGCCGTAGTGGCGGTGACAAAGGGATATGATATTTATGATGCTATCCCGGTTGCAGTTACTGATCCCAAAGAACTTGATATGACAGCTGGATCACTTCACTGCGGAACCCTGCTCCTGGCCACGTTCATCAAGAACTACCTGGACGGGGCAAAGAAGATGAAGCTCGGTGTTGTGGTGAAAGGATGCGACCTTATGGGCCTGCTTGAAGAAGCAAAACGCAATGATGTCGACATGAAGAACATCATCACCATCGGTGTCAATTGTGGTGGATCAGTCAGTCCAGGCGTAGCCCGGAAGATGATCAAGGCAAAATACGGCGTAGACCCGGACACTGTACACAAGGAAGAGATCGACAAGGGTCAGTTTATCATCGAGTATGAAGGCGGGCATAAAGGCATATCAGTCGATGAACTTGAAGAAGAAGGGTTTGGTAGACGCTCTAACTGTCGTCGGTGCCTGTATAAAGTTCCCCGTCAGGCCGATCTTGCCTGTGGTAACTGGGGAGTCATCGGCGACAAGGCAGGAAAGGCAACATTTGTTGAGGTCTGCAGTGAAAAAGGTGCAGATCTGCTTACCAAGGCAGTAGCTGCAAAGAAGCTCGATGTTGAAGTTGCAAACCCGAAAGGTATCGAGATCAGGGGTAAGGTTGAGGGAGCCATGCTCAAACTCGGAGCCAAATGGAGGCAACATGACTTCACAGCACTTAGAGACAACCTCTGGGACACCATCAACAAAGAGACTTCCCGGTGTGTGAAATGCTATTCCTGTATCGAGAAATGTCCGGTATGTACTGCAACGGCATTCAAAGGCAGGGACGAATCGTTGATGGTCCGAAGGGGTAAACTACCATCAGACCCGATGTTCCACCTCAGAAGATTTGCACATATTTCAGATAGTTGTATCAACTGCGGACAATGTGAAGAATTATGTCCCATGGAGATCCCGCTGGCCCTCTTCTCTCATGCAATTAGGGTTGAAGCTGACAATGCATTTGAACCAAAACTTGGAAAACCGGTTTATTCTAATTAAAAAAAACACTCATCTCATGCGATCTACCAATTTAAATATCATGTATTAAGCCAAGAAATCTCTCAAATATTACATGTTGGGATTCCAGAGTATCAGATATATAATACTCATTTCCCTTTTAATTAGAAATTAACCGGGTAATGTGGAGAATTAGTTATGAGAACTGAAGAATTTAAACAAATTTTACTCAAGGCGATTGACCGTGAAGTCGACTCGTATGCACTATACACAGCTCTATCAGAAAAAGTAAAAGATAGTGTACTTAAGAGTACATTTAGAGAATTAGCACAAGAAGAGACATATCATCGTAAGACACTCCAGGAGTATCTTTCAGGTACAAAGAAGGAATTAAGATTTGATGAAGTAAAGGATTACAAATTATCTAATCTCATCGAAAGCCCTTCTCCTTCTTCTGATATGAAACCTCTTGACGGGCTCAAACTCGCTATTAAGAAAGAAGAGGAAGCAATGGAGATGTACGAAAAACTTGCCGATGCAAGTGCAGACCAAGACCAAAAGAAAATTTTTGTTGAGTTAGCAAAGATGGAACGAGGTCATAAGGCACGCCTTGAAGATATTTATACTAACTCAGCATTTGTGGAAGCCTGGTAATCAGGCATTTATTCTTTTTTTACCAGGAACCGTATATATAATAACGATCTATGCTGAGGAGCTTATGTTCCCATTTACCAGGATTATAATTATCGGACTCATTTTTCTTCTTTCAGTAGCTGGCGTTTCTGCACTTTCAATATCGCAGATAACCTACACTGTCGAACAGGATGGAAATGGTACAGTTGATATGAATTATCAATTAAATAGCACTGAAAAACTCCAGTATGATCTCATTACCAAGGTGCTTGACTTAAAGAGTATTGGAAAAAAAGAGCTTGAAAAAGCATTAAAACGCGAAGTTCAGGTTCAATCAATAACTCCCGAATCAGTCCAGTTATCAGTATACAATATGGCCACAATAGATAGTGGTACTATTACTACCCCATCATTTACCTATGTTCCTGTTGAATCTCTTCTAGAACCAAGTTTATACTGGATCATCCAGAAATTTAATATCGATTTTACTCCACATATCTCGAAAGTAGTTTTCCCTGATGGATATTCTGAATCATTTACTGATGCTGAAACTATTCCTGTGATAGTTCATCAATTAACAAGTACCTGATTTTATCATATCAGTTTTTTTTATATATCGAAGCCCTTAACCGATCTCCCTACTAACGCTCATTATGCCTGATAAGGAGGAACTGCCATTCAGATCAGGAATGTCAGCCTTCAAAGACAAGCAGTATGATGAAGCAGCTGCTCATTTTTCAAAAGCGATTCAGGATCATGCTGTAATGCATAAATCCTTCAATGCACTAGGAGTTACATATTCTAAAATTGGAAAAATAAAAGAGGCTAAAGCATGTTTTTTAAAGGCTTATGCTCTTGATCCTACCAATGAAACATATAGACGTAATCTGAAAAAAATTTGCGAAAAGATTCCGGAAAAAAATAAACCAGCGATAGTTCCACATAAGCCCAGAAAATCACTTAAGAGAACAAATGTCCTCATTATGCTCAGTGTTACGCTGATTATTTCCATTCTGATTCTGGTTCTTGGTTTTCAGTTTATGTCAGAAGTTCAACCACATATGGGGACAATGTTGAGTGGAACTCTGGAACAAGGACTACTGGTTCCATGGATGCAATCTGAGGAGCCGGAAATACACATTCTGCCTGTTGTTACTGTACAAGTTGAAGACAAACGAATTGAATTCTTATTTAATAAAGATCAGGATCTTTCTTCAGTTGATAGGATTGAAACTGTGATTACAACACCAAAAGGAAAAGATGATTCTCAAGTTACGTTTCCTCCGGTCACAAATCCGCAAAACAATGTATATTATGCTATAGACGATCCCTTTGCGGGGAAAGAAAAACACCTGATAATGACCATGTATTATCAGGATGGGACATATGGAGTTATTGCCGATATGAAGTTACCTCCCAGGTGATCTCTATATTGAATAGAATCTTTGATATAGTCTAGATAAATAGTACCAGATAAATAAGGATGAGCATGCTTGTTGTTATCGCAGAGTGTAGAATTCTTCCAGATCATTGGCAAGAATTTGAAGAAGAGATGGAAATAATTACAGAATTGGTTAAATCTGAATCAGGATGTCTGCGATACGATACGACAACAAGTATTGAGGAACCAGGTTTATTCTATATTATTGAAGAATGGGAAAGTAAAGAGCATTTTAATGCACATCTTAAAACCCCTCACATGGTTAATCATAAAAACGTAGCAGCAACTTGGGCCGCTAAACCTGTTCGATTATCCCTTTATGAAGTACTAACTATTCAACACATTGAGATCTGATCAAATAGCAACAGCATTGATATATTTATTTCTGATATTACTTAGATCAGATTACTACCCCCATACACCATGACTGGAATTGAAGATCCCTTTAAGGTACTTTTTATTGATGATGATCCCTGGCTATTAAACGTCGCCCAGTTATATCTTGAAAAAGAAGGTACACTCAGGATCACACCAATTACTGATGTATGTAAAGCCATGGACATGCTTTCACAGAGTGCGTTTGATGCAATAGTATCAGATTACCATATGCCAAACATGAATGGACTGGGTCTTCTTACATGGCTGAAAAAAAATAATAATGATACCCCTTTTATAATTTATACCGGAAAAGGGCGTGAAGAGGTTGTCATAGAAGCTCTCAATAAAGGTGCAGATTTTTATATTCAGAAATCAGGAAACGCAAAAGCAGAATTTACTGAACTTGCCAGTAAAATAAAATATGCGGTCGAGAGAAGAATCTCTAAACGTGAACTTGATGAAGCAATAACTAACCTAAAACGAAGCCAACAGATAGCACATATTGGTAACTGGTTGTTAGATTTCGAGAAACGCAAATTTTCGGGATCTGAAGAGGTATTAGCAATATTTGGTCTTCCTCCTAATCATAAACCAACAATCTCTGAAATAAATAATTCAATTCATCCAGAAGACAGAGAATTGGCTCAGTCATCTCTGAAACGGCTGAAGAAAACCGGTGAACCTTACAACATTGATATACGAATATTCAGAAATGACACTGGCGAATTAAAGTATATCCAGACTCAAGGTCATCTGCTTAAATCTGAAAAAGATGGAAAAAATATTGTTTTCGGAACTATTCTTGATATTACTGAGAGGAAAAAAACAGAAGAAGCCTTGAGTAAAACAAATTCTTATCTGGAAAATCTTATTTCTATAGCTTCTGTTCCAATTATTATTCTAGATCCCCAAGGAATAATTACCAGAATCAACCATTCTTGTTCAGAATTAATTGGGTTACCTCCAGAACAGATCGTCGGGATATCGATAATGGATCTGTTTCCACCAGGCCAATCAGAAGCAGATATGGCATCAATTCTTAATACTTCATGTAGTACAGGAAAAGCAATAAAACTTGATCTCCTTCATGTAGACGGGATGATTAAGACTGTTCTTTGGAACTCTGCAACCCTTTATGATTCAGATGGTAAAACACCTGTTGCTACAATTGCCCAGGGACAGGATATTACTGAACAACTTCGCCTGGAACGGCAGCGAGATGTGGCAGAGGTTCAGATTCAACAAAACCTTGCCGAACTTGCAATACTAAATGATGGAATAAGAAATCCCCTAATGGCTATTTCCGGATACGCAGAACTGTATGAAAACTCAGATATCACAAAGAAAATTCTCCAACAGGTTGAATTTATCGATGATATGATATCCAGAGTAGATCGGAGATGGGCAGAATCAGAAAAAATTTTGAACTTTCTGCGTAAGCATTCTGAAGTATATCCAAGACCTTCAGAAAAGACGACATGTAATTCAGATTGGAAATAATTCTAATAATTATTATCTTACTGGCATTCTGATTTTAATCTTTTATTATTGCTCGTTTTATATAGTAGTATTTAGGATTGTTTTTTCGAATCATCCTACAATAATTATCCCGGTATATCCTAGTAGCATTTGATGTTTACCATTCAAAAACAAACACTCATATTCATCCAGCGGTGATGTATCATTAGACATTTATGGAGCAAATTCCTCCGCTATCATCTATAATAAAAGCTACAGGACTTGTGTTCGGAGATATTGGGACAAGTCCTATTTACACACTTTCAGTTCTCTTTGCTTTGGTTCCTCCTAATGAGGAGGACATCATGGGACTAATTTCATTCATTTTCTGGACACTAACCATCCTTGTCTCACTTCAATATGCAGTTCTCGCAATGCGACTATCTCATAATGGTGAGGGAGGGACTATAGTGCTTAAAGAACTCCTAACGCCGATGTTGAAACATCCAGTAAGTCTTGCAATAGTAACCCTACTCGCTACCATTGGAATCTCTCTGATGATAGGTGATTGCGTAATCACACCCGCAATTACCATACTTTCAGCTGTAGAGGGAATCCCTCTGCTTCCGATTATGAAGAATATCAATCAAAGTTTGTTAATAGGAATTGCAATTCTCATTACTGTCATTTTATTCTGGGCTCAGCAGCGTGGAACTGAAAAGATAGCATCTGCATTTGGGCCTGCTATGACTATCTGGTTCCTGATGCTGTTTGGAACCGGGCTATATTCTCTCGTACAAAGTCCACAAATTCTTTTATCTCTCTCTCCATCATTTGCATTCAGGTTTTTTGCAGATAATCCCATAGGTGCTTTTCTTTCATTATCTCTTGTGATCCTCTGTGCAACAGGAGGAGAAGCCCTGTTTGCTGATATGGGTCATCTTGGAAGAGATCCAATTCGGTATGCCTGGATATTAGTATTCATTGCAATATTTGTCTCATATCTGGGCCAAGGAGCATATCTTCTCAGAACCGGAAATGTAGAAAATCCCCTTTTTGAAATGGTGTATTCAGAAGCATCATTCCTGTACATTCCATTTCTTCTTGTCATGATTATGGCGAGTGTGATAGCTTCACAGGCAGTTATCAGCGGGATATTCTCAATTACATTTCAGGCGATTTCCACCCATCTGCTCCCTATGTTACATATAGATTATACTTCATCGCAGGTCAGAACCCAGATTTATATTGATGTGGTAAACTGGATGCTTTGTGGATCTGTTATACTGATGCTTCTAATCTTCCAGTACTCTGAAAGACTTGCTGAAGCCTACGGTATTGCAGTAACAGGGACCATGTTGATAACCGGAATATTAATGAGTGCAATATTCTGGCACAAAAAGCAATCATCTTTTTTTCTTCTATCTGTCTTTGTTACACTTGTTGACCTGGCTTTCTTCATCTCTATGATGACCAAGATTCCTTCCGGAGGGTTTTGGTCGTTGATTATTGCTGCAGTTCCCTTTTCGGTTATCATCATCTACACCACCGGGCAGAAGGCCCTGTATCGGAGAATGCGCCCGATGGATTGGTCATCATTTATAACCAAATATTCAAAAGCCTACAAAGGAGCATCCCATATAACCGGTACTGCAATTTTTTTTGCCAGATCATTTGACCAGATTCCCCCATATATATCCAGAACCATTTTCACAAGCGGAATCCTGTATGAAAAAAACATAATTGTAACCATGAATATTACCGAAAAACCATTTGGACAGACATCATCTTTTAAAGAAGATCTGGAGCCCGGCCTTTCGATTCTAACTATTTCGCGAGGCTATCTGGAAGTAATCGATATGATGAAGATAATTCATCTTGCAGGTATCGAAGAACGAACGATATTCTATGGAATGGAAGAGATTGTAAGTAGGAAAATTTTATACAAAGTCTTTTATCTTATCAAGCGGATTTGTCCATCGTTTGTTCAATATTACAAGCTGCCAGCCCAAAAGGTACATGGTGTAATTACCAGGGTAGAATTATAATTATATTCAACTGAACTCTACAAAGAACTTAAAAAATTAAATTTTAGATATTATGAATTTCCTTAAAAAATTTATCATCCGAACAAAAACCCGGATTATTCATTCATATCACCTGCAATTACTCCTCTACCTGTTAGCCTTTTTTCTGGTAATCTTATCGTACGTTTTGATTTTCTGGTTCTATTATCCAATATATGAGGGAAAAGAAGTCTCCCTGATGAAATCTCTCCTCTTTGTCATGGAGACAATTACTACCGTTGGGTACGGAGAGTTTGTTCCATTTAAAACAGACCAGATGGCATTTGTTGCCATCATTATTATGTCCTCCGGGATTGTTGCATTCTTCGGGATCATCAATATTCTTATTACACCGATGATACAATCGCGAATAAGACCAACTCCGCCACAAAAACTCTCATTCATTCCTAGAGAACACGTAGTAATATTTGGGTATTCTCGCGTTATTCAGGAGGTTATTGATAACCTGAAAGTCATCGGAACA
The DNA here is from genome assembly GCF_003173355.1 of Methanospirillum lacunae. Classification (NCBI taxonomy): domain Archaea; kingdom Methanobacteriati; phylum Methanobacteriota; class Methanomicrobia; order Methanomicrobiales; family Methanospirillaceae; genus Methanospirillum; species Methanospirillum lacunae. Next base: position 720,866 of record NZ_QGMY01000002.1, on the reverse strand, counting down.
ACCGTAGTACTTATAGAAGCTGATCAGGATCGGGCATTGCAACTTGCAACGAAGATGGCTCCTGATATTCAGGTTATCTGGGGAGATTACCATGAAGAGAAGACATGGAAGGCAGCCGGTGTCACTCAGGCCGGATACATCATCCTCTTTCTAGAAGAGCGGATAAGTGCACGGGTCACACTTGGAATTAAAAAGATCTCATCAACAGAGATCATTGCAGTTATTACCGACAATTCACTTGAAAAATACCTGAAAATATGTGGTGCTGATCAGGTCATTTCGACTAAGGATATTCTCGGTGCCATAACTGCTCTGCATGCATTACTCAATGTGGACCCTGCTATCCTGGAAAATAGTGAACTGATGAAAGATGTCCTTACTAAGACTTCCACTGTTTTGGGATCTTGTCAGATTGTCCGCATTCCCATTATTCGTAAAAGTTGTGCGATAGGTAGAACCCTTGGCGACCTTCATCTACCGGAAAAATTTCAATTCACTCCGTTTGCTATTATGGATAAAGGACAGATTATATTATTCCCACCAGATTCATTCGTCCTCAAAGAATCATCTGTCCTCATCCTCCTTGGAAATAATGCAAATCTTTTTAAAATGGTTATGAATCAATTCATTACTCCTCATAAAAAACAACTCACTGCTATCATCGCAGGATATGGAGATATGGGGATGATGATAAATCGTGATCTGACAAAACTGGGTATTGTAACCCGGACAATTGATTCAAATATATCATCAAATCCGACCATTCTTGGGAGTGCCGAAAAAGAAGAAGTTCTGATAGAAGCCGGAGTTAATGATGCACACTTTCTTCTGGTAGTCACCAATGACGATGATATCAATCTTTTTACCACTCTTATGGCACGGGAGTTGAATCCGGATCTGACAATTTTCTGTCGGGCAAATGATCCTGAGTCTGTCTCCTGGATGTACCAGGCAGGAGCTGATTATGTCATTAATGTCCCAACAATTATAGCCCAGGCTCTGGGTAGACTTATTCTCTACGACTCATCCCAGGTACTGATGAATATGCGAGGGGAAAACCTTCTGGTGGTAAGATATTATGATATAAAAAGTACTGAAATTACTTGCACCAAAGCAATAAAAACAGTTACCGGTTCCTCTGTAATTGCAATAGATCATTCAGGGGACCTGATATTTCCAGGAAACACTGACCATGAGATCGTCCCTGGTGATGCAGTATATTCATTCGGAACACCGGATCAAATCAGTCGCTTTATAGGTTTTCTATAACTGGCATATTTCCATTTTTCTCACAGAGAGCGATAAGAATCATATCTGTATGCTTCTGACTGAGTATACAGATTTATGGAGCCTCTCCCCTCGGCAGCGTCTATCAAAAAAGCTACAGGACTTGTTTTTGGTGATATCGGTACAAGTCCCATCTATACACTTGCTGTTCTCTTCCTTTTTATAGAACCAACCCGTGCCAATATTATGGGCACTATCTCGCTCATTTTCTGGACTCTGACAGTAATGGTTACTGTGCAATATACTATTCTTGCTATGAAACTTTCTCAGACCGGAGAAGGAGGAACTCTTGTTCTGAAAGGAATTCTGCTCCCACTCATCAAACATCCACGAGGGGCTTCAATTTTCACTCTTCTTGCCATTCTTGGTATCTCACTCATGATAGGAGAATGTGTAATAACTCCTGCCATCAGTATTTTGTCAGCAGTTGAAGGAATCAGGCAGATCCCGGGAATGGAGAGTATCGCTCAGGAGTGGCTTATTCTTCTGGCGATATTTATTGCATGCTGGCTCTTTTTTTTCCAGAGAAGAGGAACGGAGGGAGTTTCAAAAACGTTTGGCCCAATTATGATAATCTGGTTTATATCCCTTTTTCTTACTGGCCTCTTCTCAATAATATTAAGTCCTGAGATCATAACGGCTATTAATCCTGTTTATGCAGCTAAATTTTTCCTGCATAACGGTGTTCACGGTTTTTTTGCCATGTCTCTTATAGTTCTTTGTGCAACAGGTGCTGAAGCACTTTTTGCTGACATGGGCCACCTTGGCAGAGAGCCGATACAATATGCCTGGGCCCTCGTTTTCATATCTGTTCTTGCATCTTACCTTGGTCAGGCAGCATTTCTCCTGAGACATGCTAATGTTGCGAATCCTCTCTTTCAAATGGTTTTCACTGAAGTTGAAATATTGTATATTCCCTTTTTGATCCTTATGATAGCAGCAACAGTGATAGCTTCACAGGCCGTTATCAGTGGTATTTTCTCAATTATCTATCAGGCTATCACAACCCATCTTCTTCCGATGCTCCATATTGATTACACATCAGACGAACTCAGAACTCAAATCTACATCAATACCGTGAACTGGCTCTTATGCATCGCGGTGATTCTTGTGCTTTTAATGTTTCAGTACTCTGACAGACTTGCAAATGCCTATGGTCTGGCAGTAACCGGGACGATGTCAATTACCGGGACTTTTATGATCTCTATATTCCTTGCAAGGAGGCAGTACCTTCACGCAATGGTTGCTGTACTGGTTACAACTCTTGATGTAACGTATTTCATGTCAACATTCAGCAAAGTAACTCACGGTGGATATCTATCATTGATTATTGCTTCAATTCCGTTCTCTCTTATTTTAATCTACACTCACGGGCAACGTAAATTATACCAGGCAATGCATCCGATGACTCAGGATCAGTTTTTACGAAGGTATACCCGTGCATACTTTAGTGGAAGACATCTGAAAGGAACTGCCATCTTCTTTGCACGATCAATAGAGAATGTTCCCACCTACATATCCCGGACCATGTTCAACAATGAGATTATTTATCATAACAATGTTCTTGTATCAATAGATATCACTGAAAAACCATATGGGCTCGAATATAGTGTGAGTAAAGAGATTGCACCAGGTCTTGCGACCCTCTCAATCAGGTATGGATACATGCAGGTCATAGACCTGATGTTTATTATTCGAAAAGCCGGTATTGAGGAAAAAACGATCTTTTATGGAATGGAAGAGATCGTGACCCGGAATATTATCTGGCAGATCTTTTACATTATCAAACGTCTTTGTCCATCATTTGTACAATATTACCGTCTTCCTCCCCACAAGGTTCATGGTGTTGTAACAAGAGTAGAAATGTAATTTTTCCGGAAATATTTTCTAGAAAAAATGCATTTGTTATACCGGCGCTCTGGTTTCAACTACACTTACAAGCGAGAGGGTAATCTCAGGCTCCATTCTGAGATTTCCAACTGAATAAATAGTTCCATCAGTACTGATTGTGATGGTTCCATCTATGTCTGTTCTCATGAACTTCGCTCCTACTGTCTGAAGAATGTTGAGAGTATTCTGGTTTGGATTTCCATCAGGATTTCCGTCACCACTACTGACTATGGCAATATCTGGATGGACGTTCATAACAAACCCAGGATCTGTTCCCTGCCTTGATCCATGATCAGCTACTCTCAAAATCTGGGCACTTACATTACCAGGAACTGTCTGTTCTTTACCCATGAGAAGGAACCGGATATTACCGTACGTAATCAGGGGGATCAGGGTCTCTGCCCCGGTGTTGCCATCAGGTTCAGAACTGATGATAGAGATATTCACTCCTTCGGCAAATGGTACTTCATTTCCTTTTCTGACTGTTGTATGTGAAATATTTTCTTCATCTATCATTGTGAGGACATCCCGGTATGAACCATCAGATACATTCCATCCTCCATCAAAGTATTCCCTGGTCGGGGTAGTATTGAGAATATTTGTTAAAGCACCTGATTTTCCTTCTTCCGGACTGGTCAGAAGTACCTGATCCAGAGTTGTTATTCCAAGTGAATGAAGATAGTATTTTGTGAGATTTCCGGAATTAGCTGTTCCGGCATCAATTAACATATTTTTTCCATCAGCCTGCAATAATACTGCATCACCTTCATTTACGTCAAGAAAATGAACTTTGAGATCAGCAGAAACGGGAAATATAATAAAAAAAATAACTAAAAGACCAATAAAAGCATACGATAATGACATCAGTAGTTGTCAGTCTGAAATGTTATATGCTTCGTGGCTATGATGTTGTGTAAAATATTGAATTTATTTAAATGTTATCTTTCGCATATTGGTATAATGCATCCCGGGTTGATTTCTGATAAGAGTTGAATATATAGGGAATAGGTTTAATAATTGTTTAAATTCCTTCGGCGGTGGTATATTTCAGAGAACATTTTTTCCAATCAGGCTCTGAATAATCGAAAAAGATATTCTTTACCGGGTAAACACTACTTATATGAAAAATATGGAGATGAAGGTTGAGGGGTCAGTCCTCACGATAACTGTTGATCTTTCAAAAGAATTTGGCGAATCAAAATCAGGGAAATCAATTGTTATAGGTTCATCAGAAGGAAATATTTCCATACCTGATAATGATGACATCAAAATTGGGCTGAATGTGTACCGAAAAAAGGCATAATTCATTTCACATTCAGGTTTCCTGATATCTGTCTTTTACATTGCAATCTCATTTTTCATTTTGCTGATACAAGAAAATTCTTCTTTTACTATCCTCTAATGTGTACTTAGAGAAGGTCATTTATCTTATTTATCTGAATAATTTACCGAAATGTCACAGAGATTTTTATTATGAGAACAATCGGGGTTTTTGTTTTCCTGATTATTGCCTTTATGCAATTTCAGGTCTATGCAGATGAGCAGCACGGGTTTGATATTTTGAATGAATCAGAAGGTACTCATACCTATTCGATAGTTCACCTTTCAGATACACAAAACCTCGCAACCAAATATCCGGGAACATATAATTATACATTTCAATATCTAGAATCAAACAAAGAAAAATACAACATTTCAGCGATTATTATCACCGGAGATCTGGTAAATACATACGATAGCAAAAAGGAATGGGAAGCATACGCGAATGCGATTAATAAAACATCAATTCCCATATATGTCACTGCTGGCAATCATGATACAAATTATGGAAAAGATGACCGATATTATTCAACATATACTGGAAATACCGATCGGTACTCTATCACTTCTATAAATGATTTCAATCTCGTAACAATTCCATATGTCAAAAAAAGCATTCCATCAAATGATTTCATGAATATCAAGAATGCTTTGAATAAGTCTCCTCATTCGATGACCATCATTGCAACTCATTATTATATGGATAAAGATGGCATTTTATCACAATTAGGAAAAGACATCGGAGAAAAAATTGTTCAGGGTCCGACAATTATCATGGCCGGACATAAAAGTGCCCATTTTATTAAAAATAATACGAACGATTCGTTTCCAGTGATACAGGAGATAACTGACTTTCAGAATGGGGTGAATGGACCGACAGGCAAGGATTATTCTGCCGGTACATTATATACAATACAATCCCGTAATGGAACAATATCTCATGTTTCAGCTCGGACCATCACAATTTACCCTGAGCAGAATCTGGGACCTGACCAAATTATTTATTCTTCAGATATGTCACAGATAAAACCCGGAACAAATTTTTTTAATGAGTCATCAGACTATCCTAAGACCGAAAATATTTTCGATTCACTTTTTAACAGAATACAGGACTAAAAAGTCAAAAAGTCTCAAATTTTTTTATTTATATTACTGAGTAATATTTGACCTTTTTTTGAGATTTTCTTTCTTTTCAGAGACTTCCAGATAAAAGGAGATCAACCCTTTCCATGAGCCCCAGTTTTCTGCAAAGGTTCTTGCCTCTTGTTCTGAGATCTTTTTTCCATTAAAAAAACGGTTTCCAATCATTCTTCGAAGAGCTATATCTGCTGCCGGGAAAGCATCCGGTCGGTGAAATCCACGAATCATTGTAAGTTCTGCAGTCCATCTGCCTATACCCCGGATTGAACAGAGTTTCTCTATTATTTTTTCTGTTTCTGGGATATCCTGCATAGATTCAAGATCAAGTTTTCCAGAAGCAATCAGATTTGACACATCCCTGATGTATTCACTCTTTCTTTGTGTTAATCCACATTTTCGAAAAACTTCAATAGATGTATTGGCAAGTTGTTGCCGAGTCGGATAGCAGTAATATATTTCGTTATCAAGAGTCAGGGATGATCCGGTCTCTTTTATCAGACGGTGCTCAAGTTGATATGCTACAGATAAAGAGATCTGCTGTTCTATTATTGAATCAACAAGAGCTTCAAAAACAGTTGGCGTTTTGGGACTTTTTAATCCATAACAATTATTGAAAAGAGTCATAAGTTCTCTATCTTCTTTAAATTCGTCATACATGAGCGTTAAATTATCATCAAGACTAAGAATATTTTTTATCAGATCCTCAATTTGGGATAAAACTTCTGAGGATATACTGCTTATGCTGGTAATGGTAAGAGAGAGAGAGGGAGATGATACACTACCTGATGATCGAATCTTAAGATGAACCGGAATATCCTGAACTGACACAGTAAGAACTAATTCATTACCATCAAATGTCCTGATTACAGGATCTCCACCCGTAAAAATAAGGGCACTCTCATTGAAGTCATAAGGCTCCCTGGGATATACCAATATTTCATAAAGCCAGACATCTGATTGGAAATCCTGTCTGATAATTTTTGAATATTTCATATCCGATTCTTGTAAAAATTCTGCAGATCAAGTATAGTGATTTTCCGGTATATCCACCAGAGGACAGTAACAAGAACAGGCCAGATAATTGCCCATCCGACAAAAAGCAGAATGACACCTGTCAGTAGAAAAGATATCCCGCTCACTATCAAACCGAGCCGATTATCTTTTAATAGAATTAATCCAGCAGCTGAACCACCAAGATAGGTCAGAATAAAGGTTGCATTTGGAATCTGAATGAGTGTTGCAAGTGAGACAATACCTGTGCTGTATACCAGAAGAATACATGCAAAGCATGCTATTAAAAGATATAATCCGCCTACCGGAGTTAAAAATCTGGGAGAAATACGTGATAATGCCCGGGGTGCACTACCGGATTGTGAAAGTGTATATGCAAGACGCGAAGCAGCCCCGATATAAGCAATTGATGGAGCAATGGTGATAAACAGGGTAATAAATCCAGCAATATACATCCCATACTGTCCGGCTGCAATTCCTATCAGATGAATCAGGGAAACTTCAGAGATGCCCGGACCATAACTATGTGTTCCAATAACTGCAGCCACCGTCGCCAGATACAGGATACTAATCAATACTGATGCGATTATTGTTCCTTTCAGTACATCCCGCCTGGGATTTTCAAACTCTTCTGTAACATGGGATATCGCTTCCCATCCTAAAAAACACCAGAAAATCAGAGTAGCTGAGTGGCCCACGCTCATCCATCCGTGTGGAAGAAAGGGAGTTAGATTTGTAAGATTAATAGAGTGAATACTTCCCAGAACGGCACCGACAAGGATTCCAATGGTTGCCACAACAACTGCAAGTTGAATCTGTCCGGTTAATTTCATCCCAAGGTAATTTGATATTAACCCGATGGTAAGAATACAGATCGTGACCGGGATTCTGGCAGTATCTCCAAGTCCAAAGGCATTACACGTATATCCCGCACCTGTCAGGGCTATGACCGGAACAGCCATAATCGCTGATAGTAAAAAATAATATCCTACAAGCGATCCGATTGCAGGATTATAAGCACGTGAAACAAAATATGATACTCCTCCGGCATTCGGTAATTTGATTGAAAGAAATCCCATGGTCAAAGCCATTGGTATTGCCAGAAGACTCATAATAAGCCAGGCAAGGAGTGAAGCCGGGCCTGCTAATTCTGCAGTAAGTCCGGGTAGTAAAAGTATGCCGGAGCCTAAAACAGATCCGATATATAAGGCTATTATCTGCTTGAGATTGAGTGAAGCAGTTTTGGGAAGCGATGTTTGTGTATATGGTTGACTATTCATTTCAAAGATGGCACAAAGGTAAGATATTCTTCAGAGATGGGAGAAGAAAAACCGGAAATTTTATGCACTGAAATGCCTTTTATTCCAGATTTGAATAATCAGATGACAAAACAGTGCATGAATCATACATAAGGGATTTATCATAAAAAATAAAAAAAATCGGAATTTAGATCTGCATAATTAAAAATTATGATGAATTTTTCTGTGCAATTTTCTTTTTCGCATATGGCGGATATTTGACCGTGAAAACAATTCCCACAATCATGGAGATCCATAAGAAAGCATCACCAAATACCCCGAAATAATCGGGAATATATAATTCAATAATACTTTTTATGGTTCCGAGCAAAAATAGAAGCCCCCAAAATCCAGTTATTACCTGGTTTATCCTGATAAAATGTATGTCATTCCATCTCTCTTGTGGAACTTCCTTTCTTGCATACTGAATAGTAAATGATTTACCGACTGCAATTGATCCAAATGCAATTAATGTCAGAACAACATTGGATGCCAGACCGATAAATGGAATTATTTCATACACATGAAGCGGTATAACCAGCAGACAAACTATGATGAAATAAAGCAGAGTTGCCCAGGGAACAATCAGTTTATTCTTCAGGTCAGTCCAGTTTAATACAACAGAAAGAAGAAGACAGATGACCAGACAGATTTCAAGCTGAACTAATGAATGTCCAGCAAGAACACCAAATACGATCCACGGAGAAAATGAAATAAGCAACGTTAGTGGGTTCACAATGAGCGTTTGTTACTGTCCGGGATAAAGATTCCTTTGGTTTTTTATTAGAGAAAAAGAAAGATTAATATTATGCCTGTATTCCCTTGACAGTATCTCCTGTTCCCCGCAATGCCGAGACAATTATTGCAAATATTGTAATTACTGATGAAATCCAGAAAGCAAGAGTAATGCCGTGAGTAAAGGCAACCTGGATAGCAATTGGCTGATGAACTCCTCCAAAGACAAACATGTTCATCATTTCATCAAGAGGAACAGTACTAATCAGCAGAGGCATCGCTATGGTCATGGAAATGACCATACCAGTATTCTGGAAAAATGCCCGCATAGCAGAAGCTGCTCCCCGGCGTTCCAGTGGAACTGAAGTCATAATCGCACTTGTGTTTGGTGGCTGGAATAGACCAGATCCAAATCCATTGATAAAGAGCCAGACAGCAATTGAATAATATGCAGTATCATACTGCATCATTGCTAAACCAATAAGTCCGATAAGTGAAACTGCAAGACCAATTGTGGTAATCAGACGTGAGCCATATCTGTCTGAAAGGGATCCACCAATCGGCCCTGCCACAACAATTCCAATTGCCATAGGCACAACAAGAATACTTGCAACCAATGGATCATATCCCTGGAGACCCTGGAAAAACAAAATAAGAAGCATCATCACAGCCCCTCGTGCGATGGCATTGATGAATGCACTTGACTGACCAAATAAAAAGATCCTGCTCTTAAAAAGGGACAGATCTACCATTGGATAGGGAAAGGTAAGTTCCTGTCTTATAAATCCCCAGAGAGAAACCAGTCCAATAAGTAACAATGCCAGCATGAGAGGATCAAAGAGTCCAATCATGATTGCAGCACTACCATAAACCGTCAGGGTGAGAAATGCAATTGCAAACAGGATCATACCTTTGATATCAAATGATTCGAGGCCTGAGAATTCCCTTACTTCTTTCAGATTTTTTATTGCATAATAACTGGCAAAAAGGCCTATTGGAATATTGAGAAAGAAGTTCAGGCGCCAGTCAATCAGTGTCAGAAAACCTCCGATCACCGGACCAATTGCGAATGTTCCTGCCATAATCATTGAGAGAATTCCCATGGCACGACCGAGTTCATGTTTTGGAAATGCATCTACAACGATGATTGTTCCATTTGCAACTATTATTGCTCCGCCTATTGCCTGGATGACACGAAATCCAATTAATTGATACACATCGGCGGCAATACCGCAGAGGAGTGAAGCACATGTAAAGATCACAAGACCGTAGACATAGATCTTTTTTCTCCCGTACATATCTGCAAGACGGCCACATGCTGGGGCAAGAATCGTCATAACAAGCATGTAACTGATGAGAACCCACATTACGTTCACCAATGTGGTGTTCAGACCAACCATCATTGTTGGAAGGGCAATAATGAGGGTACTGGCATTGAGAATACCAACCAGCGTTCCTAGTGAAGCAACTGTAAGTGCCACCCATTTATATCGATCATCAGATGATGATTGGGAGAGGGGAGGATTTTTGAATAACACCTTTACAATTTTGAGGGGAAACTATACAATGGTCGCGGTTGAGGCACAGGATTACTGCACATAAAACAAGAGGACACAAAGATTATTGAGAAATTTCTGATAAAAAGGAGTCTTTCTGTTCCCTTAATTCATTAGTTCATATTGAGAATAGGATAGTGTATCAATGATGGTTCAATTATTCTACTTCTCTGCATTTTAATATATGAGAGAGATGATGATAGTGATATCATGGATATTTGGGAGAATGAATAAATGTACACAAATATGAGTTTTTTATTCAAACATAAAGGATGCCGTTTAATAATGCAAATTCTTTTTCTGTCATTATTGATTGCATCAGAACTTTCTCTGGCAGAAACCCCGGCTCCTGATCAGTCTCATGCTTTACAGGCGGAGAGTTCTGTTAACATCACAATTCTTGCCATTAATGATTTTCATGGCCAGATAACTTCCGGGAAACAGGTAAATAATACTCCTGTCGGCGGGCTTGGATCTCTCGCATCATATCTGACCGGGATAATCCACAATGCAGGTCCCAACCACACGATCATTGCCCTCCCCGGAGATCTTACCGGGGCATCAACACCTGAATCGGGATTACTTCTGGATGAACCATCTTTGATCTTCTATAACCTTTTTTCAGGAAATATCTCAAAAGATCAGCCATATTATCCGATAACTTCATGCCCTGTTATCGCCACGGTGGGAAATCATGAGTTTGATCATTCAGTATCAGAACTTTTAAGAAAGATTAATGGGGGGAATGGAAATACGTCAATTCCCCATTTGCAGGATCCGTATCCTGGGTCAGAGGCTAAATTCATTTCATCCAATATTTATTATAATAATTCATCCCTGAACTCATATAATCCTGAAAACCTATTGCTTACGCCATATACTGTGAAAATTGTGGATTCTGTTCCAGTTGCATTTATTGGTGCTACTACAATTTCTACTCCTTCAATTGTTTCTCATGATAATGTCAAAGATCTTGTCTTCAGAGATGAAGCAGATGCAATCAATGAACAGGTAAAAATTCTTCAAAATCAGGGGATTCACGCATTTGTTGTTCTTTTACATGAAGGTGGTTCTCAGGATCCCTATGATGGTCAGACAAGAGATAACGTGAATGTGACAGGCAGGGTTGTAGATATCGTATCTCATTTGGATGGAGATGTTGACATTGTCCTGTCTGCTCATACTCATAATTTTACCAATGTATATCTGAATAATTCTGAAAATAAATCCGTACTGGTTACCCAGGCGTATTCATACAGCAAAGGGTTTGCAAATGTTAGTTTTTCAGTTAATACTTCAGACGATGAGATCGAATGGAAAAGTGCATCAATTGTTATACCCTACACAAACCAGTATCCGGGAACCCAGCCAAATCAGGAGGCTTCATTTCTGCTCAATGACACGTTGAATCTTACAAATCCACTACTCAACACTGTTATTTCATACACTGATATGAACATCAACACAGCACGTGATGAGAATGGAGAGTCAAATATGTACGACCTTGTTACTGATTCAATGCGAAATGCTATGAAAACTGATATTGGTCTTCTTAATGAAGGAGCAGTCAGGGCCGATATATATCCGGGAAATATTACAGAAGAAAAGATGTATGAACTCCTTCCTTTTGGCAATAATATTATTGCCGTCAACATGACCGGTGATCAAATCAGGCTTGTTCTTGAAGAACAATGGAACAGAACAGTTGCAACAGATCACAATATTCAGATCTCCGGATTTTCCTATACCTATAATGAAACAAAGCCAGTTAATAATAAAATTCAGTCACTTTCATTCAATGGTTCAGTGATGGATCCTGATAAGGAATACTCTGTTGCAACAATAAATTATCTGGCTTCTGGTGGTGACGGATATTCCATGATGACTCAGGCAATACCTGGAGTTACCGGGCCGTTAGATGTTGATGTATTGACATCGTATATCAAAGAACTCCTTGTCCCACTCAGTATCGTACAGGACGGAAGGATAATGCGAGTTTAAGGAAAAATTTTAAACAGTTTTTTATTGAAGTTACAGTTTTTTAATTAATTATAATATTTATTTTCCAAAGAATTCAGCAACTTCTTTTAGATATTCCCTGATGGGAAGTTTTTGTGGACATTTGTCCTCACATTCTCCGCATTCGATACAGCATGAAGCATACCCAGGAATTCCTCCTGAAAATACACCATTTAATGCCCAGAGATATACTCCCTGGGCCTTTTCTTTCGCATCGTATGTATACGCCTGATTATAATAGGTAAAACAATCAGGAATCTCTACGTTGTTTGGACATGGCATACAGTACCGGCAGCCGGTACATGAAATTTTAGTCCTGGAGGCAAAAGTGTCCCGCATTTTTTCTATAACTGAAAGTTCTTCCACTGAAAGAGAATCAGGAAGTCCCTGATCTGTACTGGCAAGATTTTCTTTGACCTGTTCCATTGCTGACATTCCAGAAAGTACGACAGTTACTTCCGGATGGTTCCATACCCACCGAAGTCCCCACTCTGATGGAGTTCTCCTGACCGGAGCATCTAGTAAATATTGATGAATTAGTGGAATATCTCCTGAAAGAAGACCGCCCCGGAGTGGTTCCATAACAACTACCCCGAGGCCGCGTTCAGATGCATATTCAAGACCTTGTGTTCCTGCCTGATAATGCTCATCCATGTAATTGTACTGGATTTGGGCAAATGTCCATTCATATGCGTCAACAATCTCCTGAAAAACTGGAAACTGATCGTGAAAAGAAAATGCCGGATATTTTATTCTGCCGTCTTTTCTGGCTTCATCCAGAAAATCTAGTACCCCCAACCGGGTAAGATTAGCCCATGTTTCTCCGCCAAGTCCGTGGAGAAGATAAAAATCGATATAGTCCGTATTCAGTCGGGAGAGTTGTTCATCCAGATATGTGTCCATCTCCTCGCGTTTTGTAATGAGCCAGCTCGGAAGTTTGGTAGCCACAAAAACCCTGTCCCGGTATCCTTCGAGTGCCTTTCCAACAATCAGCTCACTTTCTCCATTGTGGTACGGATAGGCAGTATCGATATAATTGACCCCTCCTTCAATAGCTGCATGGATCATATCAATGGCCTTTTTTTCGTCAACACATATTCCGTTCTGCTGGTCAGGAATCTGTGGAAGCCTCATGCACCCAAACCCAAGAATTGAAATTTCATCTTGACATCGTGGAAATTTCCGATACAGCATTTTTGTACCTGCCTTTAGATTACAAAGATCTTGTAGAGGTAAATAAGAATCAGGGACAAAAATGTCAGTATATGCCGGTTATGATGAAGGCAGTGAGAAAGAGTATACCTATAATGGTTCACGTATCTGGTCTGCTAACTCTTCACTAGCCCAGTCTTTGAGAGACATGAGGAGTGGTATGACACTTTCACCCCGCCTTGTCAGAGCGTACTCTACATGAGGGATTTTACCGGGAAATTCTGTACGTGAGACCAGGTTATCTTCTTCAAGAGCCCTGAGCTGACGAGTCAGCATCTTTTGAGAAATATTTGGAAGTTTCGTTTGAATTTCTCCGAATCGAAGTGGATTATCTTTTATTTTCCACAATATGAGTGGTTTCCACTTGCCTCCGATAACATCCATTGCTGCCTCTACTGAACAGATATATATTCGTTTTTTTGGCATACTGGTATGCAAATATTCCATTGGTACCAATTGCCTATAATATTTCTCAAGTTGAGAAAAAGATCGAAAATATGAGAAATGTTACAACCAGAGATTAGTTGCAAAAGATTACAAAATATATGAATCTTTATTTCCTGAAATAGATCTTATCACGTTTTTCTGGAAAAATATGTCTTATCCATTAAAATGGTGATAATCGTAACAATTTTTTATATATTCCTGCTTTCTGTTTTCGCTTGCATGCACTGGTGGTTTAAGATACCCTATTTCAGGAGTCTGCTCTGCAGGGCAGAACGGACATAATGCTGAATCAACATCGTTTGATTTGTTTCTGACCGGACAAAAATACGTGCCATCTATGAAATCCACTTTATCTCCACCTGGAAAAGGCATACCAACAGGATGCCCTGGAATTTTTAGAACAAACATGCAGAACCCGGATAACAAGAATTTGAGAAACCGGATCTGATTTTCTTTGTTTTGATCCTGAGAACAATGAGATGAGACCATGATCCAGTAATCAGATGAAGTATCTGAAAGTTGTTCAATAAGAGTTATGAAAATACCCTGTTGATTCATAAGACGGATCTTCTGGAATGTTCCATGAAGATGGCCGGTAATAGTTTCTTCGAGACGCGTTTTGAGGTCCGGAGAATAATCCTTAATTTTTTCTGAAAAATTCCATCTCATCTGTTCCAGATCGCGTGGAGAATATGCAAGTACGATATCAGCAATGCTTGCTCCAAGTTCACCAACGGTTTTTATGGCTGCGAGATCTATGCACATTTCTCCAATAGGTTTGTTGAAAGGTGTATCCCGCTCATGTGGTGATAAGAATGAAAACCGAGTCATAACCCTGCCTGGAAGAGATCCTTTTGAGAGTAATCCCTACTATGCACGTTATTTCTTTATCTGAATCTATATATCTTTCATAGTATCTGAAAAGAAACCCCGGGTTTTAATTATGAAAGGACTTCAGTGAAATATATCTGAACGAATATCCCCGAAAGTCCTGGTATTTGGAATCAACAGTTAATCTATACACCATAATCAGGCCATACTTCATAATAGAAACAGGCAATACCTGTTATGGAGATGGAAACCTGAATTTGATTTCTCATTTTTCTAAAAATAACAAGGAGACAGGCTTATGAGTGAGTGCTCTATAGAACAGGTAACATCAGAATCATTTTCTGATTTTTTTAAGTTACTCTGCGAATTAGCAAGGTATGAACATCTTACTCCACCAGATGTTGATGCAGAATCCAGACTTAAGCACGATCTCCTTGATTCTCATCCCCGGCTTGAAGCATATATAGCCAGATATCAAGGCAGTCCAATCGGGTTTGCAACTTTCTTCTTTTCCTATTCAACGTTTCTTGCAAAACCTACCCTATTTCTTGAAGATATTTTTGTTCTTGAGTCATACCGGGGAAATGGATATGGGAAAAAACTATTTGATTTTTGTAGAAATGAAGCAAAGGTCAGGGGATGTGGAAGAATGGACTGGATGGTGCTGACATGGAATGAGCCATCAATTCAGTTTTACGAAAAAATAGGTGGGTCACGTCTTGGCTGGTATACATACCGGCTCTCGCAGGATCAATTGTGAGATCCTGCCTGTTATTTTTTTGTTACAGGATATTTATGTCCGGGGAAAAATCCCGGATCCAATGATCATATCTTTTCCTGCCAATTCTGTATATCCTAGTTTGAGTCTGATGTCATAATCAGATCCTGGGTCAGAAAAGAAATAATAGGTATATCCGCCTCCATGTTCTGCATTAGTAATCAACTGCTTTACCGGATATTTTCCATATGGATCCTGATCATTGAGACGGTTTTCTCCAACCAGGCCGGGAAGATAAGGATTGGCTAGTAAAGTTCCATTCAGATCAAAAGCAAAAATAAACATATCAGGATTTGAAAATGATCCGTTTGGATTATTAAATTCTTTAATTGCAGCATCCTTTCCGTGTTCATTGACATATGATACTGCATCGTGAACTTGATTTACTAGTTTTTCCCGGTTTTCATCTGAAAAATTTACCGGAATATCTGAGAGATACCTACCTGTTCCAACGACCCAGGAATTATTTATTGTTTTGATATATGATGCCTTGAACTCAGGCTGGTTTCCGATATCCGGATTATCAAAGACATAATACCAGAATCCGCCACCTTCTTTTGCAACAGTGAGTTTTTCCCCACCAATTGAGACACCATTTACATCAGTAAAAGTAGACTCATTTGTTCCGATTTTATCCTGGTGGAACGGATGAGCAAGAGTTGTCCCGTTTAGATCAAAAGCAAATATGTACGAATCATTCGTGGTAAATGATCCGCTTTGATTATTGAATTCATCTACTGCTTTTTCTTTTCCAACCTTTTCAGCGTACCTGACAGCATTATCAACTGTAGTGCTTAGTGAGGTTCCTATAGATTCAGGAATCGTATCTGGAATTGAAAGATTTTCTCCATAGATACCTGAACCAAGCCACCAGGAGTCATCGACTCGCTTTACGTACGCAAGTTTGGATTCAGTCTTACCTGTCAGAGGATTTTCATATTTATATGATACAAATCCACTTCCATTTAATGCAGTATCCTGCATCAATTGAATCATATGAAGACCGTCAGGGTCGACAAGCGAAAGTTTGTTGCTGCCTGTGTATTCAGGGTGAAATGGATGAGCGAGGTTTATTCCGGAAAAATCATACGCCCAGATATATGCGTCGCCTCTTGTGAATGATCCATTTGGATCTGCAAAAGCCTTGAGTGCAGAATCTTTTCCTGCACGTTGACTGTACACAACAGCTTCATCAACAAAATGAACAAGATCCGAGACTGTTGAAATATTTTTTTCTGGCTGAGTTTTTTCACCTGAAATTCCATTACAGCTGATGACAATAATCAGCATGAAAATGAATCCGACCAGATACCGATAATTCATAAGGGGATATCTGATGTGGAAGTATTTGAGCATGATGATTTTTTAGCAAAAAATTATCCAAAAAATCGGAAACACCAATGTCCTGAGATTTTGGACACAAGAGAGGAAAGAAAATTTCTTTGGATAAATGCAGTATTATGGTATCATAATACTGCAGGTGTGTATTCTATTTCTGAGAATACCTTGCTGAAGATTGTAAGGATGTTCTTGTTATATAGAACTATGAAGTTTTTGCCTGGTCCCTTGGTGCAGGTCTTGCATCAGGATGTGCTTTCCAGAAATCATTCAGAGCAGTTGTTGCTTTACCAGCATCCCCACCGTCAATTGCTGCCTGAATCTGTGAAACATCAAACCCTTTAGCAGTAAGGTTTGTAACTGTCTGCTTTATCCGGTCCATGGACATTGGCGGTCGTGCTTCAGGATGTTGATCATACAGGTCGTTTAAAAGTTTAAACGCACCCTGGTTATCTCCTTTGTCTATAGCAGCCTGAATTTGAGAGACATCATAGCCCTTTGCAGAAAGATTTGCCAGAGTGTCTTTCATATGATCAGCATAATGTGCTCCACCGGTCTGCTGATCATCAGGAGCTGCAGCACAGGTAGATATCAACAATGTCGTGAAGATTACCAGTGTGAAGAGACTCCCAATCAAGAATTCTTTCATAAACTACTTCCCATACCGGTTATAAAACCGGTATTTCGAATCAGTGATGCTTTGCAAAAGTGACATCATTGACATCACATTGCACTCCCTACATTATATCTTCATTAAAAAACCATTATGCCAAAGTCACCTCTCAATTAGACCCAAATCTCACCCAAATTAAGAGGATATTTTCTTCTGACGCGAATGATCAGAAAAAAACTACAAATAATTATTCAATACTTAATCTGACTAACAAGATCAAGGCTATTGTAGTAAATATTGTGGGAATAAACTGAAAGGGCCCATCTCTGAATGAAACCAATCCCAAAAGATGTATCATAAAAGGACTTGCAGTTATTACATTAAAAAGAAGCGATACGATTATCAATATAAGTCCTAATGTAAACCGGTTCGGAATATTACGGTATAATTTTGTATAAATAACAATGAGAGGAATTAATAATCCAATATTTATCAGAGTAAAAAAGGTTTTTGCAGGTAGATAGGGATCTTTTTTGATAAAATGCTCAAATTTCTGATAAAATGGTAACAACGGCAACAGATCAGGAAAGAACAAGGAGCAAATAAGATACAAAATTGGTACAAGTAATATAATGAAAATGACAAATAGTATTAGAAAATCCTTTTTATCCATTCGTTAAAACCTCTCATCTTTATTTTCTTGGTCGTCACATGATTCTGTTTTGTCATTTGTGTATGGTTCGTTGTGATTGCTACGAATCTGTATAAACTCATTATACTCAGTATCGAACACCTCTGTCAGAAAAAAAATTTTGCCATATCCGGATCCTTCAGGTATTACTATCTGGTTTGTGATGAGAAGATCCAGGTGATGACGAATTGTTTTGTAGTCTAGATTTAAAATTTCGGCGAGTTGATGTGCATTGAGGGGTTTTTCATGAAGGGTCTCAATTATACGTGCCCTGTTTTCACCTCCCCGTGACCCGGCAATCAGCCACCAGACATTTCGTCTCATTGATATGGTATTTTGAGTATTATTATTCGGATCTAGAAACATGTAGGTATTTAATTTAGATAACTATTGCTATTAAAAGAGATATAATCTATGAAGTTGTTGATTTTGCAAATAAACTCTATCATTACAATGATAATATAATCATCAAAAATTTTCGACATAAATCCGGTCATCAATAGGACAGAGATGAATCCGCTATGTGATAAGATGATATGATTCTCTTTAATCCTCAATTTTACCATGAAAAGCTCGATATTTTTCATCATTAAAATTTGATGAAAACCATCAAGTCATTTTCAAAATTATAATTCGATTTTAATAAAAAAATATTCATTAATATTCTGGTATGTGTCAAATCTGAATGTATATTCAGTTTTTCTAAGAAATAATTATATGTACTATTTGGTATCGTTGTATCCCCTCTTACTGTCTGAACAAAATATTCAATTTCAGATTGATTTATGTGAAAACCACATATGTTAGGATAGGTAAAAATTAAGTCCGGATTATTATTTCATAATGCTATACAACTAAATCTGGATTTATTATGCCGGATGTGAGTGATTAGAAACTATGAGTAATAATTATAATATCTCTCATACCCTTTCAGAGTAATTCAATTGGTTTCAAATATGCGAACGCTTAAAACATGAGATTGTTCATTTATTCAATAATCTTATATTCTCCTGGAAACTTGGTAAAACCAGGAATATCACGGTCAATGTAATGAAACATTCTGTTTACCAGATCCGGATCATATGCAGATATTGCGTAACTGGCAGATAATGTCATAATATCCTCAAACGTAGAGAGGAGAAAGAAAAAACCCGGAGGTTGAAAAAAACTTGGAAGAATATAGGCATTGCGGACTGATAGTTCACCTGGATTCACCTGTTCACGATTGATGATGCCCGTATTTGAGAATATAGTAGTTTTACTTTTACCCTCCTTAATGTTGTTCCACACAGAGTTGATAAGCTTCTGGGCAGCTGTATATCCAGAATCGAAAAGGATCTCGCTTTCAACCATCTCATAAAGTCCTGACCTTCTGGATTTTATCTCATTCATCAGGACATGGATTCTTTTTCCGGTATCCTCAATAGATTCCACAGGGTTTAAGGGGATTCTGATTTCAAATGAGGTTGAGACATTAACCAGAGATCTTCTGGGTATGATTTGAAGATATCTCCGGAGATCAATGGTAGTATATAATGGGATTGTTACCTTTAATTTTTCATTGAGTACAGAGGCTATTGCACGTACAAGGACTGCAATCATAAAATCATTCACGGTAATGCCCCATTTTCGTCGAGTTTTTTGGATAATTTCTGTCCGGTCTGGATGAAACATCATTATAGAATACCGATACTTCTCTGCATGAAGGGACTGCAACGGAACTGATATTGGGGAAGACCAGCCAATTGGAGGTTTTGGAGTTTCTATCGGATTTTTTTCCGTAATGAAGGTTGTAACACGTGGTAATTGATGAGATTGGATTGGAGTTATGGGAATTTCAGTCAAGAATCCGGACTGATAATCATTATAACACCTTATTATAAGTTCAACAAAATCTTTGAGACCGCGAGCATCCATTACGATGTGATGAACATTGATAACAACAATGTCTCCTGTTTTGGCCGAATTCTCTAACAGAATAATCTGAAATAGTTTTCCAAGGTAAGGATCAAGCGGATAGGAAAGAGCCTGAAACAGAAGTTTCAAAGGAGTCCGGGAAGATAATAGAAGAATGTGATCTGGAACATAAAAATCCGAACATTCCTGCCAGAAGAGAGTATTCTGATCTCTGATAATTCTACATCTGGTAATAGGTTCTGCTAAAGATGCCATTTCTACTGCTTTTTCTAAGAGATCAAATCGTACCTGACCATCGAGATGGATCACCATGTGAATAATCTGATTAGAGAATGTGCAAAAGAGGTCTGTCGAAAGATCAAATGGATTTACCGGATATCGTTCATTTTGAAGAGTATCATGAGAATGGTTTGGTATCATCGTATTCATGTAATTGCTCTTTAAAATCTCAGTGCTACATATTTGTAACAAATGTTTCATTATATATTTCAAATATTTGTAACTTCCACAGTAAAGAAGGGAAAAAGATTTGTATATACAAAGAAAAGGATGATAGTTGAATTCGTAAGAAGGTAAAAAAAAGTAAAAGGTAACGTGGAGTGTAATCAATAATGAAAGAAATAACTGATGTAAAACGAATGGAAAATGGACTTGCATTATATTATGGAGGTATGGCTGCCCGAGAATTCGTATCATTTAATTATGCTGAACTTATTGATATGAAGATTAATGCACTCGATCTACTGGAAAATCCAAATTATTATGGTGTGGACGTAGATAAACGTCAGATAATTAGTAAGAAATAACAGGGGATACATTTTTGACAATTCTCTCATGAGAATATCTTATATCCCACTATTTAATATCAGAACAAATATCCTTAATTCTGTTCTTTATTCCAGAATGCATATAAATATGGATCTATTTAACATATTCCAAAATGTGTTTTTCATGCATATCTTCATAATGTTATGAAATTATACTGCATGTATGTCGCATTCCTGGTTCAGAAATATTTTTTTGATAATTCTCCTGTATTCTTTCATTGGAGCAGGATTTTGCTGTATCGCCGAAGTAAATATCCAAGAAAAGGCATCTTCCGAAGATCTGACACTTGCACCGCCAGAGATACAGGATACGAATCAGTCCTGGCCTCTCGCTAATAAGGACTATTCAAATACACGAGACCAACAGGAGACAGATATCTCATCAGAGTCGGTTGGAAAATTCAATCTATCGTGGACTTATCCAATAACCGGTCATTCCGCTTTTGGTTCTGCGGCAACAACCCCAATAATTACCAATAATACTGTCTATTTTCAGGATTTGGCAGGAAATATTATTGCTCTTAACCAGCAAACAGGCACTCCACTTTGGACTAATAATTATAATAGTTCTACAATATTGGGCCCGAATGGACCTGCTATAGGATACGGAAAAGTCTTTATTTCTCCCGATGTGTATTCACTATCTGCCCTTGATATGAAAGACGGCACTGAACGATGGTCCGTTCATTTATCTCCTTCAAATTCTACCGGAATTAATATTCAGCCTATTGTCTTTGATAAAAAAGTGTATGTTGCAACAGTCCCGGGTACATCGGCCAATGATTTTTATGCAGGAGGTCAATTTGGTGAATTGTATGCCCTTGATGAAGAAACCGGAGCCATCATCTGGAATACCAGCACGATTGATACACCTGACCTCTGGGGAAATAAATCAGTGAACAGTGGAGGAGGGGCCTGGTATTCCCCGGGTATTGATACCAGAACCGGTATTACGTACTGGGGTATTGGAAATCCTGCCCCAATCCCGGGAACACCTGATTATCCTGCCGGATTGAGCAGGCCTGGACCAAATCTTTATACAGATAGTATCATGGCTGTGGATGGAAAGAGCGGAGAGATTGTCTGGTATAATCAGGTAAAACCTCATGATCTTTTTGATCTTGATTTTCAGATTTCCCCGATCCTTGCATCCATCCCGGATAGTACTGATGAATCAAAAACACGTGATGTTGTGTTCGGTGCAGGAAAACTCGGAAAAGTATACTCATTTGATAGAAAAGATGGATCAATAATCTGGAATACTTCAGTTGGCATTCATAATGGAAATGCTGATCTAAGCACAATACCGGAAGGAGAAACCATACAGGTTTTACCAGGATTTTTTGGAGGAGTTGAAACACCAATGGCCTATACAGATGGAATACTATTTGTGCCTGTTGTCAATTTTGCCTCTAATTATTCTTCAACCGGGATGGATACGGGTTCATTTGATCTATCTTCGGGAACTGGTGAACTGGTGGCCCTTGATGCATCAAACGGTACCGAATTATGGAAAAAAGAATATCCATCAATGAATCTCGGAGGGGCTACCATAGCTTCTGATATCGTTTTTACTGCAACCTATGATGGAACGATTTATGCATATAAGATAAAAACCGGAGACTTAGTTTTAAAGTATAAAGCCCCTTCCGGAATTAATGGTTGGCCAGCTATCGGAAAGAAGAGCATCATCTGGCCAGCAGGAGCAGCGTCAAACCCGGTTCTTTTCTCACTCAGTCTTCCGATTTCTTAAAGTGTATTCGAATTCCTCATTTTTTTCTTTTTCATCATGATAAAAAAAAGAATGCATAAAAGGATTTATGTATTGGATAGATGATGAGATAGTATGGTCTCAAAAGTTGTGATGTATGGTTTGGTTACAAGTTTGACTATAGTTATAATGCTAGGTATATCTGTTTCAGCAGTAACTGACACAAATCAGACAATTCAGGTTGATAATAATCTGACAAATTATTCAGTTAATATATCCAATTTTGCATTTGAACCTAAGGAACTAAATATAACTGTAAATTCGTTAGTAACATGGACAAATAATGACACGGCCCGTCATGACATCATAAGTGACGCTGGAGCCGTATCAGAAATCAAGTCATCTCTCCTGAATAAAGGAGAAATGTTTACATATAATTTCACCAAGGCCGGTGATTATCCATATCACTGCGGTGCCCACCCGTCTATGGTTGGAATAATACATGTTAATCCTTAATAATTGAGAAAGATTCTGAAAAAAAAATTATCAGATTCCAATGAAATAGGATCTGAAAATTTAAATTTTTTTACTTACGCATAAAAATTCATTATCTGAAAATTCATCATAGTTTTATTCAATATATCATATCTGGCAAATTTCAATTCTTTTATCCTTAAAGTATATTGAAAATATACATACTATCCAAATGGATACTCTTCATTTTTTATCAATAAATAGTGAAGTAACCAAAGGAGTAAAAAAATGACTCAAACAAATATCCCCGAAAAGGGAGCAATTGTTCAAAGAGATCTAATGACATTCTCTATCTCACCACATATACCGGGTGGATTTGCAGATCCTGCATTGTTACGAAAGATAGCAGATGTTGCCGAAAAATATGGTGCAAAATTTATAAAACTTACTGGTGCTCAGCGTATTGCCATCATTGGTATCAGCGAGGCAGATCTGGACAATGCCTGGTCTGAATTTACTGACAGTTCCAAGGCCATTGGTCTGACAATCCGGAGCATTCAGATGTGCCCAGGTACGAGAGCCTGCAAAAAGGCTAAACAGGATAGCCCGGGTCTTGGATTAGCCCTAGACAAAGAATTTTACGGCAAACCAGCACCGGCAAAATTCAAGATGGGTGTTTCAGGGTGTTCTAACTGCTGTAGTGATTCTTGGATGAAAGATATTGGATTTTTCGGCACAGATACAGGATTCAATGTGATTGTGGGTGGCAAGGGTGGAGGGACACCAAAAGCTGGAAAAGAATTGGCTAACGATTTGACTCCGGATCAGGCTATTGATCTCGCCAGAAAGATCATCACCTTCTACAGGGAGAATGGAATAGCTCCTGAACGTCTGGGTGCAACAATTGAGAGATTAGGTTTCGATACGTTTAGAAAAGCTGTACTCTAAAATACCCTCCATTTTCAGTTAATATTTCAAGTCCAATTTCTTAAAGAAAAACCAATGAGTCATTCACGTTTAATCAGGAACTAACAATTTCCCTAGTTTCAAATTAAAATTTTTATCTTTATTGTGATATATGTCAGAGATAAAGAGTAATTACCAGGAGAAGTGTTGACAGTATCACATAAAGTATTCCCGGAATAAAATGTGCTAAGAAATGAGGGCGAATCTTTGTCGTTTCTCTGGTTTGATCTTCATAAGTAAAAAATTTTACAGGAAATCCATGAACTAATGACTCATAGAGTCTGAAGTAACCAAAAGTAAAGAACGAACTGATACTGATCAGGATAATTATAATAACTCCTGAAATCGTCGGATTTAAGGTGACATTAAATAAACCCAGGAGAGTGAAGAGAATAGCAAAGTGCGTTATGGGCAGTATAACGAGAATCAACCAACCCAATACAAGACGATTCAGGTTGTGAGTTTTTCCCATCCAGGCAGAATACGTATCCCATGTCTGGTACATAACATGGGAACGATCGATAATTATGAAAAAATAGATCGTAAAAAAGAACCCGAACAGTTGTTGTGAATCATTCAGTGACATAATATTGTTCTTTATACCTCTCCAGGATGAAGTATCAATTCAATCGCCATCAACCACCTATGGAATCTTTAGATTAAACGGGTGAATCTAATATTCATAGAGAATACGGATGTTAATACAAACAACCCTAGTCCCGGGAATTCCATACATTATCAAGTGTCATCATATGATGAATTTTTTTCCAAAATCATAGCAGATTCTTTCTGTTTGCACACGTATCTGTATTTGTAATTGTATCAGAATAAGATTATTGCAAAAAAATCTTACTATTTTATTCTGAATTTCTTGTCATGATATGAATTCAGGTTATTTAGTAATTTTATACATATTGTAATGATTTTATGTTAATGACCATGGAGAAACGGTTAGATTTAGATCCCATATAGCAATAATTGAATAACACACAAAAATATATCAGATGGCAGCACTTATCAAGCCTCATGAATCTTTTTTCTCAATATATTTTCAATGATTTAGAACTAAATAACCGGATGGTGATGGCACCGATGACTCGTTGTCGTGCTGTAGCCGGAAATATTCCAAACCCGTTGTCTGTCATGTATTATGAACAGAGAGCATCAGCCGGTCTGATTATCTCCGAAGGTTCCCAAGTTGATCCTATGGGAATCGGGTTTTACCGGACTCCCGGTATACACTCAAAGGATCAGATAAAAGGCTGGAAAATAGTGACAGACGGGGTCCATAAAGCAGGAGGGAAGATCTTTCTCCAACTCTGGCATGTAGGCAGGATGTCACATCCTGACTTTCTTAATGGTGCTCTTCCAGTTGCACCATCTGCTCTGCCGATTGATGAAGAAATTCACACTCCTCTTGGGAAGAAGAAAATTCTCGTTCCAAGGGCTCTTGAATCAGAAGAGATATCCGGGGTTGTTAAACAATTTTGGGCCGGAGCTCGCAATGCAAAAGCAGCTGGATTTGATGGAGTTGAGATCCATGGTGCAAACGGGTATTTACTGGATCAGTTTCTTCGTGACAGTTCAAATACCCGCACCGATATGTATGGAGGAAGTTTAGAGAACAGGGCACGTTTGCCCCTTGAAATTACAAAAGCAGTCATTTCAGAATGGGATGCTAACCGTGTAGGGTACCGGATATCGCCACATTTTTTCCAGCATGGTATGGCAGATTCCAACCCGCAGAATACCTATTCATATCTGGCACAGGAATTGGATAGATTAGGAATTGGGTATATTCATCTCATTGAACCGGTAGGAGGCAGGTTTGGGGCTACTCCTAAAAATGCACAGCTGGCCTCTACCATACGAACCAAATTTAGTGGAACCCTTATCCTTAACGGCGGGTATGATAAAAAAACTGGAGATAATGCTATTAATGAATGCCAGGGAGATTTAATTTCATTTGGCACATCTTTTCTTGCAAACCCGGATCTCCCGGAACGCTTCCTCAGAAATGCCCCGCTGAATTCTCCGGATATCTCGACATGGTATGCAGGTGAAGATAAAGGTTATATCGATTATCCAACCTTGAATCGTGAATTATGACGGTATATAATGAGATGATATATGATAAGAAAAGGTCTGGTCATTACAATTTTACTAATTTTATTCGTTACGGGGATATGGATTATGACACTCAATAGTGGTCCTTCTCTTTCTGACAATGGGAACAATGTTCTTTCTTCTGTTGAAGTTCATGAATATGAGGGAACTCCTCTCGGAAATTTGGATGATTTTCGTGAAAATTCGATAAAAGGACCTAGAACAGTCGATCCGCAGACATACCATCTGTTGGTTACCGGGCTTATAGAAAACCCGCTGAATCTTTCATATAATGAGGTTCTTACATCATTCCCCTCATACCGTAAGGTTGTAACGATCCATTGTGTTGAAGGATGGGACGTAACGATCCTCTGGGATGGGATTCTGGTGAAAGATATTCTTAATCTGGCACGGTTGAAACAGGAAGCAAATACTGTTGTTTTCCACGCTGATGATGGATATACTACCTCATTCCCTTTGTCATACCTTATAGATAATCAAATATTAATGGCCTATCAGATGAACAATGTAACTCTGCCCAGAGAACGTGGTTTCCCATTCCAATTGGTTGCTGAGGATAAATGGGGATACAAATGGGTAAAATGGATAACCGGTATTGAAGTAACCAATGATCCGACATACCGGGGATATTGGGAAAGCAGGGGATATGCACAAGGTGGGGATCTCAATCGTTCATTTTATGGATGAAGCATGAAAATACAAGAAATTAAAAAATTTGTTCAATATTCAATCCTGTTTCTCAGTATACTTATGGTTTTAACTGGCCTCGGGATCACACATCCGGGAATTATTGAACCGCTTACCGGGGGAATTCTCGGAAAAATGATTTCAAATCGTATACATTCCTTCCTGTGGGGACCATTGGTTATTTTTCTTATTATCCACATTTATCTTTCAATGGCAAGAAGACCTAGATCAGGAAACCTGAAACAAGATAATAATTGAATAATGAACAAAATATTCTCTTTTTTTAAAATAGATTCAACCGAATTTGAATTGTATACAACCAGGAATTCTGAATGAGAAATATATTCCGGTATTGATAAAAAATCTGATTCGAAAAATGTCAATCTGGTTTTTTGGGTATGAACCATAAGAGATTTCTTCATCTGATTACAGTTTTTGAATGATGGAATACTAATAAATAAATTCTCTTCTCATACATTCTTCACTGGTAAAGATTGAAGAAATACTCGATCCATGGTTTCAATTCAGATCCTATCTTCAGTGATTCAGTGGGATTATTCTTGGATGGTGTAAATAATTCAGTCAGATGAGATAATCAATCCAAATGGGAATCTGGATGGAATATATTTCATATACCATATGAATGATGAACATGTATGAACGAGAGTAATAAACATGAACATAAAAATTGACAGGAAAGATTGTACCAGTTGCGGAACCTGCTGGGAAACATGCCCAAAAGTGTTTGAACAAAACCCGGATGACTCATTGAGTCAGATTATTGAGATGTTCAGGATTAATGGAAACATTGCTGAAGGAGCACCTACACCTGAACTTGAAGATTGTTCACTCAATGCATCTGATGCCTGTCCAGTCCAGATTATTGAGATTTTAGATTAATATATCTACAACCATGAGAACTGATGGCATAAACATTACCAGTTATCATGGTTTTTCTCTAACATGTACGTGACCAAAATTCTTGATTTGGTTGCATTGTTTTCAGAGAAAAAACCCTATTTTATTTTTACCCGCTCATTTTTGTGAGTTATTAGATAAATCTGATAATCAGGATTACCTGAATATTTGAGAGATAGTGTGGGACTCATTACGACGTTTCTCGTTTAAACACTAAATTGTCCCGAAAAGCAATAATCTATAAAAAATGCTTCTTTTAAGTCATGATAATTTTCGAGGGTTTCATCTTTTTAGTAAATCCAATGTAACAGATATATCCTTTCAGGACATCAGATAGATCATCATCAGAGGTGAATCATTAATGAAAACAATGAACCCGGTAGTGCATTTTGAGATGCCATACGAAGAAAAAGAACGACTGGTTCAATTTTATACGCAGGTTTTTGGATGGGATATGAATTATCTCGGGAAGGAGATGGGAGAGTATGTTGTCGCCTCAACTACTGAAACAGATGAAAACCATATGCCCATAAAATCAGGAGCAATTGGAGGAGGATTTTATCCAAATAGCCCGGATATGCCAAAAAGTCCATCAGTGGTGATAGCAGTAGAAGATATTAATGCTGCAATTAAGCGGGTTACTAACGCTGGCGGAAAGATACTTGGACAAACGGTAGAAATCCCGAGTATCGGTCAATATGTTGCAATTATTGATTCAGAAGGTAACCGGGTAGGTATGTTGCAACCATTTGAGATGTAACATTCATCATAGAATCTCATACCAGAAAAATCCAAACATCTTTCGAAATCCAGGTATACTTTGCATGATAAGGAGATCAGTTGTTACCAGAGTGCGATGATCAACTCTCATATTACCAGGTAACTTAATAGCAACAAGCATCTTTAACCTTACCTGATTTTTCACAAGTAATCCTTATTACATTAATCAACACAACGTGATACCCCATGTTTTCAATCACCTCCAATCATCTCCACCAGAAACTTCTTCTTGCTGTTATTGCCATTGGAATGTTTCTAGACGGGCTTGATGGATCCATCGTGACCATCATACTTCCTCAGATATCAGAATCATTCGGCACTGATACCGGAACGGTATCCTGGGTCATCATCACGTACCTTCTGATGATGGCAGGACTCATCCTCATTATAGGAAAAACTGCCGAGCGGGGACATATCAAGAGAATATTTCTTTTGGGACTGTGTGTTTTTGCCTTCGGGTCCGCTTCCTGTGGATTTTCTATAAACCTAGAATTACTTCTCGTATCCAGAATCATCCAGGGAATCGGGGCAGCCATGATAGCAGCAACCGCAACGCTCCTCTGTGTTACATATCTTCCAAAAGATATGCTTGGAATGGCTTTTGGAACAATATCCATGTCTGTATCTATTGGTGTAGCTGCCGGACCTGCAATTGGCGGATTTATTGCCCAGTATCTCTCTTGGCACTGGGCATTTCTGATCAATGTCCCGATTAGCATCGGTATTGTAATACTGGCAGTATATGTAATTCCACCTGATATCAAACGTGATAATCAGTCTTTTGATATCCTCGGTGCAGCCCTTCTTTTTGGTATCATGGCATCCGGGGTGTATGTTCTTGAGCGTGTACCCCATCTGGGTATATTAGATCCACAAATCATTATCTGGACGGCAATTTGTATAATCAATTTAATTTTATTTATTCTTCGTGAACAAACATGCCAGATTCCATTGATACATCTTCGGATATTTAAAACCAGGGCGTTCACAGCAACTTTCATTGCATTTCTTTTATTTGGATGTGTGTACATGGGCGTTCTCTATCTTCTCCCTTTTTTTCTACAGGCTGGGATGAAGTATGATCCTGTAATATCAGGGCTTTATCTGCTTATTCCCCCGGTCCTGACAGCAGTCATCGGGATTCCGATGGGAACATGGTCAGATCGTATTGGTCGAAGACCTTTTGCCATTGCAGGATCTCTTTTCATTATTATAGTGACAGGAATTCTTATGGTGATACAACCGGGAGCAGGGATTATTCCTCTTCTTGCAGTTTTATTATGCATGGGTTTTTTTTGGGGCTGTGCAGGAGGACCGGTTGCCAGCAGGATGGTTGAGATGCTCCGCAAGGAGAAGAAGGAACAGGATCATCACTGATGGTCACTGCTATGTTTCTCTGCAGCGTTTTTGGAACTGCTCTCTATGCAACATGTTTCACGATGGGAACTACGACAAATGGGATTACTGCATCTTCTGATCTTAGGTTAGACATATTTTGCAGGATTTTCACTCTACAATGACGATAGGGTTTGTTCTATTTCTCCTGGATCTTACAATATGTGCAGTAGGACGAGAACAAAAGATAGTCGCTATCTGACCATAACTGAGAAAATGAGAGGAAATGAAAAGATGAATCAGAATTGTGATGTCTGATATGGCATCATCGTGGTTCTTTTCCTTATGAAGGCATGAGCCACCCGATTTTATATCATGACTCATGTCCAGGTTTATCGAACGACTACAAACGGTTGATATATTCACATTAGGTGATGTTTATTCCCCATTATAAATGTCTTTTCAGGTAAACCATATCAATTAACTGATGCCCGTCTTCATACATAGGATGATCGTAATTATCGATAAAAAAATTTTTTTCAACATGTGATTTTACAAATCCACATCGTTCGTAAAAACGAAGTATTGTAGGAGTATCACCTGTTCCAACAAATAACTCATTATCTGAGTTTTTGTAATAATTAACAATAAACTGAATCAGCGTTTGTCCATATCCTCTGCGTTGATATTGTGGAACAGTGACAATATTCTTGAGTTCGTATATTCCTGGCTGTTCTTGAGTAACAACGCAAATTGCCCTGACATCATCATCATACAAAGCGAACATATCACCGCGATACAAGTACTTTTCAATCATACTTATCTGCTCATCTGCAATAAGCAGCAATTCCATATACTTTGTTTTATCGGTATCTTTTACCTTTACAATGTTCATGGATCTAATTCCTCATTAGTAGTATCATCTCTGTACATCCATTTTATTCGTTTGAATTAAAACATAAACACATATGATTAAAAAAACATGATATTTGAAAACGAATCATATACGTCAGAATCTCATATCCTGAATAATACGTTTAAGATTTTCATGATATTAAAATTCCCGTAACAATTCAGAAACCAACAACGATCATCGTTTTTGCAAACCTTCATGGTTTACGAATACATTCATCCCAGATTTGCGATTGGTTGATTTGAGTTCTGTATCCACTGTGAGATCAGATCAATCAATGACATGGTATCGGGAGCTTCGATCCATGGAATCACTCCGAGCACCTCAATATCTCCAAACTCCTGGATCAGTGACACAGTTTTTTCAATATCAGGACCGGAAGAGTGAACCCGGTAACCGTTAATTATCACACCTCTCACCTGGATCCCTAATGACCGGGCCGTATGAATGGTCAGCAGCACATGATTGATAGTTCCAAGATCCGGTCTTGCAATAATCAGCAGCGGAAGATTGCATTTGATGGCAATGTCTGCCATCAGGAGATTCTCTGCAACCGGAACCATTAATCCACCGGCTCCCTCTACCAGAACGAATTCAGATCTTTTTCTAACACGCTCATACATATCCAGAATCTTATCCAGAGAGATAGATTCGTGAGCAAACTCTGCCGCCTGAATGGGAGAGAGGGGTTTTGTGAATGAATACGCAAAAGAATCTTGACACGGTCCAGGATATCCTATAGCCCGGGAAAGATAGGATGCATCACTTTCAAAAAGATTTGTTACACCTGACTGAACCGGCTTAAATACTCCAACCCGGTATCGGGCCGATAGATATTGTGCAAGAGCTGCTGTGACTGCAGTTTTTCCGATCTCTGTATCTGTCCCGGTTATGAAAAATCCATTCATTAGATCAGTCCTGTTTTTCTTCCTGCTGTCTCAAAGGATGAAATTGCCTGATCAAGATGATCACGAGTATGAGTCGCCATAACCGTAAGCCGGATTCTTCCTGAACCTTCAGGAACAGTGGGTGGTCTGATGGCTGGAGAAAATATTCCTTCCTGTTCCAGAATTGAACTGAATAAAACCGTGTCATCGTTTTTCCCAATAATAACAGGAATTATCGGAGTTATCCCATCTGGAACATCCAGCCCCATGGATTGTATTCCCTCACGAAGATACCGGGAGTTATCTGATAATTTTCTAATTCTCCAGTTTTCTTCCAGTAAAATGTCAATGGCTGCTGAAGAGGCAGCAATTGAAGAAGGAGTGAGTGCAGTTGAAAAAATGAATGGGCGTGCAACATTCCTGAGTATTTCAGCCAGGAGATCTGATCCTGCAATAAAACCTCCTTCAGACCCAAGAGCTTTAGATAATGTGCCCATGTGAAGATCTACACCATCATCGAGGTTGAAATATTCACAAACTCCTCTTCCGGCCTTTCCCAGTACACCGGTACCATGGGCATCATCTATCATCAAAGCACATTCATATTGGCTGGAAATTTCTGCCAGTTCGGGAACAGGAGCAATATCCCCATCCATGCTGAAGACTCCATCTGATACAATAAGTCCGCCTGTTTTCCCATGAGCTCGTATCTTTGCTTCAAGGTCCCGAAGATCGCAATGATCATAAACGACTATCTTAGCCTTTGAAAGGCGGGCGCCATCTATAATGCTTGCATGATTGAGTGAATCCGAATAGATGATACAATCCTTATCTGTGAGAGCAGTAATTCCCCCCACATTAGCCATGTATCCACAATTGAAGACTACAGAAGATTCCTGTTTTTTAAAATCTGCTATCTTTTTTTCCAGTTCTTCATGAATGGATGTATTCCCGGTAATTAACCGGGATGCACCAGAACCTGTCCCCCAGGTGGCGATACTATCTGATGCCCGTTGACAGATGACCGGATGATTACTGAGTCCAAGATAATTATTGGATGCAAAATTTAGTAACTTCTTTCCGTCCATGACCATTTCAGGTCCTGATGTCTGTTCTACCAACCGGAGCTGACGATATTTCCCTGATCTTTGTATTTCATCTATCCTGGATTTAGCGTCCTTAATCATTCAATCACGTGTAACTGATGTAATTGATTCAAACAGAATATTGAGCATCTCGTGTAATTCTTTCAATGTAGAGGAGAGCGGTGGAAGAAAAACAATGACATTTCCAAGAGGGCGGGTTATCATACCACGTTGTTGCGCCTCTAGAATTACAGACTTGATAACTCCATCTTCAGGGAGATACGGCTGCCTGGAATCAGGGTTTTTGACCAGTTCAATTCCAACCATCATGCCAATCTGCCTGATATCACCAACATGGGATAATGTATAAAACCATTTTAATTCAGATTCAATTAGCGTAACTTTCTCACACAATGCCGGAATTATCTGGTCTTTTTGAAATAATTCCAGATTTGCACGGGCAACAGCACAGGCAAGCTGGTTCCCGGTATAACTGTGACCATGGAAGAACGTTTTGGATTCGCTTGCATCACCAAGAAATGCATTAAAAATCTCTTCCGTCGTAATGGTTGCGGCAAGAGGCAGATATCCTCCGGTCAATCCTTTTGCAACAGTCATGATATCAGGACTGATCTCTTCATGATCACATGCAAACATCTTCCCGGTTCTCCCAAACCCGGTAGCCACTTCGTCGGCGATGAGGAGGATATTGTAGGTATTGCACAATTCTCTGACTTTGGTGAGGTATCGGTCAGGAAAGGTGATCATCCCAGCTGCACCCATGGCCAGTGGTTCGATAATAAATGCAGCAATCCGTTCATGTTCCTTTTTAATTACATTGGTGAGGGATTCGAGGCACTCCATTTTGCAGGAATTTGGTTCACATTCAAACGGACATCTATAGCAGTATGGACAGGGAACACTGATGGTAGGAAAGAGCAGTGGATGATATGTAGAATGAAAAAGATCAATTCCTCCTACTGATACAGAACCAATCGTATCTCCATGATACGAATTTACCAGATGAAGAAACATAGTTTTAGTCGGAACAGGTTTTTCCCGCTGCTGCCAATATTGAAATGCCATTTTCAAGGCTATCTCAACGGCTTCTGATCCACTATCACTATAAAAAACCCGTGATAACCCTTCTGGAACAATTGAAATGAGTTCTTTTGCCAGAAGAGCCGCCGGAGGGCTGGACAGGCCAAGAAATGTCGAGTGTGCAATAGATGTCAGTTGATGAATGATTGCATCATCCAGTTCCTTTTTTCTATGTCCATGCAGGTTTACCCACATTGATGAGTTGCCATCATAATACCAGTTCCCATTCTCATCACAGAGCCTGACCCCTTCTCCTCCGGTTATGACAAGTTGACTCTCTTCCTGCCATTCCTTCATCTGTGTAAATGGATGCCAGACATACTGTTTGTCGATAGTTTCGATGGTTTGATTTTTCATGATAATATCCCGGTGTTCAATTATATCGTCATACAATTTGATCTAATGAGAAATTCCTGTTAAATGGTGATATTCGATCGATAAGGACCGGAGTACTCCTGATATACCGGGAATAAGATTCCCATGAAAAATCAACAGTATCAACAAAAAAGACTCTTCCTCCTTTTGCAGATAAACTTTTTAAATAAGGAATTCTAAAATATCCCTTTCCGGTAATAGAGATATAACCGATATGGTAGTCAGGATTATCAGAATAACATAATTCTGCCCTGGCGCAGGGTGCATAAGCAACTTTGGTGGCCAGAACCAGGGCTTCCTTCAGGCGGGTGTGAGAAAGTTCATACAAAGTTAAAATTTCTTGTATTTTGTGATGGGCAGAAGGAGTAAAATCCATGGTCGTTGCCCTGATGCCTTTATCATCAGGATTTCTTATTGCAGCTGAAGAGGAATCCATAACCAGGGCACCGGCTAAACCTCTTCCATGTGTATCCCCATTCTCTAAAAATTCACAAGCATGATCAATAGAATGAGGAGATATCCCTGCTATCTCAAGTAACGTTTTACAGACCTTTTGAGCTTCAATATGATCAGAAACCTGAACCAGGTATACCGGCAACGATGGAACATATGTAATCGTTTCAGGATTGATACCCTGAATTTTCAGATTGATAAAATCAGGTACTCCGTTATCATGGTTCTGGGCACGATGAATGAGTGCTGTACTAATCTCATCTATCTCTTCTTTCAGAATGATCCGTTCTGCTCCGGATACATGCTCCTGTATTGGTTGCATATCAGGCTCATCCGGATTCAAAATCCGGGATGCCCGCATTTTTATGCTGAAATACCCGGTCATGTTACAAGGAGTATCCCATATCATTAAGCAGACAGATGTCTTCTGAAATACTCCGGCCATTCGTGGTGAGATAGTTACCAACCATCATGCCATTCAGGCCAGCCATCAAACCAACAGATTGCATATCCCGAAGTAATTTCTCACGACCACCGGCAGATCTGATACTGGTTGTCGGGAGAATAAACCGAAAGAGAGCAATTGTTTTAATTATCTCCAAGGGTGATAGAGGGGGTTCATGTTCGAGCGGGGTTCCCGGTACTGCATGCAACATATTGACAGGAACTGAGTCGACATTGAGATCACGAAGTGCAAATGCCAAATTTATCCTCTGTTCCATACTTTCTCCAAGTCCAATAATACCTCCTGAACAGATTTCAAGCCCTCCTGATCTGGCACATTGGATAGTCTTAATCCGATCCTGGTATGTATGAGTTGTGACAATGTGAGGGAAAAATTCTTCAGATGTTTCAAGATTATGATGATACCGCGAAACGCCGGCTTCCTTGAGCATAAACGCAGATTCCTCTGTTAATTCTCCCAGTGATACACATAACCGGAGATTGGTTTCTGCTTTAAGACGACGGATTATCCTGATTATTGAGATGAAATCGTTATCATGTTCAGTAATACCTCTTCCACTGGTAACTATTGCAAACCGGTGTGCCCCGGCTTTTTCAACAC
This sequence comes from Methanospirillum lacunae, assembly GCF_003173355.1. Lineage (NCBI taxonomy): Archaea > Methanobacteriati > Methanobacteriota > Methanomicrobia > Methanomicrobiales > Methanospirillaceae > Methanospirillum > Methanospirillum lacunae. The sequence continues at coordinate 685,078 of NZ_QGMY01000002.1, read as the reverse complement.
TATGGGCATATTCAATAATTTTTTCGTCATCCAGCAGTGGGTACGTATCAATAGCACATGTATGGAATATTGATTGTGAGCAGAACTTACAATCCTGAGAACAATTCCCGGATTTACCATTAATAATTGAGCAGAGATCAATTTGGTTCCCTGTATATTGTTCGCGAATTTTGGATGCAAGTGCTGCAAGAATATAGATATCTGCCCCGGTGGCTTGTGCAATATCCAGGGCTTCGTTCCGGGTAATGAGACCTCCATTCAGAACTTTCTGCCCTGCCGAAAGAATATGATTAAACATTTCCGCCTAATGATTAACTTGAAGGCCAATAAATATACGTAAATAAAAATATTTAGGAGATTTACCGATTAGTTTTTATTTGATATATATGGAATACATAATTCTATAATATGTAATTCCTTTCATGCATTCCAGATAGTGTAACAAAAAGGAGTGAATACAAATTTAAAACCTAGGAGTAAAGCAGGAAATATGAAGAATTGATTATTATAGAATCAAATACAGGGTACCAAAAAAATTTATTTTCGATTGATTCCCATTTTTGATAATAGGAATAATTGTACCTATTCTATACATTCCCATTCAATTCGAGAAATATCAGCCTGTTTGAGTATACGTTTTAAAAGATCTACACTGATCTCTTTTCGATGAGGATTCGGTAATGTCAAAACAAGACCGTTTTTTATCATATAAGGGTGTTTTCCACCCTGATGCGGACCATCGAATCCTAAACGAGAAAGTGTTTTAACGAGTTCATCCCATGTTACAGGACCTAATTTATGCCCTGACATGAGTATCTATAGGTTGAATTTCTTCTATACTTATTCCTTGTATCGAGGGGATAGACATTCCTCTTCGAAGACGGATGATAAGCCATCCATCAACGACCTCCATGAGATTTTTTCTACATTCTTCGAGAGTTTTTCCGGTAGCAAACACACCGGGTAGATCCGGGATTTCACCGTAATAAGGCTCTTCGTCATCAATCAATTCATAATGTGCTTGTGCGAGAGCAGTATTAATATATTCAATAATCATGATTGCGAAGATTCACCTCTTGTTTCAATAACCGGAATGGATTTTGAAAGTGATATATCACATTAGTTTTTTAGATCATATATTCCTTCTATGGGCCAATATATTCTCTTGATCTGTTTATTTATCTAATTTCAAGAAACCATAACCAAGTAAGGTTAAAATCAGGATTAAATCCTGTAATTATGTTTTCGGATGATCTTTTTGAGTGAAAATCTGTTGCTGGTTGTGTCACGATACAATTTATATTTGAATCAATCTATCATATTCCGGTTTTACTATCTCAAAGGATCTGATTTTTATCAGAAATCCCTCTTATACCCTGGATCAATCCATCAATACCTAATTACCGGATTAAGTCTGAAACAAGATACTGCATATCCATACAAACCAGTCCCATAAAAACTCATGAATCAAAAATCTGCAGATATCATCCTTATCTTCATTGTCCTGATATGGGGTTCAACATATCTTGCGATGAAATGGGGAATGGAAAGTTTCGGAATCTTCACCCTGATAGCACTTCGTTTTAGTATCGCATTTGGTATCGGAATTTTCATTCTCTTGAAATGTCGCTCTTCGATATATCTGCATACACTGGCATCCAGTGCTCTTTTAGGATTTGGATACTTCTGTGGATTTACACTTCTCCTTTATGGTATGAAAACCACCACTACGACATCAGCCGGATTTCTTATGGCAACAACGGTTGTATTCGTTCCACTTCTTCAGATTCTATTCTTCCGGAGAATTCCAAATACCTTTATTCTTTTAGCGGTGTGTCTCTGTTTATCCGGAGTAGGCCTCATGACACTCAAAAATGGTCTGGCACTGGATTTTGGTGCGATACTCTGTCTCTTCTGTTCAATCTGCTATGCAATAGTAATTATAACTACCAAATGGGTCCTGAACAGCGGAGAAAACGCTCTCACCATCGGTGTGCTCCAGCTTGGGTTTACCAGTCTCTTCTCACTCGGAGCAATGCTTATCTTTGAAATGCCATTCCCGCAGGCACCTCTGGAAAGCTGGGGAATTATTCTTTATCTTGCAATATTTTGTACGTTGATTGGTTTTGTTCTTCAGACCATAGCCCAGGAATTCACCTCTCCGGAACACACCGGTTTGATTTACACTCTTGAATCGGTTTTTGCATCCCTGTTTGGATATGTTTTTCTCCAGGAAGTACTGCCGGTCCAGGGATATATCGGAGTAATCCTGGTATTTTCCGGTGTAATAATCGCAGTGAAATATGGAAAAACAATAGAGAAAACCGGTGGAGAGTAATTTCTTTATCTGGAGAACGAAGTTGCTTCATGTATCACGGGAATGACAATCAGATACTCCGGATCATCAATCAAAAAAAATAGTTGCAGATAAAAAATTATTCATGTCTGAGAGCATCTATTGGATTAAGACTTGATGCTTTCCATGCCGGATACAAACCGGATAACATACTTGTGACAATACCAAAAGCCATACCATAAGGAATCTGAATAAGGGAAGCCGGATTGTACAGATATGATACATCCTTAAGGAGCAGAGCAACCACCAGGTAACCGGCTCCAAAACTGAGAATTCCTCCTACCACAGATCCTGTCAATCCAAGGAGAAACGCTTCATAAATAAACATACTTCTTACTTCTGCTCTTTTTGTCCCGATGGATCTGAGAATGCCAATCTCCTTGTATCGCTCCATAACAGACATCATCATCACATTAAAGATTGATACACCGGCAACGATAAGAGAAATCCCCCCTATTGCCATCGTAAACAGAGTGATCTGACTGAATGTAGTTGATATCGAATTAAGGATCATTCTGGTATCATACACATCAACTTCAGTTTCCCTTTTGTTGAGTTGTTTCTCGATTGATCCTTTAATCTGTTCTATCTCCTTGATATCTGATGCTTTAATGATAGCCTGATCATGACCTTTAACGTCATAATAATCACGGTACCAGATATCAGAGGTGATAATTGCATTATCCGGATTGATATCAAATCCCATTCCCCGCTCTTTTAGGATTCCAACAACCCGGATACCGGTTTCAGTTTCACCAATTAATAGCCGTGATCCAATTGTCAGATTATTATCCTTGGCAAGTTTGGATCCGATCATGACCCCTGAAGATCCACGAAGATATTGTCCTTTATCAATCTCCAGGAGAGTTGGAAGATCCTTGGGATCTATCCCATATACCGTTGCATACAGTGTATCACGCTGAACTTTTATCCGGTCTCCACCGGCATAAATCGGAAACACCTTACTATTAGCAGCAGCCCGGCGAATCAATTCAAGCTGCCTGTCTGTCAGGCGTTCACTTGTTGTGGTGCTGCTCATTCCGCCCTGGTATCCGACATGAGGAGTGACAATAATAGAATCCCCGACATCAGAAAGTGATTTTGTAATAGAGAGTGAGAATGCATTTCCCAGGATTCCCATTGAGGAAATTGCCATCACACCAATTATAATTCCAATTGCGGCTAAAAGAGAACGAAGCCAGTGCATCTGCAGATTCCTGATAGCAAGACTGAAAAAGAGTGAACCTCCGGCCATTAGGTCTCCTCCTGAATATGGCCATCTTCTATCCGGATAACCCTGTGTGCATATTCTGCGGTTTTCGGATCGTGAGTGACCATGATGATGGTTTTTCCTTCATCATGACACAGTCGTTCAAGCAGTGCCATAATGGCCTGACCGGTTTTTGTATCCAGGTTACCGGTAGGCTCATCACACAAGAGAATTGCCGGATTATTTATGAGAGACCTGGCGATAGCCACTCGTTGCTGTTGTCCTCCGGAAAGTTGGTTTGGCCTGTGATTCCAGAGTGCTGGTGCAAGCCCAACTGCTGACAATATTTCCTGGCACCGTTCTCTGGAAGCTGTCATGCCATTCTTAAGAATAAGTGGATACCGCACATTTTCAAGTGCATTTAGAAGAGGTATCAGATTAAACTGTTGAAATATAAAACCAAGTTCATCTCTTCGCAATGTTGTCAGTTGATCATCTGATAATGATTTGATACTCCGGCCCCTGATGTACACATCTCCTTTAGAAGGAACATCAAGACAGCCCATCATATTGAGAAGCGTTGATTTGCCGGATCCCGAAGGTCCCATGATTGCAATAAATTCTCCTGAAAACACCTTCAGAGAAATATCAGAAAGGGCTGTGACATTTTCAGAAGAAAGGGGATAAATTTTTGATACCCCAATGAATTCCATGACCGGTTCAGTATCAGTCATGATTGGCATGGTCATGCTTTATTGCGCCTGCTGTACCAGATTGCAATAATAACCAGCAGAAGGAGGCCGACAGGGATTAGGTAGATTGTTTTTTCTGGCAGTTGAGATGGCTGTTCTTTTTCAGTAATCGTATCTTTATGAGGGAGTTCCAATTTTGTATCTGAAGAGAAGATATTTCCATCTCTATCCTTGAAACTTGTCTGAAGAGGAACTTCCGTCGTATTGGCGTCTGCCTTAAATGTTATCTCAAAACTTGAGAAGTCATCCGGCTTCAGAGCTCCAACTGCATAGAGTTTATACGGGAAGATCGGATTTGCCGGAGCAGCAGAGGTAACCTCTACACCGTTTGCAGTTTCAAGCCCGGAGTTCGTTACATCACCGGTAACTCTGAAAAATTCACCCTCGTCGGTGATGATTACATTTGAAAGAACCGGATTTGCATGTTTCCTGCTTTCTCCAAGAACTATTGGCAGAGTATATGTGATATTATGCTGATTGATTCCGTTCTGGTATTCAAGGGTAAACTGGACTGACTTGTTACCATACGGGGTGATATTAAAGGGAATATCAACAGCATCATCTGAACCGAGTGCACCAATGAAATACGATAATGGTGTAATTTCATGTCCGGTACCATTTGCTGTAATCGTCACTCCTGAAACAGTGTTATCCCTGGGATTTCCAATATGGAGCTGAACGATATCCTTCTTTCCTTCAACAAAAATTTCTGGTTTTGAAAGAACAGACATCTCAATCGGATCTTTCTGTACCTGGACCCTGAATGGATATCTCAGGAAATGTGCTCCGCGAAAATCAAGAGAAAGGATAGGATAAAAGATACCGGTATCTCCCTTTGCCTGGATGGTATATTCAAGCTTCAGAGTATTTCCTGCTCCGATTGATCCAACTTTTTCATAATTGTCAGAGAGGATATCCAGGTTCTTATCATACATTAATGCATGATTAATGGGAACTGCTTCCTGACCTGAATTATTAAGAACGATGGTTACTACGGCTGTATCAAGCGGCATCAGCACTTCTGGATCGATACTGATTGAATTTACCTGAACCTGGGCAGCTGCAGCAACCGGATCAACTGTGGTTTCTCCATATACTGGTGCCAGAGCCAGGAATATCAGAAATAAAAAGATGATTGAAAATCTCATTCAAAGCCATCCAATCAATGTAGAAACAGTATAAAGAGAGTATATAAAATATAATGCCACAGGCAGACCGACGGCAATTATGGATTGTTTTGCTGATAAGCCACAACATTTTTCCACGCCAATGGCAGCAATGTTTGCAGCCCAAAGAAGAAATATTATTGATAATATTGTTGAAAGAATGGTATATTCCTGCATCAGGGGATTTTTCATAAAATCAGTCATATGTGCCTGGATTTGTATAGGATCTGTACCTTTTATCGGAGAGACCTGAATTTTTGGCAGATACCACCACGCCAGACCTGTACTTATTATTGCCCCGATAAGCTGAGGAAGCATCCCGTACCCGGCAATTTCAGCATACCGTTTAAATGAACCAGTTCCTTTCAGAATTTTTACCATTATCATAAGGACAACGGCTGCTACAAGCCACATTATCCATACAGCCAAAAAGGATGTTATTGATGTACTTATTGCAGTGATAAGTTGCAATCCTTCCATAAATCCGGATAACATCCGACCGGTGATTTCACCCACCAGATAACCGCTAAAGCCAGTGAAGATCGAGATCAGCAGAATTATTACTGCAGGTTTTTTCAGAGATGGTTCTGATCCGGCACACAATTCAAAGAATTGTTTTGGTGATAATAATATCTGTAACATCTTGTCCTGCCCTGTTCATTATTCGTTTGAAATAGAGATAGTATTTACGCTTTTACCATGAGAGAAAAAAATCAATAGAGGCAGATCTGTAGATTACCTCGTACATAAGTTGTCACATAGTATACAACTTCACCACATCGTAGAGTCATATATCCATAGATCAGTTTTATCTTTTTAATTTCTCCAGTTTTTATCCGGATTTTAAAAAGTTGAGATATTCAGTAGTTCAAGGAGGTTTATGGATAATCAGTGACGATATCAGTATTTTTTCATACTGATTATATGGGTAAGCGATACTGATCAAATATTGAATACAATGATGTCTTCTCCTCAAGGTCATGTATTTATGTTTGGGACTAGAACCTGGTTTTAACAGAAATAAAATATATAATCATCGGATTTGAGTCATATAACTTTGAATAACAGGTACAGAAGATCTCACTTTCAAGAAATTTTTTTAAAAAAACATATGATTGATGAATACCAAGAAAAAGGATAGTTGAGATATGATTTGTCAAGAACCTGATAAACAATACGGCTATTTAGTCGAAGCAGTAAAATCTGCCGGAGCAACTGATGCAATTCTTATTCAAACATCTGACATTGTTATTGAGGAGCGTGTGCAGCTTAAATGTAAGACCGGATGTCCTTCATATGGGCAACGTTTTTCTTGTCCGCCTTTTGCTCCAACAGCATCAGAATTTAAACAAATGGTACTGGAATATCAGGATGCCCTTCTGATAAGATTTCAATCCTCAGTTATTGCAGAACCAGATGTTGTTTATTCGCTGCTGAGAAATAGAACTGATCCTACAGTTTCGCAGGATATCAGGGAGAGAACTTTCCAATTCAATGATGCATTAAATGAGGAATCCAGAAAAATTCATGACATAATGCTTGAATTAGAACGAACAGCATTTCTTGCAGGTAATCCTTTAGCTCAGGTATTTACGGTAGATTGTTGCGATCATTGCAAATCCTGCAATATTAAAGGAGGAGTGTGTGTGCACCCATCAGAACTCAGATATTCCATCGAGGCAGTGGGAATAAACATTATCAAAACCGCTCAAAATGCCGGAATGCAGATCACGTTTCCCTGTCCCATACCTCCTGACAGGATTACCCTTCTATTAATTAATTAAACTCTTTCATTATTTAAAATAAAAAGAAACGATACTTATATCTCTGCATCAGGAGTTTACTTGGTATATGACTATGGGAGAACCACTTGATCTTATTATGACAAGGCGGAGTATCAGGAAATTTAAGTCTGATAAAATTCCGGATGAGGTTATTACACAGATCATTAAGGCAGGTACATATGCTCCGTCAGCTCTTGCTCTTCAGCCCTGGGCATTCATTGTCATTCAAAATATGGACTTCATGCAAAAAGTCTCAGATTATTGCAAACCCATCATGATATCTCTGATGAAAGATGCCCATGATGGGATGTCAGATGAATTTAGAGAACTCCTCTCTAGTGAAGGATACTCTATTTATTATCATGCCCCTCTCATGGTAATGGTAATCGGGAAGAGTTCCAGCAGGTTCAGAGAGATTGATTGCTCTCTTTGTGCAGAAAATATGATGCTTGCTGCACATGCGTTAGGAATTGGAAGCTGCTGGATTGGGTCAACCGAAGTAGCATATGATAACCCTGAAATCATGGCAGGATTTCGTATCCCTGAGGGATATTCTCCGGTTGGGACTATAGTGTTTGGATACCCTGATGAAAAACCGGATGCTCATGACAAAAAGCCTGCACTGATAACCTGGATCAAATAAGGTAAAATTAGGTATAAATGAGGGATTTGGTTATAATATATTCTAAATCCCTCAAATCATTAGTATACAGTTTTACATTTTCGGGCTACAATTCTCATCAATGACTCTTCGATAAAATCAGACCCGTCCAAGTCCTATCATATAGCCATACTTTGAGTACACTTCCTTTACCAATTCACCGGCTTTTGGATTTGACCAGGCATGCATCCATTCAGAAACGAGTGATTCAACAGTGATAGGAATAACTCCAGCCTGAAGCATCCGTTCGATTCCATACCGATGAGCATCAGGCGTGGAATCTCCGGCTGCGTCCATTAATCCATAGACCTCATATCCCTCTTTTAGTCCGTGCAGGGCAGTATACGCAAAGCACATGCTTGTCCAGAGACCGGAAACGACCATTTTTTTACGTCCGGTTACTTTGAATGCATTCCAGGTCTTTTCATCTTCAAACGCATCAAACCCCGGAATTACTCTGGCATACACTTCCTGGTTCGGAAATAATGCAGTTACTTCTTCAAGGAAATTTCCATTGCTTTGCGGATTAATTGTTGATAAAACAACTGGAATATTCAGTATCTGTGCAGCCTTAGCAGCGCAATACGCAGCATTTCTGATAATTGTTTTATCTCCAGATGCAACTCCTGAAAACATCGTGGGTTGGTAGTCTATGAGGACAAGGACACTATTATTGTCGGCGAGCAGTTCAAGATTTCCATTGTTTTGATTTGACATTCAAGTTCCCCTTTTGCTTCTCTATAATTACCTTTTGTTCACGATACTCTCATGATACAATTGTGAATGTGTTTTGAACACCATAATGATTGTGGTCCGATTTCGTTTGAATTATTATAAGGAGAATATGTTGATAGAACAGGAGATTCTCATGTGAAAACATTTCCTAAACAGGTGTTACAATACAATCCATTGAATATCAATGATACAAACCGGCAGGTTATATAACGATTTATACATGGCTGGACAAAAAAATTGAGAAATTAAAGAAATTAGAGAATGATATCCTGTTGAATTTTTCCATTTCAATAAGTATCAGAACAGAATATCCTCTTTTGGATACCTGACCTTTGGCATAGGGGTATCAGCGGCATATCCAACCGGACAGAGCATGACAGGAACCAGGGGAGCAGGAATATTCAGAATCCGGGCAAACTCTGCCGGATTAAACCCTCCCATTGGACACGAGTCGAATCCAAGTGCTTTAGATCCGTTTACTGCATTTCCAAGAGCAAGATACGTTTGTGCCTGTGACCAGGCAAACTGCTGTTCTGGTGTCATCTGGTCGGCAAAACTCCTGGCCATGGATACGATCATATTCTGTGTCTCATCAGGAACATGGTTCTTCTTTAATAGATCACCAAGTCTTTTAATCAGACTGTTGTAATCAGGATCAGCGCAAAATACCAGCAGATGCGAACAACTGGTGATCTGTTCCTGGTCGAATGCTGCAGGTTTCAACTCTTCTTTGATCTTCTGATCGACAATCACCTTGATCTTCCAGGGCTGAAGATTCAATGCAGAAGGGGCAAACCTGATTAAATCAATTAATTTATCAATCAGGTCATCAGGAATCTTCCGGCCGTCAAACTTCTTGGTAGCATAACGCTTCATTACGATGTCTGTAAAGTCCATGATTTACACTCCTTAAATAAGGAGAAAGAAGGGTGATATCAGCATTAAGTCTTTCTCACATACCCATCAGTATTTCAGTATTATTCATAAACTGAAACGCATTTTATAATGTAAAAAATCAAAAAGATAATAATAATTTTAGACGTGGTTACCGGATATAGCAGCATGAGCGAGTCTTGTCCGTTCAAGAGCTATTCCAAGCTGCATACCAAGCGACGAAATGTTGTCAAGACTTCCTTTGTAATAGATCTTTTCTTCTCTGCTTCCCATGTTCAAAAGACCCAGAATGGTATTGCCAACCCGTATCGGAAGAACCAGGATAGTTTTAACTCCAATCTGTTCAATATCGGGACCTAACGCAGCAAATTCAGGACTATTCTTTATAATGTACAAAACAGAATTTCTTTGGCATGCCTTATCAAACAACGATGAAAAATGACCAGACATACAGAGATCACGAAGTCTGTCAGGCATGTTCCGCTGGACAGCTGGCGTTAAGGCCATATCCTCATCCATCAGGTATACACACCCAACATCAAATCCAAGGATCTCCATCGCACTATCGATAGAATTTCCTAGCAGTGATGCCTCATTCCCATCTGTATTGAGAATTTCAGATATCCGGTTTATTGCTTCTAATGAGTGAATAAGTTCGGAACGTTCATGTTCCAGACGTTGAACTTTAAGAAAATTAGCTATCTCATCTGCGATAATCTCAACATATTCAACATTCACCCGGTTTACTTCATGATCAGTAAACAAAAGGATAGAACCTATGGTTTGTTCACCTTCAAGAAGGGGAACTATGATAAGGTATTTTAAATCAGAATTATCGGGAAATTCCTGGAAAAATGAGCCAGGGTTCTCTAATGTAATGATCTGTGTTTCACAGAGGCTGGCTGCCTTATCAATATTGTGAGTAAGTTCCTGGAGTCCTGCAGGTGTAACTTCTGCTGTTTTATAAATCAGAGTATGATTTGATAGCAAAACCAAACCTTGGCGATATGAAAGTAGCGAATCCTGGATTCCTGTCATCATGAGGGATAAAAGTTCATCCCTGCTTTCAATATTCACCGCTGACCTGATAAGATACAGCAGGGTTTCCTGCTTTTTTTGTGTCCGATGAAACGAAATGTCTTCTCCGATAATAACGAGGTATGGGAAATTTTTCTTCTCTTTTGATGGGAATAATGATAGCCTGAACAACCGGATTATCCCGGGTTTTTCCTGGAGCTCAAGGGTTAATTCTATCTCTTCTCCAAGAAAGGCTGCTCGTATGGCATGATCAAATTGTTTGAGTTTCTCTGGAAGAATAATGTCCCTGATTGAATACGTATCAGGAAATACAGATTGAAATTCCTGGTTTGCTGAAATGATAGTATAATCGCTGTTGATTGTTAGTATCACCTGATCAGAGTTATCCAATGAATCGGATAATACCAATCTCCGAAGTGTGAGATCATGAAGTTCAGATGCCTGTGATACCAGAGAAGAAAAATTATTCTGTGTTCTTTGGGCAATTATTGTTTGCAGGTTCTTTTCTGAAGGTACCGATGAATCCCGGACCAACCAGAGTTTATTTCTTCCAATGATCTTGAAGTCCAGTATTGAGAGTGCATAGAGTGTGTTGAGATATTTAAGGACAGTAGCCCTGCTTTTTCCGATTCCCAGGGATATTTTGTCAAGCATACACTCTTCCGGGGAATGTGTCTGAAGATAAGAGACGATAAGACGTTCAGTTTCAGAGAGAGAAGAATCCATAGATTATACTGTATAGTGTAATCCACATGTATTAATAAGTTCACCAGGAACGTAAATATGAGGATAAAGTATAAGTAAGATTATACTATACAGTATAGTTACACTACAGAGTCAACATCCCGGTGGCTCATGGTGTGAGGATGAATTATGATATACACACAAATTGCTGAAGAACTCAAAGAACTACTCGGAATGAAAGGAAGTCCGGTTGCTGTAAAACTTGCCAAGGATGTTGCAGACATCCCGGCCGGATATGAAAAGATGCCCGAGAAGAGCAGGCACTGTCAGTTTGTTCAGGATGCACGACTCAAGGGAACCAAAGGGTATGCAACCGAGGCAGAACATCTATGTAAAGGTGGGGCAGCAGTACTTGGCATTGAACCAATGCCTGAAAATATCGCAACCGGGCAGTTCTATCAGAAACTTGGAAACTTCAAAACACCTGAAGGAGCCCTTGAAACGATGACTGCAATTCCCAAGGTTTCTGATTCATACTATGCAACCGTCTATTCACCACTTGAATCAGCTGAGTTTGAACCTGACTCTGTTGTGTTTATTGTCAATCCAAAGCAGGCACTCCGTCTTTCACAGGCATATCTCCATGAAAAAGGAGGAAGAATTGCAGCAGATTACGCAGCAATTCAATCAGTATGTGCAGATGCAGTCTGTGCCGTGAAAGAACGAGGAGTCCTGAATATGACCTTAGGATGCAACGGTTCACGCAAGAATTCTGGTATTGCTGATGATGAGGTTATCATCGGGGTTCCTGCGAAAAATCTTCAGGCTATGGTTGAAGCTCTTAAGATTTTCCAGGAAAAATGGGGGTAAAGCCAATGAGATCTATCTCATTGTATGGAATCCAGGATCCGAACCTCTCATTTCTTATCAGAAACATTCTTAAAAATTCGGATGAGAAAGAAGAGTTTCTCTTTATTATCAGTGAAGGGAATGGTAACGGTCTTGACCTTGTTGCGCAACAATTTGGATATTCTGTTGAAACGCAGAAATCAGGAAACACTATTGAAATGAGGTTTATCCCAACCGGTCAGACGATGAAGGAGATTGATGTCTGCGGAGATGTCTGCCCCGGTCCTGTCATCACCGTAGGATCTCTGCTCAAGGATATGTCAACCGGTGAACAGCTGAAGATCATTGCTGCAAACCAGGATTCTGTCCACGATATATCTGCTGCTGTCAACTCGGCTGGATCAAAGATTGTCTCAACCGGTCAAGCGGAGGGGAAATTTTTCCTTGTTGTTGAGAAGGCCGAGAAACCACAATCAACCGGGGTTTCTGTCCAGAAAGAGAAGGTGCTCATAGTTCAGAGCAATGGGATCGGAAATGCCGAACGTGCCTATGCAACGTTCCTCTTCGCAAAAGTTGCCCAGAGCATGGGAAAACCAGTCACCATCTTCCTGCTCATGGATGGAGTAAGCATTGCCAGGGCTGGAAATGCAGCCAGTGTCAAGCATCCGGCTTTTGACCGGCTTGATAGTATGATGAAAGAGGTTCTCGATGCCGGGGCTACGGTATTTGCCTGTGAACTGAGTGCATCATTCCGGGGAATCAAAGACACGGATCTTGTCGATGGCATAAAAATTGCCGGGGCTGCAACATACCTGCAGTTGCTTAGTGATCCTGCATTCAGCATCGTAAATTTCTGAGGGTTATTATGGAACAGATATACTTTGTTTTGACGCTTGCTGTGATGATCAGCAGTATCGTAACCGGATTTATTGTCTTCAGGATGCAGGGAATGGGTCTTGCTCCGCATTTTGGAATGCTCATAATCGCCATGCTTGCAACACTGGCTGCAATTATTTCAGGAAATTCCGGTGTGTATTACCTTGCTGCAGTGCTCCAGTTCCTGGCAGTAATCACAGCATACACCCAGATGTTTAAAATATTAAAATATAATTTCCAGACCGCTCCGGCATATGCACCACATATTGCATTGGTGACTTTGCTTCCGACTCTGGTGATTGCCGGGATAATCCTGTAAATAAACAAAGTATTGGGCACCTTATGCCATACTTATTATTTCATTTTTTGAGATATTTCGAACCGTATCTTTGATACATATATAAACATAATTTCGAATTCGTAATCATATAGGGATCTTCATAACCATAAATATTTTTCACTAAATCTATAGGGTTATCTTTTAATTAGGGTGATCTATACGGGAAAGAATGATCATAATCATAGGACATTTAGATTAGTTTTTCAGATGAGATAAATATGAACCACATATGACATAGATAAGAAAGGGCATCAATAATTTGGAAAAACAAGATATCTTATTGTTAGTATTTAAAAAAATCCAGCCCTACCTAATTAGTGTTCCAATCCATATCATTATCATTGACAACTGGTCAATACCATCAACAAAACCATAATTCAAAATTCCCCTGATATTGAAAGGATTAGAAAAGGTAACTCAACCATCAAAAATCTGATTTTGTCTCTTTTATCATCAAAGAAATTTATCAGAACTGGAAACTAGGATTTGGTATCAAACTTGTTCTTAAAGATTGGTCTGACAGAGATATTCATGATGATCATGAAGAGAATCAATACATCCTGAATTATCCCCGACATATAATGATATAATATATATATTCATTTTTTTAATTTTTTCAATGTAAAGTATATTATTGATTCAATTATATGTCTCATATTCCTCTGCAATATCAGTAGTTCAAAAGAATATTGTAAATAAAGAATGGGAAGATTCAGATTAAATGGTTTCTCTTATACGAATAAGAAAAGATTATTAGTTAAAATATTGTTTTATTCCTTAATTTGAAACATCGATTACATAAAAGTATAATTCTAAAAAAAATACAGAGAATTGAAACATGCAAAGAGGCACATTGAGATGTTCTTAATTACTTCTTCTTCACTAAGACATCTGCGAATTGATATAACATCTATAATTTCTACGATATGAGGTATGAATAATCATTATATTTAAAAAATACGCCATTTTGAGATTATCTTAAAGAATTAATCTCAATACCATGGAGAAGGCTTGCAATATTAATCCAAATTAAGAGAGCATTCGATATTTTATCTGCGTTACGTAACTCTTTTCGAATAATACCAAGAATATGGCCCGTTTTTTCATTTTCACATGTTGATCCCGTATCCACTTGACTACTGGAAAAAGTGGAGACCGAAAGAACATCGGTTACCATTATACAAACTTTTTTGTTGACAACATGTTCATCAAGAACAATGAACCTGCAGTTTTCTTCTTTTTCTGATACGTTATTCATATCATGAGAATGAAGAAGTACCCCCAAATCTATAACTGGCATTATTTCTCCTCTGAGGTCGATAATTCCTCGCATATATCTATGAGTATTCGGGACGCGGGTTATTCGAGTATATTCCACAACTTCCCTGACATCAAACAAATTAATTGCATAATGTTCATTGCCGCTGATAAATTCCACAATCTGAATTTCTTCATCTACGAAACCTAGAGTTTCGTTTTCACTTGTAATTTTTATTTTTGAAGAAGGTATATCAGATTCTGATATTTGAATTTCTGACATAGATCCTTCCTTATATGTCAAACCTTTTTATTTCAGAGGAAAGAGTCTCAACGACACCTGAGAGACCACTCACCACATGACTAATCTGACCTATCGCTGCTGTAGTTTCCTGAGTAGTATCAGAAGCTTTATGTGCTTCTTTTGCTGTTTCTTCTACAATAGAAGATACCTCATTAATGCTTGCTGTAATTTCTTCGACTGATGCAGCCTGTTCTTCAGAGGCGGAGGCAACCTCCTCAATATTCATACTGATATCTCTGACAGTTTCAACTATTTTTGTAAAGATCTCTAAAGTTCCTCCAAGAGCTTCATTGCCTGCTTTCACTTCTATGTCGGCAGTTTCCATCGCCGTAGAGGCTGCATTTGAATTCTGTTGTAATCCGGATATCATTTCTGCAATATTTTCAGCAGATCTTCGTGATTCCTGAGCTAGGGATTTTACTTCAGCAGCGACGACTGCAAATCCTCGTCCAGCATCACCAGCTCTTGCAGCTTCTATAGCTGCATTAAGTGCGAGAAGATTTGTTTGACTAGAGATGTCAGAGATGAGATTAACGATCTTGCCAATCTCATCCATTTTACTTTTTATGCCATTCACAATCACACCGACTTCATCGGTAGATTTAGTTATCCCTATCATACCTTGTTCCGCTTTCTGAGCAAAACCAGATCCCTGTTCACAAAGTTTATTTGCAGTATATACAATTTTAGAAACTGAATCAGCCTTTAAAGAAACTTGAGTAACTGTAACAGAGAGATCCTCCATGGTCTTAAGCACCTGCCTCAGGGCATCGTTACTCTTTTCTGCATTTAGGCTGACCTGTTCAGAATTTGATGCAACTTCCCTTGAACCGGAAGCAACCTCTTCAATACTAGCTGTTGCTTCTTCTGAACTAGCAGCAATTTCAATAATTTGATCATTAACTACACGAAATGGAACAACTACAGCATCTAATGTTTTATTAAATCCAGTAATTAATTCTTTAAATTTACCGTTATGCTTTGATATATCCGTTCGTTTGGTAAGATTCCCCATGTCTACTGCTTCTGATAACACAATACCATCGGAGACCAGTAGATTTATTGCATCGATACATACATTCAGATTATTCTTGATCTCGTTGAAGTCTCCATAATAGACATCAGTGATCTTTTCAGGAATATCGCCTTTGGAGATACGGTCCATGTACTCTGCGGTTATATTTAGGGGCTTGATTACTGCATCAAGAGTATTATTGAATCCTTGTATAACCGCTCTGAATTCACCAAAGTGTTTACTCGTATCTGATCTGGTACCAAGTTTTCCCTCTTCGATAGCCTTAGTTAATAAAAGACCATCTGAGACGAGTCGGTTGATTGCATCGATACATACATTCAGATTATTCTTGATCTCGTTGAAGTCTCCGTAATACACATCAGTGATCTTTTCAGGAATATCACCTTTGGAGATACGGTCCATATACTCTGCTGACATGTTCAGAGGTTTAACAACCGCATCTATGGTATTATTGAATCCCTGAATAACAGCCCTGAATTCCCCAAAGTGTTTACTCGTATCAGATCTGGTACCGAGTTTTCCCTCTTCAATAGCCTTTGTTAATAAAAGACCATCAGAAACGAGTAGGTTGATTGCATCGATACATACATTCAGATTATTCTTGATCTCGTTGAAGTCTCCATAATACACATCAGTGATCTTTTCCGGAATATCACCTTTGGAGATACGGTCCATGTACTCTGCCGATATGTTCAGAGGTTTAACCACAGCGTCAATAGTATTATTAAACCCGTCAATTACGGCTCTGAACTCTCCGAAATGATGTGTTGTATCAGCTCTTGTTCCAAGTTTTCCTTCCTCCATCGCTTTGGTAAGAAGCAGTCCATCAGATACTAATCTGTTAATGGCCTCAATACAAACATTTAAATTGTTTTTAATTTCGTTGAAGTCTCCGTAATACACATCGGTGATCTTTTCCGGAATATCACCTTTGGAGATACGGTCCATGTACTCTGCTGACATGTTCAGAGGTTTGACCACGGCGTCTATGGTATTATTGAATCCCTGAATAACAGCCCTGAATTCCCCAAAGTGTTTACTTGTATCAGATCTTGTACCGAGTTTTCCCTCTTCGATAGCCTTAGTTAATAAGAGACCATCAGAAACGAGTAGGTTGATTGCATCGATACACACATTCAGATTATTCTTGATCTCGTTGAAGTCTCCATAATACACATCAGTGATCTTTTCAGGAATATCACCTTTGGAGATACGGTCCATATACTCTGCTGACATGTTCAGTGGTTTAACCACAGCATCAATAGTATTATTAAACCCGTCAATTACGGCCTTAAACTCTCCAAAATGATGTATTGTATCAGCTCTTGTTCCAAGTTTTCCTTCTTCCATCGCTTTGGTAAGAAGTAATCCATCAGATACTAATCTGTTAATTGCCTCGATACAAACGTTTAAGTTGTTTTTAATTTCGTTGAAGTCTCCGTAATACACATCGGTAATCTTTTCCGGAATATCACCTTTGGAGATACGGTCCATGTACTCTGCTGACATGTTCAGAGGTTTAACAACCGCGTCTATGGTATTATTGAATCCCTGAATAACAGCCCTGAATTCCCCAAAGTGTTTACTCGTATCAGATCTTGTACCAAGTTTCCCCTCTTCAATAGCCTTAGTTAATAAAAGACCATCAGAAACGAGTAGGTTGATTGCATCTATACATACATTCAGATTATTCTTGATCTCGTTGAAGTCTCCATAATACACATCAGTGATCTTTTCCGGAATATCTCCCTTTGAAATACGATCCATGTATTCTGCGGTCATATTCAAGGGCTGGACAACTGCATCAAGAGTATTATTGAATCCCTGGATAACCGCTCTGAATTCACCAAAGTGTTTACTCGTATCTGATCTGGTACCAAGTTTTCCCTCTTCGATAGCCTTAGTTAATAAAAGACCATCTGAGACGAGTCGGTTAATTGCATCGATACATACATTCAGATTATTCTTGATCTCGTTGAAGTCTCCGTAATACACATCGGTGATCTTTTCCGGAATATCACCTTTGGAGATACGGTCCATGTACTCTGCCGACATGTTCAGAGGTTTGACCACGGCGTCTATGGTATTATTGAATCCCTGAATAACAGCCCTGAATTCCCCAAAGTGTTTACTCGTATCAGATCTTGTACCAAGTTTTCCCTCTTCGATAGCCTTGGTTAATAAGAGACCATCAGAAACGAGTAGGTTGATTGCATCGATACATACATTCAGATTATTCTTGATCTCGTTGAAGTCTCCATAATACACATCAGTGATCTTTTCCGGAATATCACCTTTGGAGATACGGTCCATGTATTCTGCCGACATGTTCAGAGGTTTAACCACAGCGTCAATCGTATTATTAAACCCGTCAATTACGGCCCTGAACTCTCCAAAATGATGTGTTGTATCAGCTCTTGTTCCTAGTTTGCCTTCCTCCATCGCTTTGGTAAGAAGTAGTCCATCAGATACTAATCGATTTATTGAGTCAATACAGACATTCAAATTATTCTTGATTTCGTTGAAATCTCCGTAATATTCGTCAGTGATCTTTTCTGGAATATCACCCTTTGAAATACGATCCACGTATTCAGCGGACATGTTCAGTGGTTTAACCACGGCATCGAGTGTGTTATTGAACCCATCAATTACGGCTCTAAACTTTCCAGAATGATGTGTTGTATCAGCTCTTGTTCCGAGTTTGCCTTCCTCAATTGCAGTGGTGAGAAGCAGTCCATCAGATACTAATCGATTTATTGAGTCAATACAGACATTTAAATTATTCTTGATTTCGTTGAAATCTCCATGATATTCGTTAGTGATCTTTTCTGGAATATCACCCTTTGAAATACGATCCACATATTCAGCGGAGATGTTGAGAGGTTTAACCACGGCATCGAGTGTGTTATTGAACCCATCAATTACGGCTCTAAACTTTCCAGAATGATGTGTTGTATCAGCTCTTGTTCCGAGTTTGCCTTCCTCAATTGCAGTGGTGAGTAGCAGTCCATCAGATACCAGTAGATTTATTGAGTCAATACAGACATTAAGATTATTCTTGATCTCATTGAAATCACCATGATATTCATCAGTAATCTTTGCAGGGATATCACCCTTGGAAATACGATCCATATACTCAGCGGTCATATTCAAGGGCTGGACAACTGCATCTAGAGTATTATTGAATCCTTGAATTACCGCTCTGAATTCCCCAAAGTGTTTATTTGTGTCGGATCTGGTCCCAAGTTTGCCCTCATCGATAGCCTTAGTAAGTAATAAACCGTCAGATACAAGTAGATTTATTGAGTCAATACAGAGATTAAGATTATTCTTGATCTCGTTGAAATCACCATGATATTCATCAGTGATCTTATCCGGAATATCACCTTTTGAAATTCGGTCCATATATTCGGCCGTCATATTTAAAGGTTGAACGACTGCATCAAGGGTATTATTGAATCCCTGGATAACGGCCCTATACTCCCCAAAGTGTTTACTCGTATCAGATCTGGTCCCAAGTTTTCCCTCTTCGATAGCCTTGGTTAATGAGAGGCCATCAGAGACGAGTAGATTTATTGCATCGATACAAACGTTCAGATTATTTCTGATTTTATTAAAGTCTCCTTGAGCCGTGTCTGTAATTATTTTGGGAATGTCTCCTTTAGAAATACGGTCTAGATATTCAGCCGTTATATTCAAAGGCTGGATAACCGCATCAAGGGTATTATTAAATCCCTGAATCACCGCTTTAAACTGACCCTGATGGCGAGAGGCATCAGTTCTTACATCTAATTTTCCTTCTTCAATAGCGGTAGTGAGTAACAGACCGTCAGAAATCAGAAGATCTATTGCATCGATGGTTGTGTTCAGATCGACGGTAATATTTGCCAGTTCTCCAGAGTACTGATTAGGGATTCGATCAGGAATTTTCCCTGCACTGATCTGGTTGATAGTTATTGCAAAAAGAGTGAATGGTTCAGATAAAGATCTGATAAGGGCATTTACTGTATCTACAATAACCCTGGAATTACCGGAGTATTTCTGTTCTGAAATAACTGCTTTAAGAGAACCCTCTTCGACTTCATGCATTACACGTTTAAGATCCTCAATAACTCTGATATCTCCTGATGCTCCAACGAGAAGTGTTAGTATTGCACCAATTCTGGACCCGGATGGGCTTTTTATTGGATCTATCACACAGGAAACTGGACTATCCTGTCCAATAAGATGTAAGGAAACCTGACCGTCAGGTGTGTCTCCGGAAATAACCTTAAGCAGGGTATTTGTAATTATATCTGAATCAGTATTCTCAAAAGCAAGAGTTATCGGCAGCCCAAGAAGTTCTTTGCTGGATTTCCTCACCGTAGTGAATGCTACCTGATTTGCATATGAGATATTAGACTGCCCATCAATCATAATAACAGGGATTGATAGAGAATCAAAAAGATCAGAAAAGTTGGATGACGATCCAGTTAGGGTTTCTTCTAATGAATCATTTTTAGTTAGATCGACACTACTGGTTTTATTATTTCCCTTAAAATTAATTGTAAAATTAACTATCTCAGCAAATTTTTGATAAAATCCTAATCTTTCTGTACTTAATTTTTTAGGATTTTTTCCTTCATTTAACTCTTTTAAACTGAAAGCAACTTCTATGAGCGGTTTGGACATAGTATCGATCAGAGTATTTACCGCTTCAAGAATACCCCTGACTTCACCTTCATAAGGTGTTAGATCAATTCGTACATCCAAATTTCCTTCACGAATATCATTCAAAACGTGTGTAATCTCATGAAGAACTTCATTTTGACGTTGATCTATGAAATAATGTACTGCTCCTACCACTTCTCCATTTTGTTGAGATATGGGTTTGGCACCATATTTTACTGGAATAGATTCTGATTTAACCCGAACAATTCCTTCACCAGCCCGTGGGATATTATTTTTTATCACAAGTTCTGTAGGATCAACCCCCTCTTTCCCATCTTCGAGATTAAATATCTCCCGGTAGTTCTTACCGATACAGAATTCAGGAGGGATTCCAACAAACCCTGCAGCTGGATAGTTTATCGTCCTAATAGTAAGGGAACGATCAACAGTGAATGCCGGTAGGTCCAGGGCATCAAAGAGTTCTAAATCTGCAATTTTAAATGTTGAATCATCAGGTAATTGTTCAGGCTGTTCCATAATAAATCTCTCTTTTTTAATTACGCCGGAAAATTGTGAAAAATACCATTCATTGCAATGGGTATTTTAAAAAGTAATTTAAGAAAAATCCAGTGAATAACCAAGCAAATTTGCTCGATTCGTAGGAATATTTTAATATAACATATTCAAAGATGCTTATGTTATGGTTCCAAAATATGAACCAGCGAGTTCAATTATCGAATATTTATCAACACAATATGAAGAAAAAAGTGTTTCTGATATTTCAATATCGCTTGGAATGAATAGAAACCTGGTCGCCAAATATCTCTCAATTCTTCTTATGCAGGGGCGAGTTGAACTAAAATCTCATGGAACAATGAAGGTGTACCGACTTTCAAATCGTATACCTTTTTTTTTACTATCACGACTCAATGAAGGTTTTTTATTAGGATTTGATCAATTTCTCATTATTAAGGAAAATAATGGAGAACTTCCTCCTTTTTTTTATTCGGATACGAAGGTAATAGGAAAAAAGATTCAAATTCTGAGTCATTTGGGACTTTTAAATGAAACTATATTTCATACCATAAATCTGGCATTAGATGGACAGGGGCCATTTAATCATCAAATTCAATCTCCTTCATATTGGCATCATATTAAGGTAATTCCTATAATATTTGATGATCGAACTATTGGAGTGGCAATATCGATCAATGATATTACTCATATAAAAAACCTCGAATTAACCGAAATATTATGGAAATCACGATATTTGGAACTTACCGAACAAAATCCTGATATGGTTCTTCATCTCTCCCCTGATGGTAAGATAACCTCGGCAAATCGTGCCTATCTCTCCTTTCACCAGATTTCTAAAAGAGATATCATCGGAACTACTATTTTACCAGGTTTGATGATAGAAGATCAAAAAAATTTTATAAATTTAATACATTCACTTTCATTCACGAATCCATATTCTGAAATAATTCTCCAGAGTTTCATGAAAAATGGTTCCATTACATGGATAAAGTGGAATATTTTCGGAAGTTTCATAAATCAGAATCTGATAGAGGTTCATCTGCAAGGCATTGATATAACCAAAGAAAAAGATCTTGAAAAAAAAAATATAGAATGGAAACAGAAATATCAAACCCTTCTCAAAGAAAAAAATATAGAAATTCATGAAATTACTCAAAAATTATCACGGGTTACAGAAGAGGTAAAAATTCATGAATACAAAAATCAAATAAAAACAATAGAAATTCAAAGTCTGCTCCAATCAACTCATAATGTCATTTTATTGATAGATAATCTTGGAGTTGTGGAGAATATCAATGATGGTTTCAGCAAAACACTAAATTTGCCTTTTGATGAAATAGTCGGAAAAAACATAAGAGAATTACTGTTTCCTGCTGACGTCCATATATTTGATGAAAATATGTACCTACTGAGTACCAGGTTTCAACCTTTTTATCAACTAGAACTTAGATTTCTTGATAAAGATGAATCATTTGTATTTGTTGAATTGTCCGGTGTTCCCAAATTATCTCCCGAAAAAAGAAAACTTTCTATTAATTGTGTCGGACAGATTATTACACAACAAAAAAAAGTTGAAACAGAATTAAAAAGATTCACTACAATTATGGGTAAAACATCTGATATTATAAAAATCTACAATAAAGACGGTTATTTAGAATACATTAATCAGGCTGGAAGGAGATTATTTGAAATTCCTGAATCAGATCCTATTAACTCATATAATATGGCCCAGTTTATCAGAAAAACATCCCGAAAAGAATTAAATTTAGCATTAAAAATTGCATCAGAAAAAGGGGTTTGGAGGGGAGAACTTAACCTGATCTCCTTCACTGGGCGGGATATACCCGTTACAGAGGAGATCATTTCATATAGAGATTCTCTGGATGAATCTTTGATTTATCTGACCGTAGCACGAGATAATTCAGAAAAACTGATTCATTTCCATGAGTTGCATAGAATAAATGCATACCATAGAGGCCTTCTTGAGACAAGTGTTGATTCTCTAATATTTATCGGATTAGATGGTATTATTCTAGATGCTAATAGATCAATTGAAAGAATTACCGGATATCATCGCGATGAATTGATTGGTTTAAAATTTAGTACATATATTGTGTCACCTGAACAAGTAGAAGACGGGATTATGAAGGTTTTTAATGAAGGTATTGTTCGAAATTATTCTATTAATATAAAACACCGGAATGGTCAAATCATCCCTGTTGAGTGTAATGCCTCAATTTTTCGGGATGAAGATGGAAATATTAAAGGAATATTTGTATCTGCTCGTGATATGATGCCCACATAATTAATGAACGTAAATTATGAGATCTTTTTTATATATTTATAATATTTTAGTCTCGATTTTAGATCTCGAAATAATAGGCTCTTCTTACGGTCTAAAAGGTATGATGTGAGATGTCCAGAAATATTAATTAACTTCATAGTAGTGAATCATTTAGTATTTACTTCCCCTAAATTCTTCCAGATATATCATCTTAATTATCATAATTGAAAGGCTGTTGTATAACTCGAAATCATTGATACAATAAAGATAATTATAAAAAAAATATTCAATTATTATGCCCTTTGAATGAAAATTATCTTCTTACAAAAACACCAAAACAATTATGCACCAGCCTCATTAATATCTTTTTATTCAAATAATGATGGAAACTCTATAATAATACACATTCCTTCGAATTCTCCATCTAATCTTTTTAAAGGAATTCCTGATGTTATAACTGGAATTATCTTGAAACATGTTCTGATATGACAGAATACTCTGCGAAATTCAGAGGTCGCACAATAAATATTATAATAATTATTTATATTTGATCCTTTTTCTTCATTTAAAAGAATTGTCTGAAGAGGATAATTAACTAATTGTCTATTAGAGATGATATGACTCAGTTGATCTGGAATTATTGCAGAAGTAATTATCATGGAAATATCTGTTTCTAAAATTATGACCTGATGATCACATAAAAGAGAACGAAAGAAGTTTATCTGATTATTATATTGATTTTCTATTACTATCCGGTTTTCGATCTCCCGTTTCAATTGGAGAGTAAGGTCCCGTAGTTTTACATTTTTTTCTTTAAGAATATGTGCTACTTCCTGTCTGAGTTCCTGAATCTCCTGCTCCAGATATTTTAGTTTGGATATATCTTTTCCGTGGAGATGTACCTGATGTAATTTGTTATTTATAAAAATTGGAAAAATAGACCATTTTTGCCAGTGCTTCTCTCCATCTGGAAGAATCGCTGTAACATGTACTGGACTTGAAGGAATACTTGGATGAGAAATTAAATACGCCCCACGTATTTGGCTCATATCATAGGATGACAAATATGGCAAACCTTGTCTTCCAATCAATTCCTGAATTGCCAAACCACAATACTTTGCATATGCATGGTTTGCAAATATTATTTTTTCGTCGGGTCCGATACTGATAATAAATTCTTTACTTTCTTGGATAAGATGCAACTCATTGTTTTTTCCACCTACAATCAATTCTATGTCGATATGCCAAGAAGTGAAATCAGTTATTTGCATAGCAACACCAGTCATTGCATCATCAAAAATACAGGATATCAATGTAATCCGAAGCATCTTATCTCTGAATTTAATTGTCTGGTGATATGGTTTACCACCCTTCCGATCAATAAGAAATCTCACCTGGTTTAGAATATCATTATTAGTTAATACAGGGTGATTCAGACTTTTCAACAGAACTCCTAAAAGTTCTCCGATCTGCATGTATAATAACGTCTCGACAGACCCCGATACCTTTCTGATAATACCCAGACGATCAATACCAAGAGTGACACCATTGCTAATAAGACAAATTGCATGAAAAGGTACCCTATTGCAGATTTGGTAAAGGCGTGTTTTCCCATAAATACGAAGATCTATCTGACCCTGACGATATAATATGGTAAGAAACTTAGCAGCATAATTACGATTCATTTCTAGAGCTGCAGAGATCTCTGAAACACATGCACCTTCAGGGTGATCTTTTAAAAATTCTAAAATTCGTGATATTTGCGACAACTTGATCTCTAAAATGGGCAATACATAGTCTTTTTTAAAAAGTAAATCCTTCACTTATACACAGTTTACTTCCAAATTACTCATATAGGGGGTAATTGGGTGACTTTTTTCCCAGATGGTCTTTTATTGAGCGTTTCCTCCTTCAAAAATTATAAGAAATTATAACTATATAGCATAAGGATAAAGCCACAAATAAAATAACAATTTCAGGTATATTGGAATGAAGATCCCATATTTGGAATGTAACCATATGTATCAAGTTAAATTTCAGGAGATCATACCCTAGGAGAGATACATAAAAGGTCTAAATGAGTTGAATTTAGATTTTTACGATATCCACCAAATGAAAACCGAGTGTTAATTTATAGAGCAGCCCTTGTAAGAAGATCTTTTATATCAATCCAGATGATGAGTTCTTTTCGAGATCTCTCCCGATCACCTACTGACTTTTTGATAATTCCCAGAATAAATGTACGCTCAGCTCCATTCTGCGATGCCTGATCAATATCTGATACCGGAACGGTCAGAACTGAAGTAACATCATCAACCAAGATTCCGGTCTTGACCGCTGTAACACTCTCATCTAGAACAATAAACCGTGAGTCTACCTGACCCGCAGAGGTATTTTTAGAAATTTTCAAAACCTTTTTTAAATCTATAACCGTTGTAATTTCTCCCCTGAGATCAATGATACCTTTTATATAAGAGGCTGAGTGTGGCATAGGTGTTATTCTAAACGATTCAACTATTTCGCGTACATCAAAAAGGTTGATCGCAAATTTATCCTCACCAAGAATAAATTCAACAACCTGGACTTCATCTCCGATGGTATCGGATTTGTCTTGGTTTTTTATTTGTAATGATTCTTCCATGGTTATCCTCAAATTATGATTACACTTATAATCTAAATTTAATGACTTCCTGGGAGAGAGTTTCTGCTATTGAACTAAGTCCATTAATTACCGAACTAATCTGGTCTATTGCCACTGATGTTTCGCCTGTAGTAATTGATGACTTTTGAGCTTCTGTGGATGTTCCCTGAACAAGATTCGAAACTTCACTTATGCTTGCAGTTATCTCCTGAACTGATGCAGCCTGTTCTTCTGATGCACTTGCAACATCAACCATACTTTTATTGATCTCCTCAACTGATCCTACGATTGAGTTAAAAACCTGCAAAGTCTCACTTAATGCTGCATTTCCGGTTTTCACCTGTATATCAGCAGCAGTCATAGCCTTAGATGCCTGTTCTGATTTCTGTTGCAGATCAGTAATCATTGAGGCGATATTCTCAGCTGAATGTCGGGATTCCTGTGCGAGTGATTTAACTTCTGAAGCAACTACCGCAAATCCTCTACCTGCATCTCCTGCTCTTGCAGCTTCAATTGCAGCATTAAGGGCCAATAAATTTGTCTGATTTGCGATATCAGATATCAGACTTACGATTTTGCCGATTTCTTGCATCTGTGTTTTGATACCAGATACGATTATACTGACTTCTTCAGTGGACTTGGTTATTCCCTCCATTCCCATCTCTGCTTTTTTAGCAACATCTGTACCTTTATAACAGAGTTCATTGGTTGTATACGCTATCTTGGAGACTGAATCGGCCCGACCTGAAACCTGACCCACTGTTACTGAGAGATCTTCCATTGCACGGAGCACTTGAGAAAGTGATTCGTTACTTTGTTCCGCATTTACGCTTACCATCTCTGAACTCGCAGTAACTTCCCTGGCTCCAGCAGCTACTTCTTCTGTGCTTGCATTTGCTTCCTCAGTAGCGCTTGCAATCTCCATTACTTTAGAATTTACTACATTGAGAGCTTCAGATATCTGCATTCCTACTTTGTTTAGAGAATCTTTAAACATCGTAAAATCTCCAGTAACTATGAGGTTCTCGTCGAAACGAGCTGAAAAATTATAAGATGAATACTCCAATGAAAGACGCATTGCTTCATTTAAAGGTTTCATCATGATATCCAGTGTTTCGTTAAATCCAAGAATCACTTCTTTAAAGTTTCCCTGATGTTTGCTTATATCAGATCTGGTGCTGAGTTTTCCTTCTTCGATTGCTTTGGTGAGAAGGAGACCATCTGTAACGAGCCGATTAATGGCATCAATGCAAACATTAAGATTATTCTTGATCTCATTGAAATCACCTTGAGAGTTTTCAGTGATTTTTTCTGGAATATCTCCCTTCGATATACGATCCAAATACTCAGCAGTCCTATTAAGAGGTTTAATAATTGCATCGACCGTGTTATTGAACCCCAAGATAACAGATCTGAACTCTCCGAAGTGTTTCGAGGTATCTACTCTGGTTCCAAGTTTTCCTTCTTCAATTGCCTTTGTGAGCAGCAGGCCATCTGAAACAAGCCGATTAATAGCATCGATACATACGTTCAGATTGTTTTTGATCTCGTTGAAGTCACCGTAATATTCATCTGTTATTTTATCAGGAATATCTCCTTTGGAGATTCGATCCATGTACTCTGCTGACATATTGAGTGGCTTGACTACCGCATCGAGGGTGTTATTGAATCCACTTATTACTGCTCTAAACTCTCCAAAATGATGTGTTATATCAGCTCTTGTTCCAAGTTTTCCTTCTTCGATAGCTTTTGTGAGAAGAAGGCCATCTGAGACTAACCGATTAATTGCCTCAATGCACACATTTAGATTGTTTTTGATCTCGTTGAAATCACCGTAGTATTCATCGATTATTTTATCAGGAATGTCTCCTTTGGAGATTCGATCCATATATTCGGCTGACATATTGAGCGGCTTAACTACCGCATCGAGGGTGTTATTGAATCCACTTATTACTGCTCTAAATTCTCCAAAATGATGTGTTATATCAGCTCTTGTTCCAAGTTTTCCTTCTTCGATAGCTTTTGTGAGAAGAAGGCCATCTGAGACTAACCGATTAATCGCCTCTATGCACACATTCAGATTGTTTTTGATCTCGTTGAAGTCACCGTAATATTCATCAGTTATTTTATCTGGAATATCTCCTTTAGAGATCCGATCCATATACTCGGCTGATATGTTGAGAGGTTTGACTACCGCATCGAGAGTACTATTGAATCCACTTATTATTGCTCTAAATTCTCCAAAATGATGTGTTGTATCAGCTCTGGTTCCAAGTTTTCCTTCTTCGATAGCTTTTGTGAGCAGCAGACCATCAGAGACTAACCGGTTTATAGCCTCAATGCACACATTCAGATTGTTTTTGATCTCGTTGAAGTCACCATAATATTCATCAGTTATTTTATCAGGAATGTCTCCTTTTGAGATTCGATCCATATATTCGGCTGACATGTTGAGAGGTTTAACCACAGCATCAAGTGTATTATTAAATCCTCCAATTACAGCTCTGAACTCTCCAAAATGATGTGTTGTATCAGCTCTGGTTCCAAGTTTTCCTTCTTCAATTGCCTTTGTGAGCAGCAGACCATCAGAGACTAACCGGTTTATAGCCTCAATGCACACATTCAGATTGTTTTTGATCTCATTGAAGTCACCGTAATATTCATCAGTTATTTTATCAGGAATATCTCCTTTTGATATACGGTCCACGTACTCAGCTGACAAATTCAGTGGTTTGACTACCGCATCAAGGGTATTATTGAATCCATCTATTACGGCTCTAAATTCCCCAAAGTGTTTCGAGGTATCAGCTCTGGTTCCAAGTTTTCCTTCTTCAATTGCCTTTGTGAGCAGCAGACCATCAGAAACCAGCCGATTAATTGCCTCTATACACACATTCAGATTGTTTTTGATCTCGTTGAAGTCACCGTAGTATTCATCAGTTATTTTATCAGGAATATCTCCTTTTGAGATTCGGTCCATATATTCGGCTGACATGTTGAGAGGTTTAACAACAGCATCAAGTGTATTATTAAATCCTCCAATTACAGCTCTGAACTCTCCAAAATGATGTGTTGTATCAGTTCTGGTTCCAAGTTTTCCTTCTTCGATAGCTTTTGTGAGCAGCAGACCATCAGAGACTAACCGGTTTATAGCCTCAATGCACACATTTAGATTATTTTTGATCTCGTTGAAATCACCGTAATATTCATCAGTTATTTTATCAGGAATGTCTCCTTTTGAGATTCGGTCCATATATTCGGCTGACATGTTGAGAGGTTTAACAACAGCATCAAGTGTATTATTAAATCCTCCAATTACAGCTCTAAATTCTCCAAAATGATGTGTTGTATCAGCTCTGGTTCCAAGTTTACCTTCTTCAATTGCCTTTGTGAGCAGCAGACCATCAGAGACTAACCGGTTTATAGCCTCTATACACACATTCAGATTGTTTTTGATCTCGTTGAAGTCACCGTAATATTCATCAGTTATTTTATCAGGAATATCTCCTTTTGATATACGGTCCACGTACTCAGCTGACAAATTCAGTGGTTTGACTACCGCATCAAGAGTATTATTGAATCCATCTATTACGGCTCTAAATTCCCCAAAGTGTTTCGAGGTATCAGCTCTGGTTCCAAGTTTTCCTTCTTCGATAGCTTTTGTGAGCAGCAGACCATCAGAGACTAACCGGTTTATAGCCTCAATGCACACATTCAGATTGTTTTTGATCTCGTTGAAGTCACCATAATATTCATCAGTTATTTTATCTGGAATATCTCCTTTAGAGATCCGGTCCACATACTCAGCTGACAAATTCAGTGGTTTGACTACTGCATCAAGGGTATTATTAAATCCTCCAATTACAGCTCTGAACTGCCCCTGATGTCGGGTAACATCAGTTCGAATCCCTAGTTTTCCTTCCTCAATTGCTTTCGTTAGAAGCAGGCCATCAGACACGAGAAGAGCAAGTGCATCAATGGTTGTATTAAGATCTGATGCAATCTTTGCTAGATCCCCAGAATATTCTTCAGGTATTCTATCCGGAATCTTTCCGGTACTAGTCTGATTAATAGTAGTTGCAAAAATCGTGAGTGGTTCAGATAAAGATTTGATAAGATGGTTTATAGAATCAACAATAACCCGTGAATCGCCTGAATAATTCTCTTCGTTGATGAGTGCCTTAAGAGAACCTTGATCTATCTCCCTTTTTACACGCTCAATATCTTCAATCATCATAAGATCGGCATTCAATCTATGAGAATTATCTCCATTAGTTGAAACCTTTGATTTGTCAAATTCATCGAGGGTGCGGTTTACACTTTCTATTATTTTTTTGAAGTCTACTAGATATTTCGATGAATCAATTCTAGTATTGAGATTTCCCTTAAGTGCTGCCGTAGAAAGAGATTCTGTATCATGTGCCAAATCTGTAATAAAACTGATCAAGGTATTTAAATTTCGAATAATTATACTTAAATCTCCAGTAAATGAATTGATGATCGGTGTCGGAATCTCTCCGAGTGCAATCATTTCGATATTTTTGGAGATAAGGGAAATAGGTTTAGATATCTCCCTAATCATATTATTTAACGCATCACCTGCAGTTTCGAGTTCAGACTGGTATACACTGGTATCAAATTGAGCATCTATATTCCCCTCTTTCCAGGAAGCAGTGATAGCATGAATATCCTGAATAAATTGGATTCTTTCATAACGCAATGCTGCAATGAAAATTCTCATTTCATCTTCAGTTAGAACAGCAACC